>JBLMXH010000057.1:0-25514 GCA_050257685.1 Nitrospirota bacterium
ATCTTGTCCAGCATACGCGGGAAATACATAATGCCTTTGGTCATTTCTTTTGGGCTTTTTGGATAGGTCCTCATGGCCAAATCAATCTCAGTGTCTCGGCAGCCGCAATAGATTACTTGGCGGATTTCATGGGACCCGGTGATTGTAGCCTGTGTGCGCAGCGGGTTTGAACCCTGCTTTCTGCCGCTGCTTCAGCGGAATGCAACTCCGGTCGGCGCACAGACCGGGAGGTCTATGTTCCGCCGCTCATGAGCGCGAGAATCCGCGCTTTTTTCCCACCGTAATCGAGGGAGTGAAAGCGCCGGATTTCATCGAGACGACGAACAGCATTCAGCGTGTCGAGGAAACGCGTGTAATTCGCGGCGAGTTGGCTTGTCTCGAGGTAACGGCCACGCAGGTTCGCGTCGCGAAAAGCCTCGGGGCATTGCCGCGCGAAAAGGTGAAAACGCAGCCAGCGGCGGTCTGTCACAGACACGCGTTGCGTTTTCCGGAAAAATGCGACGAAGAGTAAAAGAACGAAATAAGTGTCCACCTGCGCCTGAAGCTCAAGGTTCCGCGCAAAATCTTCGGACGTGATCTCGCGCACTCCGCGTTTGAACTGCAGTGCAGCGTGCAACGCATGGTTGAGTTCTTCAACAAATGCGATCAGCGATCGGATGTTGCGGTCCCCCAACCCCGCACGCGGATCGTGTTGTTCGAGTTGTTCAATGAGCCAGCGGGAATAATAAATGCCGACGTACAGCTGGTCACCAGCTCGCCGCAAAAATGTGCGCGCGAGTTCGCTCAATTCCCGGGCCGATGTTCCCGCGAGGATCGATAATTGCGTGCAGCGAGTCTGATCAATCAGACAATCTTCCAGATTGATTCCGACTTGCGCGTACGTGCGCTCGAATAATCGCTGAATTTGGCTGAACAATGTCTCGTTCACAGACCGGAAGGAGCGATTGATATAAAAGGCTCGGCAGTTGCAGGAACATACAGTTTCAGTCTGTAGTCCCAGCGGAGTTTGACCCGGCTGCGATGGTCGCAGCAGCCAGGATGCCCGCTGACCGCACAGGCAACGTGCCGATGTTCCTTACGTCTGAACAGCATCTCGTTCACAAGGAAAGTGCAGGGCGCGCGTCATCGTCCAGGTTAAGCAACTGATCGGAAAGTTGATTCAATGCGAGCCGAACCTCTCGAAATCGATCCGCCAATCCTTCGAACACGTCATTCAGTTCGCACCGACGAGCCACCGCGTGCGAAGACACGAGTTGATAGTTCATCCGGCCGACTTGCTCGTAAAACTCGATGTGCGGTCCGCCGCGCAAACTGCGTCGTTGGGTATTCTCGTGAAAAATTCCGCTGATGAACAACGAGTAATTGCCAATGTGAGCCCGAAGCAAGAATGCCTGCTCTGGAGTGGCACGACTCAGGGCGATCAGGATATCGGAAATGTATTGCTCAGCCAGATGATGTGTTTCGTCGGAAATGTGAAGCCTGCTCGCCCGCGAAAATGTTTCCAGCAACGATGCAACGTAATCGCAAAGCTTTCGATCTCCGATGCCTCCCTGCCGCAAGACGTGGCGAGCGAGTACGTAGAAATAAAACTGCGACGAAATTCGAAGATGCCCGCAGTTGTTTAAAATCGCATCAACCAGGCGGGGATGATCCAGAATCGAATCGCGTGTCTCGACGTCGCTCAACAAATCGACTAGAGAAACCTGATCGGTTTTCGAACGCGCCAGCGTGCGTACGATGAAGTCGAAATCGGCTGCAGTAAACCGCGCCCGACAATTCGCTCGAATCATCGGGGCTTCATCATGGGCAACTCATACAATGATGGCAAGCAGAATCATCAGGGGGTGTACGCCCTATGTTATGAGTCGCGAGCAAAATACCGCGGCTGATACAGCCGCCCCTACACTTTTTTCTCTTTGGATAATTGAACTCCAAGGTCGCGTAACTGCTTTGGATCGACTTCTGAAGGCGATTGAGTCATGAGATCCATTGCCCGGTTATTCTTCGGGAAAGCCATAACATCGCGAATACTTTGTTCACCACAGATCAGCATCACCAAACGATCGAGGCCAAACGCAATTCCGCCATGCGGTGGGGTCCCGAGGCGGAAAGCGCGCAGCAAATGGCCGAACTGCGATTCTCGCGCTTCCGGACTGATCCCGAGCGCTGCAAACATTTTTTCCTGCAGCTCCGGTTCGTAAATTCGCATACTGCCACCGCCAATCTCGACGCCGTTCAAAACAACGTCATATGCCTCGGCCCGAACCTCCGGAAATTTCTCTGCCTCAAATAGCGGCATGTCCTCGGCTTTTGGTCGCGTGAATGGATGGTGCATTGCGTTCCATTTGTTGTCCTCAGCACTCCATTCGAAGAGTGGAAAGTCTGTGATCCAGAGAAAATCCCAGTCGGACGCGCCAGATGCCAGTCCGGCCCGGACCGGTGGCGCGCTACCATGCAAATCCTGCATTTCTGCAATGCGCAGGCGTAATCGTCCCAACACCTCGCAGGCGATTTCCCATTTATCAGCGGCGAAGAAAACGCAGTCATCTTCTTCGATGTTTAGCTTCGATTGCAACGCGGTCTTCTCGGCGTCA
The DNA here is from genome assembly GCA_050257685.1 of Nitrospirota bacterium. Lineage (GTDB taxonomy): Bacteria > Verrucomicrobiota > Verrucomicrobiia > Chthoniobacterales > UBA10450 > Udaeobacter. Next base: position 2,595 of record JBLMXH010000057.1, read on the forward strand.
CTGAAGAACTTCACGATCGGAGATTTCCATTCACCGTTCTCAATCTTGATAAATGCGAGACCTCTGGCGCCGTACAGCTTTGCAATTTCAGTAAGCTCATCAGCCTGGCCGATGGTGATTCCGGCAAACCCCTTTGCGTTAATCGCTTTCACGACGCCGCCGGCATCAAGGGCATTACGAAAAACTTTGAAACTGCTTTCACGGAACGCTTCACCAAGATCGACGAGCTCCATTTCGAACCGGCGATCAGGCTTATCGCTGCCGTAGCGATCGAGCGCTTCACGGTAAGCAAGCCGGTCGAATGGCGTTTTGATTTCAATATTCCGAGCCGCCTTGAAGATCGCCGCAAGCATTCCTTCAACCAATGCGAAAATATCGTCCGGCGTAACAAAGGACGCTTCGATGTCGATCTGCGTGAATTCAGGTTGCCGGTCTGCGCGCAAATCTTCGTCTCGAAAACATTTTGCGATCTGGAAGTACTTTTCCACGCCGGCAACCATGAGCAGTTGTTTGTATTGCTGCGGCGCTTGCGGCAGCGCGTAAAATTTTCCCAACATGATTCGGCTGGGCACCAGAAAATCACGTGCGCCTTCCGGGGTGCTCTTGGACAGAACCGGTGTTTCAACCTCGACGAATCCCTGGCTGTCGAGGTAATCGCGCGTGGCCTTTGCGACCCGATGACGAATCCGCAAATTGCGAGCAAGCCGTGGCCGGCGCAGATCCAAATAACGGTGCGTCATCCGCAAATCTTCATTCTGCGGCTCGACATCTAATGGGAACGGCAGCGGCTCGGCACGATTGAGAATACGTAGATTGCTCGGAATTATTTCAATGTCGCCGGTCGCGAGGTTTGGATTTTCCGTGCCCGGTAACCGGGCGGCGACCGTCCCTGTCACTTGAATGACATCTTCGCCGCGCAGCGAGTGCGCCTGCTTTGCAAGCTCCGCATTTTCCTCGGGGCGAAAAACCACCTGGGTCAGGCCTTCACGGTCGCGCAAATCAATGAAAATCACCCCGCCATGATCGCGGGTAACGTTCACCCATCCGGCAAGAGTGACTTCGTTGCCGATATCGCTTTTGCGAAGTGAATTGCACTCGTGTGTACGAAACATGCGAGTGCACTGTGAGCGAAGCCCGAGATTCAGCAAGCGATTAGCTTCCGGGGAGCGCAGGCGTCTCGCGTGTTGGCGAGCGTGTCCGCGCGCGCTCGCGAACTTCTCCGGACTGCGAAAACACGAGCGGTGCGATGCATTCAAACCTGTTTCGGCGCGACGCCGCTGCAACGGATGCGAACCAACCGGCCAGACTTTCCAATCAAGACGCGGGGCGCGTGTGCTCCCCAGAATTCGGGCCAAGTGCTAATGCAACTTCGATGCAATGTGTGCAATGAGATTTTCGTGCGCCACAAGCTCTTGCTCGCCTAATCTCATATCTTTTATTTTCACCTGCGGCCATTCATCTCCATAAAGGAGCGCGAAGCGCGCCCGCAAATCCTCGGCAGCCTGAAACTGCCGAGCGACTTTGGTTGATGTGAGCGAATAATCGATGCGATAACCGCGATCGCGTAGTTGCTGAATTTGTGCGAGAGCGTCGGCGCGACGCTGTTCCTTGGCGATTACGATATAGATATCGATCTTGATATCGTTCGCGATTGCTTTCCGCATCGCTTCGCGTGCTTGGGGAATTTCGTTGATCAATTCCCCGAGCACCACGTCGCCCATTGCAAAACCAAGCGCTGACATTGCGATCGCGCTGTCGCTAAGTTGCGCGATCAAATTGTCGTAGCGTCCGCCGCCCGCGATTGCTCGAAACTTCCCGGCGCGATCGAACACCTCAAAGACGACTCCGGTGTAATAGGCAAGGCCGCGAACGATTCCCACATCGATCGTCATGAAATCGGCGAGGCCACGAGCGCGCAAACCCTCAACGACTTGCTCCAGCTTCGTGCTTTTGCCGCCGCTCTTCAGGATCGCGAAGACCGGATCGGCAAGAACCCCGAGTTTCTCCGCAGTCTTGTCGCGTGGCTCGCGCGCGGATTTATCGATCGCTTGCAGTAACCCATCCCATCGTTCAGCCGGCACCTTCTCTTCGCGGAAAAAATCAGTCCAGAATTCACGGTCGCTGATCCGGACCACGAAATCTTTTTCGGTAAACCCGAAGGCGCGCAGAATATCTATGCAAAGCGCGACGAGTTCGATGTCGGCTGCGAGCTCCGTTTCACCGATGATGTCACAATTGAGCTGAAAATGCTCGCGCAACCGGCCGCGCTGTTGCTTCTCGTATCGGAAAAATTGTCCGATCGAAAACCATTTGAGTGGCTTCTTGAATTCGCGTTCGTGCGCCGCGACGACGCGAGCAAGCGTTGGCGTGAGCTCAGGACGCAAGGCGACTTCGCGCTCGCCTTTGTCGATGAAATTGAAAAGCTGCTCGACAATTTCCGCACCGCTTTTCTTCTTGTACAGCTCGGTCGCTTCCAGCGGCGGACCTTCCCATTCGAGGAAGCCATAGCGGCGGGCGACCTCGCGCCAGCGTGCGAAAATGTAATTCCGTATGGCGCACTGATCGGGCAGGAAATCGCGAAAACCGGGTAAAGCCTGCATGGGCAGAGTGTTACGTTGTTCTGGCACGGGAGCTTTGATCATCGCCGCGGACACGACCGCCGGCCATGGAATTTACGATATGATGGCAAACCTGAAAAAACTCCCGTCTAAATGGACCGGGAAAATACATGATAGAGAACATCCTTTGAATCAAAGCAGAGGGAGAAATATGAAACAAATCAGATTAGCCAAAATATTAGCAGTAAGTCTAGTTTGCGCGGCATCGCTGGGGATAGCGCTCGCGCAGACGTCAACAACCACAACGACCACCGACCCCGTAACCGGTACGAGCACCATCCAGCAGACCACGACCAGCGCTGCGGGCAATATTGTGACCTACACCCCGGACTCGGATTACTTTATGTTCCGAACGACGTCGTCTGCGGCGCCCGTGCGGTATTACTACACGAAGGATACCACGGTCGTTGATCCGGCGGGACGCGTCGTAAGTTTGTCAGCGATCCGCCCGGATATGCCGGCGACCGTTTACTACTCAACAGTGGGCGACCGCGTTGTAGTGCGAAAAGTAGTATTGGCCCAGCCTCAGGCTCCGGCTGTGATTAAACACGAGGAAACGACGACCACCACTACGACGAGACCGTAACGGTAGAGTCGTTTTCGAATACAAATGTGAGCGCCCGCGAAAACCTCGCGGGCGCTTTTTTATTGCAACAGACTTCATTGTCATCCCGAGCGAAGTCAAGGGATCCCGCCGAGGAACCCTCAGGTAATTTCACGGGATTCTTCGACTCCGCTGCGCTCCGCTCAGAATGACGAACGCACAATTTCGCATAACTTAGCGGCCCCGTGGCCGCATCGAAAAAAGAAAAGCCTGATCTGCAGAAGAAAGTGCATGAGGTCCCACACAAGCCGGGTGTGTACTTGATGCGGGATCGATTTAACCGCGTGATTTATGTCGGCAAAGCGCGCGACCTGCGAAAACGCGTGAGCTCGTATTTCCTACCCTCAAAATTAGCCCAGGCCGATTTGAAAACGCGCGCCATGCTAGACGCGACGTGGGATTTTGAAATACACACTGTCCGCAGCGAAGCGGAATCGGTTTTGCTTGAAGGCAAACTAATCAAGGAATACCGACCGCGTTACAATATCTCATTCCGTGACGACAAACGGTTCCTCGTGGTGAGAGTCGATCTTTCCGAAGAGTGGCCGCGGTTTCGCCTTGCCCGATTCAAGAAGGACGACGGCAGTCGCTACTTCGGACCATACGCGCATGCCGGCGCGCTGCGGCAAACACTTAATTTCATGCGCAAGAAGTTTGGCGTGCTCACGTTTGGCCGCGGTGCGCCGACCGAGCGTGAATTGAAGTCTGCGACATATCAGGTGCCAGTTCGTTTGAGCGAGATCAGCGCAGAGCAATATCGCGAGCGCGTCGCGCAGGCGTGCGAGTTTCTGGAAGGCAAATCGCGAGAGATGATCGCCGTGCTCGAAGAACAAATGCACAAGGCTGCGGAGAAAATGGATTTCGAGAACGCAGCTGAGCTTCGCAACATGGTTGCGGATTTGCGCAGCACCACACGACCAATCCGTCGATTCACGCGCGGCAGTTTGCCCACCACAATTGATCCAACGGGAGACGTGCAGTCGTTGGCCGATGCACTGCAGCTTTCAGATGCGCCTCGAGTAATGGAATGTTTCGACATTTCGAACATCTCTACCACACACGTGGTGGCCTCGATGGTTTGTTTCCGCGATGGGATTCCTGACAAAAACAACTACCGGCGTTACCGCGTACGCACCGTGGAAGGACAGGATGATTTTGCCAGCATGGCCGAGGTCGTGCGGCGGAGATATTCGCGGATTTTGCTCGAAACCCGAGCCGCCCATTCCGACACAGCGGAATACTCGCAGGAAGAAACGGTAGATGGAATCCGACGACTAGAGAAGCAAACGCTCAACGTCCAACGTCCAACGTCCAACGTCCAAGTAACCGAACAGAAATGCCCAGTGGTTATTCGCTTGCCTGACCTGATCATTGTCGATGGAGGAAAAGGTCAGCTGTCGGCCGCCTGCCGTGAATTGCAGCGACTGGGCTTGCATGATCTCCCGATTATTGGCCTGGCGAAAGAACACGAGGAGATTTATCGACCCGGCCGCGCGTTGCCGTTGCGCCTTCCGATGGATTCGCCTGCCCTGCGTCTGCTTCAGCGGATCCGCGATGAAGCGCATCGATTTGCGAACGCATATCACCAGTTGCTCATGAAAAAGCGAATCGAAGAGAGCATTCTGGACGATTGCCCGGGCGTGAGCCAGAACCGGAAAAGTCTGTTGCTGCGGCGGTTCGGTTCAGTGAATCGCCTCCGCAAGGCAACGGTTGACGAGATCGCGGCCACGGAAGGCATTGGTAGAAAGTTGGCGGAAGAAGTGCACCTGTTTTTGCAGCGGCATTGACGAATCTGCCATGTTGAGCGAAGCGAAACATCCCTGTCTATTATTCTGTTTCGGTTGGGAAAATGATCCGAGATTCTTCGCTTCGCTCAGAATGACATTATGAGAATTGCAGGCCACCTGTGGATGATGTCGCTTCTTCCGCTAGCGACGGCAATCCACGCGCAGACGCTCATTCCAACGCCCGCGCCGAGTCCAAGCGGTTCACCGGAAGAGGAAACGATTGTCCCCACGTTTGAAACGCAAAAACTGGCGCGGACTTTTATGCTCGATATCCCGGCGCCGCGGGGACAGATCACCGACCGCAACGGAGTGCCGCTGGCGCAAACCCGGCTCACTTACAACCTGGTCATAACTTTCCCGACCCCGTTGAACTTTTCCGATGCGCAGGCGCTCAGCTATACGAGAGAAAAAATAGATGAGGCCGGACAGTTGGTAGGACGCAGGTTCCGGATTTCCGATGAGGCAATCCTTCGCCATTACCGCAACCGCGGCATTATGCCTTTTGAGATCGCACCCAACCTCACGCCGCAGGAGTACGATGGAATTAAGGACAAACTGCCGCCGGGAATGATGGTTCGCCCCGTTTACGTCCGGATTTACCCGAACGGAAAAGTCGCGGGGCAGATCGTTGGTTACACCGGGAAAACGGGTCGAAATCCGGACGGCATTGTCGACAACCATGAAACGATCTGGCCGCAAACGGAGGGACGCGAAGGCCTCGAACAGACGTTCAACGAGATGCTGACTGGAAAGAACGGCGAATACAAACTCACCTTCGACAAAGACGGAAAAAAAACGTCAGAGAAACTCGTTACGCCGCCGGAGCCCGGATACAACGTGGTGACCACTCTTGATTTGCATTTGCAAGAGCTGGCCGAAAAAGCACTGGCAGCAAAAGCAAAGCGCGGCGCCATGGTCATCATCGATCCAAACACCGGCGATGTTCTTGCGCTGGCGTCCTGGCCCACGTACGACCCGAACGTATTCGTTCCCTCTATCTCGCCCGATCAGCTCAAAGCTTTGCAGTCGGATCCCGACATTCCACTTTTACCGCGTGCGTATCGTTCGTCCTATCCACCGGGATCGACATTCAAAGTGCCCGTCGGCATTGCAGCGCTTGAAAGCCACGCCGTTTACCCGCAGGACCAATATCAATGCGTACCTGCAATCCAGATCGGCAATGTTACTTTCCACAATTGGAAAAAGACCGATCGCGGTGCGTTAAACTTCGTGCAGGCGCTCACGGAATCGTGCGACACATGGTTTTATCAGGTCGGCATAAAGACCGGTTCTGCGCCAATCATCGACTGGGCATTGAAGCTGGGCTTCGGCGCAAAATGCGGGATACCGCTGCGCGGCGAAGTAGATGGCCGTATCCCGAATGACGAGTACATGAAAGCGACGCATGGCCGAAAAATTCTTAACGGCGATATCGCAAACATGTCGATCGGCCAGGGCGACATTCAGGTGACTCCATTACAGATGGCGCAGGCCATGGGCGTTATCGCGAACGGCGGGACGTTCTATCAAACACGACTTGTTCAACAGGTACAGACGTTCGACAATCAGATCGTGACCGCCTACCAGGTGCGGGCCAAACGAACGCTCGATATCTCGCCGGAAACAATGGAGCAAGTGCGCACCGGAATGATCGACGTCGTTAATGGTCCGGGCGGTACCGCCCATCAAGCCAGCCTCGGTGACATCGAGGTCGCCGGCAAAACCGGCACGGCGCAATGGGGACCAAAACACAAAGAGCGCACAGCAGCGTGGTTCGCCGGTTTTTTGCCCGCCGATCAACCGCGGTATGCGTTTGCAGTCGTTTACGAAGGCGATGTCGGCAAAAACGTGCATGGCGGTTCGCATGCGGCACCGATGGTCGCGGAGGTGTTCAAAGACGTTTACAAAGGCCAGATGATCGCAGGCCATTCCCAGCGGCGCGCTCAGGAACAACCCGAAATCCGCCGGGCCGAACCGGTGGAGGAACAGGACGAATCAGATTAACAGGATCAACACCCAACGCTCAACACTTAACATTCAACTCTCAATTCAGAAAACGGCTACGCTTCTTAACTCTGCATTGAGCGTTGAGCGTTGGACGTTGGGTGTTGAAAGTTGAACGATCGCTTCACGCCACCGCCGTTTCCTTCGGCAGCTCCATGGTGGATGTTGTCATCCTGAGCGAACCGAAGGATCTCTCGAGCTAAATGACCAACGCGAACCGACTGCGGTGCCAGTGCACTTAAGTGTGAGGTCCCTCACTCCGTTCGGGATGACCAGATTTCGGAATGGTTGATTTGTTAGGCCACGGCCGTTTCCTTCGGCAGCTCCATGGTCCCTTTGAACTTTGATGGTTCTTCTTCGACGCCGAAATTGTTGGAATGGAGCTCCTCGATTTTCGCCATCTCGTCCGACGTCAGCTGCGCGGTATCGGGAGCTTTTGCGAATTCGACGAGCTGTTCTTCGTTGTAAATATTCGGCAACGTCGAAGCTACACGATCATCTGCCAGCAACCATTGCAATGCTGCCTGTCCAAGCGTGCGCTCAGAATTTTCAAGAAATCGTAGTTGCTCGACTTTCTTGACGCCGTTCAGCAGCCAGCTTCGTGGTCTATGGCTGCGATGATCGTTCGACGGGAACTTGGTTTCCGCAGTGTACTTGCCCTCAAGCATTCCAGATGAATGCGTCACACGAACAAGAAACATTGTGTCCTTCCCCGCTTCACTGGCTGCGTCCTGAAACGCGCGACCGGGATGTTGCTCAAGAATGTTATAGATATGCTGAAGGCTGGTGAGATCGCGCTCCCGAATACAATTCACGCCCTCATACAACCAGCCAATCGCCGGTCCCAGCGCGATGCCGTAGTACCGAATTTTCCCTTCCGCCTTTAACTTTTCGACGGCTTTCCAGAGCGCATCATCATACACCTGCTCCATCCGGATGTTGTGCAATTGAAGCAGATCGATCCGATCCGTCTTCAGCCGTTTCAGCGCGGCGTCGGTCGCGCGCGTGATCGCTTCTGGCGAAAAATCCTGCGGAATCTCGCGCTGACCGCGTCCGCGCGCCTCACCGTGATGAACAAAATCATAGCCAACCTTTGTGGCAATCACGATATCCTCGCGCTGATTCGGGAAGGCTTTCGCGATCAACTCTTCGCTCCATCCATTTCCATAGGTATCAGCCGCATCAAACAGGGTGATACCGAGATCAAATGCCTTGTGCATTAGCCCAATCGCTTCGCCTTCGGTGAAATTTCCCCACCAACCGGTAGAAATTGTCCACAGCCCGAAACCGACTTCGCTGACTGTGAGATCAGTATTTTTATAAGTACGGAAACGCATGAAATTACTTAACCACAGACGACGCAGAGGTCACGGACAGAATTTCGAGCGATGGTTCCGCCAGAGTGGGCGTATGGCCAGATTGCGCGTGCGCGCCTTGATAAGCAGGGCGCACTCGCTGCATTTCAAGCCGGCCGTAACCCTGCGAAGCGAATTTGCTTCATGGCTTGGCTCCCGGGCACCATTCGACGGGAGAGTGGTCGAGGTTAAGTGACTTGAGCATAAAGGAAGCCGCTTCGTTGAAGTCCTTTACGGTTGCACCGGACCAATAGCCGGTTGTGCAGGTGCCAGTGTCGCATTTGCCGCCGAGCGTAATCCATTCTCCAGTTCGCAACACGTCACACGTGCAGATTGCTTTCCCGGGATCGGATGGGTCGACGGTGCAACGCTTGTTGAGGCACCACGTCCACGGCGTGCCGCTGGAACAGCGAAGGACTTTCTTGCCCTGCTTGAATTGTTCGAGGGAAAAGGCGGAGTACACCGTGCGAATTCCGTTGCTATCGGTGCTGGGTTCCGTTGTGGTACACGGCACCGACGACATGCTCGCGCCGTCTTGCACATCGCAAAAACAGATTGCTTTGGTCGGGTCACCCGGTTGCGGGATGCACAAGGCCGATGTGCATAGCGCGTATTGATGTTTGCATAGCAGCATATTGGATTTGGCCGCTTGTTCAGCGCCAAAAGCCATGGCGAAAACGGCGACCGCCGCGATGACTAAGACAGAGGCGAAACTCAGCTTGGTAAGGCTCATGCAAAAGGTCCGTAAGTTGTTCAGCCGCAGGGTAACATTCGGCAAATCAGGAGTAAAGAGCTGCTCTCAGGATGCATGATTGCATACGTGTAGCGGATCAGTGTCATTACGATTCCAGCAGGACCGTTTGTCTTTAATTCTGCGTTGGACGTTGGACGTTCTGCATTGGACGTTTTCTGAATCCAAATGATCTCGAAAAGTCAAACGGCGCTCCTGATCGTCGCACATGGCTCAACCGTAAACCCGGACTCCAGTGAGCCGACGCTGACGCATGCAGCAGACATTCGGCGGCGCGAACTTTTTGCGGATGTGGAGTGTGCGTTTTGGAAAGAGGAACCGAGTCTGCGCGACGCGTTGTTCTTGTTCGATCCCGAATCGATTCGTGAAGTTTACGTCGTGCCGAACTTTATCAGCGAAGGGTATTTCACGCAGACTGTGGTCCCGCGCGAGCTTGAGCTGAATGGGCGGATCACGAAACGGCCAAATGGGCAGATCTGGAAATATTCTGAGCCGGTTGGAAATCATCCACTGATGACGGAGCTGCTGCTCAAGCGCGCACACGAAATCGCACCGGATGCCATTCCCGGCGAAACCAGCTTGCTGATCGTTGCTCACGGGACCGATCTGAATGAAAACAGTGCGATCGCAGCGAAGCGTGAAGCGGAAAAGATCAGGGCGCTGGGGAAATACGCGGCTGTCCTTAACGTTTACATGGAAGAACCGCCGCTCGTGTCTGAGTGGCGCAAATTAACGGAGACACCAAACGTAATTGTGGTGCCATTTTTCACTTCTGACGGATTACACAGCTACGAGGACATTCCACGATTGCTTGGAATTGCTTCTCGTCATCCTGAGCGAATCCAGCAGGCGCGGGCGAAGTCGAACGAGGCCGCGAAACTCTCGTCGGGTTCCGCAACGGGAACCCTCGACTCCGCTCGGGATGACCACTTGGTGTACGGTCGAGAAATCTTCCGAGGCAATCCATACAGAATGGACGATCGAAACCTGTTTTACGCTCCATCCATCGGCACCGATCCCGGGTTTGCGGACATCATTCTTGAGCAGGCTTTCTCTGCAAAAAGTTGAAATCCTGCTGGCGCTCGGTTGTTTATACGCCAGATTGATTTCCCGCGAATGAAAGAAACCACGTGCAAGAAGCTTCAGGAGATCGGCGCATTCGCGCTGGCCGGCGGGTGCACCCGCAAACGGATGAAGGAACTCGTGGAGATGATTCGAAACGCGCGGGATTACCGCTGGGTCGGCGTTTACAAAATCATCAAGGATGAATTCGTGATTCTGGCGGAAACGGGTAGGGAGCCGGCGACGTATCCACGTTTCCCGATTACTCAGGGATTGTGCGGGGCTGCGCTGGATTCCGGCAAGCCCGTCATCGTCGGCGACGTCAGCAAAGATCTCCGGTATCTTCCGACGTTTCATACCACTCGTTCCGAGATCATCGTGCCGATGCGCAACAACGATCACCGGCAGGTTCTCGGCATGCTCGATGCCGAGAGCGATAAATTGAACGCCTTCGACGAAGAAGATCTGCAGTTTCTCGAACGCGCAGGCGGGTTGATCGCTCATTGTTTGCACTAGCTCGCTGCGGTGACATTCCGGTCATGTCGAGCGAAGTCGAGACATCCCGTTGCGAAACCGAACCGTAATGCGGCGGGATTCTTCGACTCCGCCTTGCTTCGCTCAGAATGACAGGACCGAAAAATGCGGATGCGATCACGCGAGCATGCAAAGCGGCGCTTACCGGCCGCGTTTGCCTCGGCGAAATCCTGATTCGCGAACGCGGTGGCGGCTTTGTCCTGTTACATCGCGATGACGAATCGCTCGAGCAGCTGCAGACGTATCGGGACGCAGAAGATGCAGTAGAGATCGCAAAGTACGACGACGCGGGAAATTATCGTCCGCTCAAAACGGCTCCGAACTTACGGCATGGCTGGCGGCTGGAGCTCGCTAGCAAAGAAGAAGTGAGACGTGCTCTGGATTATTTTTATCCAGGCCGGCTCGCGATTTTCGCGGCATGGAAAAGCGGCTATTTCAAAACGACGACATTGCGAGAGACACTCGATCGCCAGTCAGGAATGTACCGCGTTGCGACAAAAATCTCCGATCCCAAGATCAACGATGTTGTGGCGGACTTTTGTTGCTCCGATAGGGGATGCCTCAGAACCATTCTATGGAAACGCGATCGGAACGGCGTAATCGCATCGACGAATTTGCCGAAGGAAAAGTTTGATCCTCTGTATGACCAGGTGAAGGCCAGTTGTAGCCGTCGTCCTGTGGGCGACGCGCACGCTTCGCACCCCACTTCGCCTCGCTTCGGCGTGGCAAGCAGCGAAGCGGCTACAGTCCCGTTACTTTGTCAGGAAGCTTGCAATCTTCTGGTTGCCCAGTGTCGCAAAGTCGTGAAAGGCGAGAAGGCTTAAGCTGTAAAAAGGTGGAACGCGTTGTCCTCAACGCGCGTTGGCAAACAATGCAGCTTTGTCCGGTGATATTTGCGCCTTCACCGAGGATTTCAATCGTCTTTCGCCACGGCGAACCTTCGATCGGAGCCGTAACGGATGGCGAAGCAACGGCCCGGCTTTCCAGCCGATCCTGAACGACCATTTCTCACGTTCTGCGCTATGAACATTTGACGGCGGTCACACACCGCCGCTACAGCAACCACCAATGATTATTCGGGCGCGCATTGTTGTCACGATGGATGGATTACCAATCGAGAACGGTGCGATCGCTATTACGGGAAATCGAATAGTCGACGTCGGGGAATTTGATGAGATTAGAACACACAACTCCGGCAACTCTGTCGATCTCGGCGAACAAGTGTTATTGCCGGGGCTGACCAATGCGCATTGTCACCTCGATTACACCTGTTTGCGCGGAAAGATCGCGCCACAAAAATCATTCACCGATTGGATCCGGGCGATCAATGCCGAGAAGGCGAGACTTTTACCGAAAGATTATGTCGCCTCAATTAGCGATGGTTTCGCAGAAGCAAAACGATTCGGCACGACCACGATCGCGAATCTGACCGCTTTTCCGGAATTGATCTCGCACATTCAGCCGCCGATTCGCACCTGGTGGTTTGCGGAACTGATCGATATCCGCGCGCCTGAGCACGTTGAACTTGTCGACTCTGCAATCGAATCAGTTCGATCAGCTTTGGAGTGCGCAGACATGTCTGCGCTTTCAAAGCGGCGACATGTCGCCGCACTCCAAATGCAACGCTGGGGCCTTGCACCGCACGCGTTGTTCACGGCGTCAAACAAGCTGTTTCATCACTGCGAAGAAATCTCGCGACGCGACAGCATTTTACTGACGACACACCTGGCTGAGTCGCGCGAAGAGATGGAGATGTTCCGCAATGCTTCGGGGCCGCTCCACGCATTTCTCAAGAGCATCGGACGCCCGATGGATGACTGTGGGAGTAAAACGCCACTGGAAGTTTTTATCGGCGCCCTCGGCCGTGCCCGCAGTGCCGCAGCCTTGCAGGCGGGCGACCGCGCCCTGGCAACATGGATCGTAGTACATCTAAATGAGTTGACTGAGAGCGATTTCGATCTGCTAGAACGATTGGAGCCAAAGTTTCAGATCGTGCACTGCCCGCTAAGCCACAACTATTTTGGCCACAGCTCATTTGCTTTCGATCGCTTGCGTTCGATGGGATTCGATATTTGCCTTGGCACCGATAGTCTCGCGAGCAACGAAACCCTCAGCTTGTTTGCCGAGATGCGTGCGTTTCACACCGAATTTCCAAGCGTCTCGCCGGAAGAAATTTTGCAAATGGCTACGATTAATCCCGCGTGCGCGCTGCGGCAGGAAAATGCGCTCGGAAAAGTACGGCCAGGGTTCCTAGCGGATCTCATCGCAATTCCCTGCTCAGCCTCAACGGATGTCTTCGAACAGATCATCGCGTTCGATGATCCAGTTAAGTTCGCCATGGTGAACGGAGAGTGCGAATCAGGTAATTCGTAAGATCGTTACAATGCAGCGCGTTCAACAGCCGCTTCAACATTTAACCATTTAACCTGGGCGAAGCCCGCTTGCCTGAGCTTAACGACGCCGGTAAACTCGGCCTATGGCCGCACAGGGAATGCAGCAGAGGCAAAGTCTCGCGTTGCAGCAGGTTCTGTCGCCGCAACTGCAACAGAGCCTCCTTATTCTGCAGACGCCGCTGCTCGAGCTGCGCAACCTGGTTCAACAGGAGATGGAAACAAATCCCGTGCTGGAGGAGTTGCCGGAGGATTCAGCAACCAACGAACGCAGTGAGGCCGAAACCATAGCGGACGAGAATTTCAGGAACGAATTCGAAAAGCTGGCGAGCTTGGATGAAGAATGGCGTGATTACATGGCGCAGTCGGCCAGCTCCAGCTTCGATGGCCGCCGCGGTTCGAAGGACAGGGACGAAAAGCGCCAGTTCCTCTTCGATTCGATTCCAGTCCAGGAAACGCTGCAGCAAAATCTCATCGCGCAATTAAACCAGACCGTGCTCAGCGCTGACGAACGGCGAGCTGCGGAGCTGGTGATCGGCAATATCGACGACGATGGATTTCTCCAAAGCAGCACCGAAGAGATGGGGCTGAACTCGGGAATTCCACAGGAAGATTTCGAAAAGGCACTTGGACTGATCCAAACTTTTTATCCTGCCGGAGTTGGCGCTCGTGATTTACGCGAGTGTTTGTTGATCCAATTGCAACGACAAGGGAAGGAACACAGTCTCGAGTACCGGATCGTGTCCGAATACATGGATGATTTGGCCAGGCATCGTTTTGTAGAGATCGCCCGCCGAATGACCATCAGCGCCGAGGATGTGCAAAAAGCCGCTGATAACATCGCGCGATTGAATCCTCGGCCAGGCCAGGTTTTCGCCGCCGCCCCGCAGAATTACGTGTTGCCGGACGTGATTGTGGAAAAGATCGACGACGAATATCAGATCTCCTTCAATAACGAACAAATTCCCCATCTGCGGATCAGCAACCTGTATAAGGACATCATTTCGTCTGGCGACGCGCAGAGCAGCGACGTCAAAGATTATATCCGGGATAAGATCCGCAGCGGCAAATTCCTGATACGCTCGATCCATCAACGCCAGCAAACAATCATGAATATCGCGCAGCAGATCGTTTCACGGCAGCGCGATTTCCTCGAGCACGGACCATCTCATTTGAAGCCGATGACCATGGCAGAAATCGCGGAAACCGTCGGCGTGCATGAGACCACGGTTAGCCGCGCAGTATCCGGCAAATATATGGCCACGCCGCAGGGAGTTTTCGAAATGAAGTACTTTTTCACGGGCGGTTATCAAACTGCGAGCGGAGAATCGCTGAGCAACACCAGCGTGAAACAAGCCATTCTCGACCTGGTGAAGCATGAGAGCGGCAGCGCTCCCTTGAGCGATCATGAGATCGTCGAAATTTTGAGCGAGCGCGGCATTCCCATTGCGCGGCGCACTGTCGCCAAGTACCGCAGTGAGCTAAACATTCTGCCCAGCCACATGCGGCGGAAATATTGAAGTGTTGTGGAGCGGCCGTTGAGCGTTAATGGCAAGTGAAGCCCAGATCGATTCTGCGCCGGATTCGGCGGTGGCAGCGGTGGTTACTCCGCCGCAGCGCGCCGACGAAATATTCCTTGAAGGCCCGAACTCGCGAATTGCGGAGTTTTGCACGTTGCTGCGAGTTATGCGCGATTTCCTCCGCGGATATCGCGCTCTTCATTTCGTTGGTCCTTGCGTAACCGTATTCGGCTCTGCACGAATCAAACCTGACGAGCCGCACTACGAACTGGCCCTGAAAATGGGCGCGGCAATTGCCCGGCTCGGATTCACAGTAATGACCGGCGGCGGTCCGGGCATTATGGAGGCGGCCAACCGCGGGGCAAAAGAGGTCGGCGGCCGCTCCGTTGGATGCAACATCGAGCTGCCGTTCGAGCAATCATCCAACCTCTATCTCGATCGGTGTATTCGGCTGCATTATTTTTTCGTTCGCAAAGCGCTGCTGATAAAATATTCCTACGCCTTCGTCGTTATGCCGGGCGGCGTGGGTACCCTCGATGAGCTTTTTGAAGCGCTGGCACTGATTCAAAACGGGAAAATTAAGGATTTTCCGATCGTCATTATGGGAACCGATTACTGGAGGCACCTGATCGATTTTATCCAGGAAATGGCAGAGCGTGGGAAAATCAGCGCCTCGGATTTAAAGCTGATTTATGCAACTGATTCTGTTGAAGAAGCCATTCGGCACATTCGCGCGAAGGCCATTGAGCGATTTGGTCTTAAGCGCGTAGCATATCTGCGCCGCCACTTCCCATGGCTCGGCGAGCGTGGCTTTCCCGGCAAGGGTCCGGAAGTCTGTTAACGTCCTCTGACGGACTAGCGCGAGCGCCGAATCCCGTCACAAAAAATGCACACGATTCCGCAAGAGTTGCGGAGCGCGCTTATATTCGGGCACCGAAACTCGAACATATGAAAACAGCAGTTCAACGCATCGAAACCGCGGGCACCATCAACCTGGTCCCGCAGATTTTACAGTTGAAAAAAATTCTGGTGCCAACTGATTTCTCCGACACCTCGAAGAAAGCCGTTCAATACGCATTGCGATTCGCGGAACAATTCGGTTGCGAGATCGCTCTGCTGTACGTCGTCGAGCCGACGACTCCTACAATTGGCGCGCCACTCGCCGTCGAACCGTTCACGGACAAAGACGAGTTGTCGATGGCGGAAAAGGATCTGGCTGCGCTAGCAGTCGAGGCGCGTAGCAATGGCGCACATTCCGTTACTTCATTCGTGCGGATCGGGCATGCGCCTAACGAAATCACCAAAACCGCCAATGATTTTGATGTGGATTTGATAATTATCGCCACACATGGCTACACGAGTTGGCGACATCTGTGCATCGGCAGCACGACTGAGCGCGTTGTGCGCACCGCGCCGTGTCCAGTACTTGTCGTCCGCGAAAAAGAACACGAGTTCGTTTAACCATCTAGAAAGAACTAACTGTGAAGGCGCAGACCGTTGACACTGAAATCCAAATTGAACCGCTCACCACGCGTGTCGCGCTTCATCCTTTCCTGGCGGGGATGAATCATACACAAGTCACGCTGCTCACCGATTGTGCGGTGGGGAGACATTTCAATGCAAACCAAACGATTCTTCGTGAGGGCGAGTTCGCCAATGGTTTCTATCTTATCGAAACGGGCAAGGTAGCACTCGAGTCAGAGACCGGCCTTGGCCAACCGATTCCAATACAGATTCTTGGCGCAGGAGATTTACTCGGCTGGTCGTGGATGTTTCCACCGTACGTCTGGCAATTTACAGCACGCGCGATTCAGCCATGCACTGCACTCTTTTTCTATGCGGCAATTCTGCGGGAATATTGCGAGAAGGATCACTCATTAGGTTACGAGCTACTGAAGCGAATCAGCGCCGTCATGGTGACGCGTTTACAGGCTGCGCATGACCAAATGCTGTCCATCCATTCTGGTCAGCTTTCGCGCCAGCCGCTGATTGTCGGAGCGCCGTTCGCTGGATGAGAATGGGAAATGTCCAAATATGATCAACGCTCGACCAACTCGAAATGGTAAGGGCGCCGGCGCTCTGGTTGCCTCTCTGCTGTCGAATGTTAGCGCGCTTCGGGACCAGGCATCGCGGTTGTCCGACGACGTTCGCCGGCTACATCGAAAGATCAACGTCATACACCGTGCGGCCGATGGTCTTCATCATAAACTTGAAACCACGCATGCCCGCATTCGGATTCTCCGATCGCAAGGCCGCCTACGTCGTCGAAAACAGAGCGGGCCGTCTCGCCGAAACGGCAGTAGGCCTATGGTCGAATCGAATTGACGCCATTGCCAAGCTGTCATACGTACTCGGGAGAGACATGCTGCAAGCCGAGGTCGTCCATTCAGATTCGAATAAACAACTGATCGACACTCTGCGACGCTCAAAGCTGTTTCGCAGGTACGAGCAGGTCTTCAGCGAGGCGACGGGGTTGCCATTGGCGCTTCGGGCTGCGGACTTTTGGCAGTTGGAGCACGACAGTAAAAAGCATCAGAATCGGTTCTGCTCGATGCTCGCCGAACGGCCCGCCACATTGGCGGTTTGTTTACAAGCGCATCAGGACATTATCGATCACACGGGCTTGATTCCGCACACCGTCACCTGCCCCTTCGGGTTAACCGAAACAGCCGTTCCAGTGAAACTTGGCGGCAAAATCATTGGATACCTGCGGATCGGCTCAGTATTGCGTCACGCCCCTGCGAAATCAGAAACCTCCAAGGTTGGGCGCGAATTGGAGCGGTGCGGAGTGCGATTCACCGGCGAGATTCGCAAAGCATGGGAGAAAACTCCGCTCATTCCACCAGACAAATACAATGCGACTGTGCGACTGCTGACATTTTTCGCCGAACAACTCTCAGCGTTCGCGAACCAAATCGTGCTGGAGCAGAGCAATACAGAACCGCCGCTTGTTCAAAAGGCGCGTGAGTACATTGAAAGCCATAAAAACGAAGAATTATCTCTGGCCGATGTGGCAAAGGCTGCAGGAGCGAGCGTTTTCCATTTCTGCAAAGTCTTTCACAAAGCTACCGGTCTGAAGTTCACCGATTATGTCGCACGTGTACGTCTGGAAGACGCGCGCAACCGGCTGCTGAACCCGAATCTGCGCATCAGTGAAATCGCCTACGACGTAGGGTTTCAATCGTTGACGCAATTCAACCGCACGTTCAAACGCGTTTTTGGTCAATCACCGACCGAATTCCGTGCGCGAGTGTCGTCCGGCAGGCGCGCAGGTAAATCCGTCTGACTGCGGACGACGAGCAGTGGCCAATCCGAATAAAGTTGGGTTAGTCATCGCCATGCTGATGGGCAGCTGGCACGTAGCTTGGTCACTTCTCGTTCTAATCGGATGGGCGCAACCGATTCTCGATTTCATTTTCTGGGCGCACATGATCAAGCCGGTCTACCTGGTCAAGTCATTCGATCCAACAGCGGCCGTTGCGCTGATCGTTATCACCAGTGTCATTGGTTATGTATTTGGTCTTGCCGGCGCGGTGATCTGGAACCGACTGCATCCTCGCTAACAGAGCGCAAAAAACGCGTTGCCTTTGCCAAGCAACGCCGAGCCCGCGAGTGGTAGAGACTTCATGCTTCGTGCATGAAAAAGCCGAACATTCAAAACATTATCGTTCCAATCGATTTTTCGAAAATGTCAGTGCAAGCGATCCAAATCGCCAAGCAATTGGCTCGCCGTTTTGGCGCTTCAATACATCTCGCCCATGTTCGTCATCTTGATTACAACGCGAGTGTTTTGGCACCAGCGCCGCCAATCGGCCCATTTCCGTTCGTGACATACAACCAGGAGGCAGAACAAACTGCACGCAAGGAACTCAAGAAAGTGGCAACTGAGTGCGGAATCTCCTCCGCGGCGTGCGATGTGCTGAGTGGCGCGCCACCGTTCGATGAAATTTGCCGGCTGGCGCATACAATCCCTGCCGATCTCGTGGTGATGCCCACGCACGGGCGCACAGGGCTAAAACACGTTTTCCTTGGCAGCACCGCGGAAAGAATTGTGCAGCATTCATCGTGTCCGGTTCTCGTCACGCGCGGAAACGCTCTTGAAGCGAACAATGGTTCACGATTCAGGCTCAAAACCATCCTTGTGCCGGTCGACTTTTCCAATTGCTCGCGTGAAGGTGTCGAGTACGCGATCGGCTTCGCCAAAGATTTCGGCGCGAAGATCATTTTGCTGCACGCGACATATCTCGGCTATGTCTATTCGTGCGAGGGCACTGCCATTTACGATATCCCTGGGTTGCAAAAGGCTGCTCGAGAAACTGCCGAGCGCAAAATGCGCGAGCTCGTGCGGTCTGTGAACTTCGGTGGGCTAAAATTCGAAACAGTTTTCACGGAAGGCTCGCCCGTGCTCGATATCTGCGCCTTTGCCAAAGATCACAATGTCGATCTGATCATTACCTCAACCCACGGGCTCACCGGTTTCACACACGTTCTGATTGGAAGCATCGCCGAACAAGTGGTGCGACACGCGGGCTGCTCGGTTTTAGTTGTACCTTCGCACCCTCAGGTCAGAGCGGCCAACATCGCAAAATCAGCCGGCGCCAAACTCAATAAAGTGGCGACGCAACGGCCATCGCCGAAAACGCGAATAGGCAAGATAATCTCGACAAAAGATCGCAAGCTGGCGATGCATTCGTTCCCGGAAAGGCGAAAGACAAATAAGTTTCGCGAATCGCACGCCAACCGATGACACAGGAATTACTCACACCCGAAACTCCAGCAACCTCGACGCAGCATGTTGTCGAGCTGCGCGACGTGGTCATGCGCTTCGGCGGTAAACAGGTGCTCGATCATGTGTCGCTGCCTGTGGCTCCGAAAGAACGCCTCGTCATCATCGGACAGAGTGGCGCGGGGAAGACCACGATCCTGCGTCTGATTCTCGGAATTCTGAAACCGAATGCGGGCTCAGTGTTTTTCAATCAACACGAGGTGTCGCGGATGAACGATCACCAGTTGCAAACAGTCCGGATGCGGATCGGAATGGTGTATCAGGATTCAGCTCTATTAAGTTCATTCACTGTTCGCGAGAACCTCGCGCTTCCATTGCAGGAGCTGACGAATAAAACGCCCGGCGAGATCGACCGAATCGTCGATGAAAAACTGGAAATGGTAGACATGACCGGGGAGGACAAAGCAATGCCATTCGAACTGAGCGGCGGAATGCGCAAACGCATCGGTCTCGCTCGCGCTTTAGTTATGGAACCTGAGCTGATTCTTTTCGATGAACCGACTCAAGGTCTTGATCCTGTGATCGGCGCACTCATCGACGAACTAATCATTAATCTGACTGAAAGAACAAAGGCAACCTCGATCATCGTCACGCACCTCATGGAGAGCGCCTTCCATGTGGCGACGCGTATGGCGATGTTGTATCGCGGAAATATTATTGAACAGGGGACGCCCGAGGACATGCGACAATCGAAAAATCCTGTTGTGGTTCAGTTTCTGACGGGTAGCACCGACGGGCCGATACTTCAGCGCAGCAAGTATCACATGCTCTCGCCAGAAGATTAGCAGCACAGCCCGTGTTCAATTGTCGGCGGCGTGTATGGTGTTCGCGGCTGGACGAATCCGCTATGGCGGACTGAGGATCGAGTACGCAACAGGTGAGACGGCCATTTGCCCCACAGGTTCGTCACACCGAATCCGTCCCGTGATGGACAGGATACCTTGTCTACGATCAAACAAGAAAAGGCGAGCATTTAGCAATTGATGCCGAGCGATGCGTTGACCCTCACAGCAACATTGCGCTATGAAAAACCTGCTAGATCCTCCGACGGCAACTAAAGTTACGGTTAAGCCGCGACGCCGCGGAGCGGCACTGCCGCCGCGCCGATTTAATCGCATCCTCGTTCCGATTGATTTCTCACGTCCGTCGCTGAAAGCGATCCCGTATGCGCTGGCGATTTCCCGTCAGTTCGGCGCGGACGTGCACCTTTTGCATATCACCGATGTGGCGCAGCAGCCACCCCCGACGTTGCTGACTCTTCCGCTGGTGCCGCAATCGGAATGGGATCAACGATTGATGAAACGGTTGGAAGCGCTGGTTGTGAAGTATCGCAGTGACGGCAAGGTCTCGGCGCTCGAGCCACGCACCGGCACAGCGTACGAAGAGATCTGCGATGTTGCGCGAGAGCTTAAAGCGGACCTCATCGTCGTCGCCACACACGGACACACCGGCTACAAGCGCATGTTCCTCGGCAGCGTTGCCGAGCGGGTTGTTCAACATTCGCCGTGCCCTGTTCTCGTTGTGCGTCAGCACCTCAGCGGTTCGAACGGAGCCGCCCACCTTCGCACACGCACCGGCTTCCAACTGGCAAAGATTCTTGTGCCAACTGATTTTTCAGATTGTTCACACACTGCTTTTGATTTCGGAGTTCAACTCGCCCGCGAATTCGGTGCGGAGCTGTGCCTGGTGCACGTGATCAATCCGCACGCGTTTCCGTTCGGAGACAAATATACCGCGCTCGATCCTGCCGAGCTCCTGCAGCAGATGGGGACCGCGGCGCAAAGAAGGATGCGCTTAATGGCGGCAAAAGCCAAAACCCGATATTCTGTCCGGTTGATTCGCGGTTCGCCGGCTATCGAAATTTGCAAAGCAGCGAATGAAGACGCCGACCTGATTGTCATTTCTACGCACGGTCGGACGGGCCTGGGCCATTTGCTTATCGGCAGCGTAGCTGAACATGTCGTCCGCTACGCGCATTCTCCCGTGCTGGTGATTCCGTCCCGCACAACTTCGACATCAGCTAAGAAGCGTAACCAGATATGAAACCACACAGAATGATTGGGTTTGTTTGGCTTTGGGTTTTAACCACCAGCTTTGTCGCTCTCGGCGTCCCAACGACAAACCCGACTAATTCGAGCACAACGCCTCTCACGTTTGCCAATGCAGTTTCGTTCTTTAAAGCGGCAAAGTTCCGAGCGATTGAGGTTCAACCGCGTTGCGCAATTTTCTTCGAAGGCGAATGGAAGACTTCAAGCATCTACAACTACTGCGTCATCATGGTCGAGAACTCCGATCAAGACATCCAAGTCACGTTTTATCTCACCGACGCGCACGAAATGAATTGGGTGACCGAGTTTCTGGATTCTCAGTTCTTCAAGCGTACCGAAACCGAGAAACTCTTTCAGATGATGAACGCACGAAAGGACGTGCGCGGACAAAACATGGGGCGGTTCCGGGTTGATTTCCATCATTGGCAGCCGCGGCACGCCGAGCTTTTGATATTTAGTTTCACTCCGCTTCGAGGTGCTCGTTAGGCGACTTTCGTGAACAACATGAAAACCCAATTTTTCGATCGAACCGAAGCAGGCAGATTCCTCGCCGAAAATCTCGGCGTGTATATCAATCGCGATGATGTGGTGGTTCTCGCGCTGCCGCGCGGTGGTGTGCCGGTCGCAACCGAGGTTGCAAAGAGGCTGAAAGTGCCACTGGACATATTCGTTGTACGGAAGCTTCGCTTTCCCGACCACGTGGACCTCACGCTCGGCGCAATTGCCACCGGGGGAGTGCGCTTGACCAATCGGGACGTCGTCGAAGCGTGGCAAATTCCCGAACTGGTCGTGGACAGTGTGGCTGCAAAAGAACAAGAGGAAGTCACGCGGCTTGAGCGTACCTATCGCGGCGTTCTTCCGCAGCAAAAGCTGCAAGGAAAAACCGTTATCCTGGTGGATGATGGCATCGCGACCGGTTCAACCATGCTGGCAGCGGTTGCCGCGCTTCGACAACTGCATGCTGCTCGGATCATCGTCGGCGCGCCAGTAATTGCTGGATCGACCTATCGTCGTATCCGCCAGGCAGCTGACGATGTGGCAGCCATCATCGTGCCTGAAGAATTCCACAGCGTAGGCGAATCGTATGAAGATTTTTCTCTGATCAGCGATGACGAGGTGCGCCGGCTTTTTGCTGAGGCAGCTCAACGCCAGTTGGTGAGGTCCCCGCATGAAAGCCAAGCCATATAGAAAACGGGGCGGGGTCCGCCAGCCGCTGAAACGCGCACCAAAGCGTGCAAAAGGAGTTAGCTCTCAACGTGTTGGTTTAACTCGCCCAAGTCTCGTCGAGTTTTTCAGCAGCATCGATGAAGAAGAAGGCCTCGCCGTTGGCGAGTCACTCGACGAGCGCGAAAAGAGAGGCTGAGCGTTAATTACCTGGGTCCCCATCGGCGGGCGCGCAGTTGAAAAGCAATCAACCGGGCATGCCAAAAAACGCACGATCTTTGGCAAAGATCGACAAGC
>JBLMXH010000058.1:0-2862 GCA_050257685.1 Nitrospirota bacterium
CGAGAATGCGTCGGGGAGGCTCTCGGCATTTGATCAAGCCAATTGTTAAACTGAAAGCGATGGGACAACCATATAAGGCCTCGTCGCGAGATCGTCGGAATCACCATTGACGACGGCGGCAGCAATCATGGTCTTCCTGCTGACCAAATAGCAGCTTCCGCATAACAAACGCCGTAATCTCGCGCAGTACAAATGCGAACGGCCAGCCGACTTCGCCAGGGCTACGACGGCCAGGGAAGAGCGGACGGTCAAAACAACCAAAGGAGACTCAAAAATGAAAAGATTAAACATTACATTCGGAACAATTCTGCTGGTGCTTGGCTGCCTTGCGTTTTCGCCGACGGCTCAAGCAGGCCCTCCCATTCCTCGCTCTCCCTTCGCTATCGTGGGCACATGGCATGTCCAGGTTTTCTTCGACCCTAGGCACACACAATTGCTCTTTGAAAGTTACAAGCAATGGCACAGCGACGGCTTGGAATTCGAATCCGCCAACATTGCTCCTGGCACGTTGTGCGTGGGGACTTGGAAACAGATTGCACGCGATATGGTGAGCCTCTACCACGTAGGATGGACCTACGGCAGCCCTGCTGGGACCTACAGATTCGTGTGGACCGAAACAGACACCGTCAGCCGCGACGGCAACAGTTACGATGGGACCGGTGAGATAACGTACTACGACGAGAATGGAATCCAAGTTGGGGATCCGCTCCCGACCTACCCCCATGCAACGCGTCTTCCGCCACAGTGATCAATCAAGCGGAACCGCAGACAAGTAACTAATCCCGCAGGAGAGCCTCTTCGGTCATGAAAACGCGCCGGAGAGGCTCTCGCTATTTAAACTGATCGAACGCCGATGTTCGACCCCGCTATCAAGCGTATAAGTCCTCGCGGCGATGATCTAACGACGGCATCCGGCGGCGAACGGACTGCACAAGCTCGTGCGAGATATCGGCGTGAATCAACTCTTCGCGATCTGCCGATGCGGCTGCGACAGTCACTCCGCGAGGATCGATAATCGCGGAGTTGCCGCAGAACCATGAGTCTTCATCTTTCCCGACACGGTTCGACGCAATGACGTAACTCTGGTTTTCGATCGCGCGTGCCACGGAGAGCACCCGAAAATGTTCGACACGCGGGAATGGCCAGGCAGAAGAGATAATGAAAGCGCCGACATTCTGATCGGAGACTAACTTGTGAAACATTTCTGGAAACCGGAGGTCATAACAGATGCTGAAGCCAAAACGCAGGCCACCAAGCTCAAAGCTTGCGAACGCGCCTCCCGGAGCAAAACATGTCTGCTCTTCAACAGGCGCAACTGCGTAGAGATGAGTCTTGCGATATTTCGCAGCAACGCGGCCTCCTTGATCGATGAGAACCTGGGAATTGTAGATTGATAATGCTTCCCGTTCGGAGACGCCGGCGACGATCGCAAGCGAAAGCTTGCTGGCTATCTCCTGAAGTCCGGGAACGAATCCACTCTTCCAAAGTGTGGCGTGCTCTCGAATCACTGCCATCGAGTAACCGGTGTCAGTCATCTCCGGAAAAACGATTAGCTCCGCGCCCGCGTCTTTGGCGCGCCGGGAAAACTGGCGAACCTTGGCGAGATTCGCCTCTGGATCACCAAGCGAACAGGAAATCTGAGCGACTGCGATTTTCATTGAATCGCAAGGCGAATCACGCGTCTTGCTGTAGTGTGCGCTGTCCTCAGCGCAGTCGGAGTCGGGTAAGGTCGCAGATATCTCCGCTGATAACAGCGGACGCTACAACTGGGAGCAAGGAAGAAGGGCATGATTAGAACCATCTCCTAAGCTGCAATCGGCCTGCGGTAGCCGAAGAACTCGCGTTTCTTAATAACGTGCGCAACTCGCGGTGGAACCAGCTGTTCCCATTTATCGTCGCCCGACTTTAATTTCGCCAGCACCTCGGGCGGATGAATTCGCAAATACTCAGGACGATAATCTTTAATCTCCTGGACGTATTGGTTGTCGATCAGGTATTGAAACAGCGAGCGTAAGTTCGGCGCGACTTGGATTTGCGTCGCCGTGATGATGTGTCCACTCGCTTCATCAATCATCGGGTACACGTAAAGTTTTAGTCCTCCTTTAAACATCCTGCCAAGTGCCTCGAGAATTCCGCCTTCGAGGTTTGTGTAGTACTTTTCATCAAAGATTTCGATCAGGCTGGGCACGCCCATGACCAACCCGATGGCCCTGTTTGTATAGCGAAAGAGATAACCTGCGAGCCGGTAGTACTCACGAAACCTTGAAATCAACACGGTGCGCCCCAGGGCGCCCAGAATGTCCACGCGCGCGAGAAAATCACCGTGATCGACGCGGCCATCGGCGAGCAAATTCTCCAGCGTCATCTCCATCAGCACGACGACGTCTTCTTCCGAACAATCGCAGTGGTCCAGAAACACCCGCCGGGCGCCATCCAGCATATCGTTGGTGGCCAAGGTAACCGGACGAAAATTGCCGCGTTCGACTAGAATCGCTTTTTTATAGAAAACTTCTGCAGGCTGTACGGTCTCGCCGTCGGCCTTAAACATCACCGCATCTGTCAAACGCCTGCTCACCAGCTGCAAACTCATAAGTCGATTGTCCACGTGTTGAAAAACCGGTCCTGAAAATTTGATCATGTCCACTTCAATCCGTCCCGGCGCGAGATTTTCCGGAAGCGAAGAGATCAATTCCTCCGGCTGGCGATGGTAAAACGCGCCGTATAACAAATTAATACCGATCACGCCGAGTGCTTCCTGCTGTTCCACGTGAGTTGCGTCCAGCAACCGCACGTGGATGATGATCTGGTTCGGCTCCCCGCGAGGTTCGGATTGAAAACGAACACCAAGCCAACCGTGCGATT
>JBLMXH010000059.1:0-21373 GCA_050257685.1 Nitrospirota bacterium
AACCAGTAACCTTTCGCTATAAACAGGAGCTTGATCCCAATGGTGTCCCGCAATTTGGCCTCGTCGCTGAGGAAGTAGAAAAGGTGAATCCTGACTTGGTAACACGCGATCGCGACGGGAAACCCTACCCTGTGCGCTACGAGGCGGTGAACGCCATGTTGCTCAATGAGTTCCTGAAAGAGCATCGCGCGTTTGTCGAAGAGCAGCGTAAGGTGGCGGATCAGCAAAAAGAGATCGATGCGCTTAAAGAAGAACTGAAAGAACAGCGATACCTGATCCAGAAGGTCAATGACAAGATAGAGGTAAGCCAATCAACGACCAAGGTAGCTAGAGGCGAACCCTGAAGCTGTAATGCTCCTAATCATGATGTAGTGTTCGCTGTCCTCAGCGAATTTGCGGAGGGTGCGTCCGTGCCTCAGCCGAGATTGATCATTTCGCTGATTTTCAAAACCGCGGTCGCGTTAAGCCTACCAGTACGAAACAGGTCGAGCGCAGCGTTGGCTTCTTCCAATGCGAATGTTTCCGTGTCCGTGCGAACCGGCACGTGCGGCGCGATTTCAAAAAATTCGTTACCATCGCGCCGCGTAAGGTTTGCCACTGAGGTAATCACACGTTCCTCCCATAACTCGGCATACGGAAACGAAGGAATGTCGGTCATGTGAATTCCGCCGCAGACCACGATGCCGCCTTTGGCGAGTGCTCGCAGCGCCGCGGGCACTAGCGGGCCGACCGATGCAAAAATGATCGCCGCATCGAGTTTTTCCGGAGGCATTTCGTCGGAACCGCCGGCCCAAACCGCGCCGGCTTGTTTGGCGGCTCCCTGTGTTGCTTTATCACCTGGCCGAGTGAACGCGAACAGTTCGCGTCCTTCGTAAACCGCAATTTGCGCGATCAAACGGGCAGCGTTACCGAAACCATACATGCCGAGGCGCCGCGCATCGCCTGTTTTGCGGTACGATCGGTAACCGATGAGTCCCGCACAAAGCAGCGGCGCGACTTCGACATCGTTGTAACGCTCGGGTAAATGAAAACAGTACCGCGCATCGGCGACGGTGAACTCAGCGTAGCCGCCATCTATGGTGTAACCCGTAAAGCGCGCGTTATCGCAAAGATTCTCTCTACCCGATCGGCAATACGCGCAATCGCCGTCAGTCCAGCCAAGCCATGGGATGCCCACGCGATCCCCGATCGCAAAGGCAGGAGAAGCCTTAGTGTCGCGGCTGTCGGAACTGTGAGGTCCCTGCCCCATTTTGCCGATTTCTTCCACGTGTCCGACAACTTGGTGACCGAGAATCAGTGGCAACTTCGGATTGGGCAATTCGCCATCGACCACGTGAAGGTCAGTGCGGCAGACCGCACAGGTGCTGACCCGCACGAGCAGTTGTCCCCTGCCCGGCTTCGGCTTCGGGACATCGCGCAGCTCCAGGAGTTCCTTCGGTTCCCTCAGAACCATCGCGCGCATAGGCTAGACAATTTGTTGGTTATTGTTACTCATGCTCCTGCTCGTGTGTTCCGACTGGCTAAGCTCATAACAGAGAATAAGAGCACGAGTAAGCAAAGCTACCGTGCTCCAGCCGGCATGGGTCGCATTTCACCCTTTCCCTGGCCTGCCGCGTGCTCTCCTTCGTGCTCGTGGTAGTGCGCGCTACGAAGGAACGGCACTTTGTCGAGCACGTGCTCCTGGAACCATTCGAGCCAGAGATAAATAACCGGTGTAACGAATAACGTGACCAACTGTGAGAAAATCAGCCCGCCAACGATTACCAGGCCCAGCGGACGCCGCGATGCGGCATCCTGACCAAATCCCAATGCGATCGGGATCGCGCCCATAAGGGCGGCGAGTGTGGTCATCATGATGGGCCGAAACCGTTCGACACTGGCTTCATGAATAGCCGAGCGGAGATCCCAGCCTTCGTCAATTCGTTGCAAGGCGAAATCGACAACCATGATTCCATTTTTCTTCACAATACCTAACAAAAGAAACAGTCCGATAACGCTATACAGCGAAAGCACGGAATGAAAAATATATAGTGTGGCCAGCCCTCCGACGACTGCGGGCACAATGGCGGGGAATAAGACCGTGAACGGATGCACATAGCTCTCGTAAAGAATCCCCAGGATCACATACATGACGAAGATTGCTGCCAAGAGCAGCAGGGGCAGAGATCGAAACAACTGCCTGAACACGAGCGCCTCCCCCTCGAAAGTCCCTTGTACCGTTGGGTAATGCGGCTGAATCTGGGCCACAGCATCCTCGATGTACTTCGTAGCATCGCCAATAGCAGCATCTGGCAACAGATTAAAATTGAAGGTGACGCTGGTGAACTGGTTGAGGTGATTCACCGCCTGCGGGCCAATAACTTCCTTGGTGGATGTTACGACACGAAGTGGAACAAGGCTTGTCATGTTACCTGACGTTGTGGCAATGATTCCCCCGCCCGATCCGCTCGCGCTGAAATTGCCGCTGGTGCTGCTGCGAACATAGAGGTTGTCCAAGTCCTTAGGATGTGCGCGGTCGTGATCTTTAACTTCCAGGATGACCTGGTATTGGTCGTCTGGTTCCTTGATGAGATAAATATAGTTTTGAGAGTAGGCGTTGCGCATCAGGCTTTGGATCGCGGAAGTGGAAACGCCATACGTCGCAGCCCGATCGCGGTTGATGTCGATCCTGAGATTGGGCGTGTCATGGTAATAATCGGAACGAACACTGGCGAAGCCCTTAAACTGCTGAAGTTTCTTCATCAATTCGTCGGCCATCGCGTAAACGTCTTGAGGCACGATGCCGCTAATGGTGTAGGCATACTGCCCCTGGGTCTGGCTCGTAGCGCCAACGCTGATCTGCAGTACTGGCGTTGGTGTTAACACCGCGGTAATTCCGGGAATCGAGTTGATCGACTTTTGCAATCGCAAAACAATCTCGTCGACGGATGGACGCTCACTGCGTGGCTTTAGAAACAGGAACATCAATCCCTGCGACAGTGGGCCGCGCGAGGCAAAACCGGCCAGGGTAAAGAACTGCCCGACGGCTGGATCTTCCTGAATTTTTTGGTTCACCTGCGTCTGAAACGCGCGCATTTGTGCGGGCGAACTGCCTTCCTGGGCGATGAACAAACCACGAATGAAACCGCTGTCGCCCCGGGGTATCAATGTAAAGGGCAGATGCGTAAAAAAGAATCCAAGACCCAGAACGCACGCGAGCAGGATCGGCACCGCCAGCCAGGCGCGATCGAGAAATTTATCGAGCAGCCGCCCATACGCAGCGATCACACGCTGAATAAAGTTGCTGGTGTGCCGTTCCATCCAGGCGCGCTTATGGCCAACCCCGCGCTCACCAAGGATGCGAGCGCACATGAGCGGCGTGAGTGTCAATGACACAAGACCTGAGGCGAGAATCGCCACGATGATCGTGACGGAAAACTCGCGGAAGATGCGGCCAAGCAGTCCTGGAATGAACACCAGCGGAATGAAAACCGCGGCGAGCGAAAGCGTCATGGAAAGAATGGTGAAACTGATTTCGCCGGCGCTGTTGAAAGTCGCTTTTATTATCGATT
Source organism: Nitrospirota bacterium (assembly GCA_050257685.1). Taxonomy (GTDB): domain Bacteria; phylum Verrucomicrobiota; class Verrucomicrobiia; order Chthoniobacterales; family UBA10450; genus Udaeobacter. The sequence goes on from JBLMXH010000059.1 coordinate 3,552, forward strand.
CCCCGTGCTCAGCCCGGCGCACGACGTTTTCCAAAAACACAATGGCGTCATCGACTAAGAAACCAGTGGCCAGAGTTAGCGCCATCAAAGTGAGATTGTTGATGGAGAAATCGAGCATGTACATAACAGCCACTGTCAGCAGCAAAGACATCGGCAATGCCACAGCGGGGATTAACGTGTCGGTAGCGCGCCCTAGAAACACGTAGATTACGATAACCACCAGGACGAACGCGATGATCAGCGTCCATTTCACTTCATCAGCAGAATTGACGATGGTTTGCGAACGGTCGTACACCGGCGTGAATTGGATTGAGCCGGGTAAACTCGCGCGCAGCTCAGGGAAGAGCGCCTTGACGGAATTGGCCACTTCGACCGCATTTGCCCCCGCCTGCCGCGAAACTGCGAGAACAACCACCGAACCCGGCGATTTATAACCGCGCATCCAGAAAAAGCGCGAGATTCGCTCGTCCTGAACACTGTCGCGCACATCAGCTACATCCTGCAAATAAACCGGCGCACCGTTTGGATTTCGCGCGATGATCAGATCACGGTATCCCTGGGCTTTGTCGATCTGCCCATTTGGCTGCAGCACAAACGTGCGATGCTGGCCATCGAATTGTCCTGCGCCGGAATAAACGGTGCCCGATTTAATCCCACTGGCCAGATCATCCATGGTCAGGCCTCGCGCTGCCAGCGCGGAGGGGTCAGCCTTGACGCGAATTGCGCCTTGGACCCCGTAAATGTTTACCTGGGAAACGCCGGGCAGGATGTTGATACGCTGTGCTACGACAGTGGACGCATACTTGTACAGGTCTCCGTCGGTCAGCGTATCCGACATCAGGCCTAACAAGTAAACTGCCTGGTCGTTCGGGTTCGTTTTTTTGAACGTTGGCGGACTTGGCAAATCGATCGGCAATCTTCCAGTCGCGCTTTGGATCGCCGCCTGCACGTCTGTCGCGGCGTCGACGATGCTTTTGCTGAGGACAAATTGCAATGTCAACGACGTGGTGCTCTGCGTGCTGGTGCTGGTAATGATGTCGAGTCCGGGGATCTGCAAGAATTGCTTCTCCAAGGGCGTAGCGATGTTATTCGCCATGGTCGTCGGATCCGCGCCCGGATACGAGCAGCTAACCTGAATAACCGGGTAATCGACTGCAGGAAGGTCGTTAACGGCAAGCTTACCGTAAGTCGCGATACCAGCCACAATGACCGATAAAGTCAGCAGCACAGTCATCACTGGCCTGCGAATAAACGGCCCGGAGAGGCCCGAGCCTTTGACTGGAACTAACTTTGCGGTCGGATGCGGATGCTCCTCGGCAAATGATCTGGATCTGCGGCGGTGACGATCTTCCAGTTCGCGTTCGCCGTCATGTGGCTCCGCGTCATTCATACGATATTGCGTTTTTTGATGCGGAACCAGTGTCAGGTGCCCCGGGGTTTTGGGGCGCGTATGGTTGCGGTGCGATTTTCGCTCCGGGTGAAAGCGCGAGCTGGCCAGTGACCACCACTGTCTCGCCTGGTTTAATACCATTCTCGATTACGGTTAGATCGTCTTTCTGGCGTTGCCCAGGAGTCACAGGACGAAGTTCGACAGTGTTGTCTGAATTTACAACGAACACGAATGGGCCCGCCTGGCTAATCTGCACCGCTTGCGTTGGTACAAGGGTGGCATCCTTAAGCGTGTCCAGAATGAAACGGACGAGAACAAACTCGGATGGCCAAAGCGCCCGGTCAGGATTCGGCGTGACCCCGCGGACTTTCACTGTCCCCGAGCCGGGCTGCACCGCGTTATCGATGAAATACAAATCGCCCGTACGCGGTGCGATGGAGCCGTCCGCCAGGTAGGTTTCCACTTTCACGTTTGGGCCGCCGAGATATTTTCGTACAAGTGGCAGATCTTTTTCGGACACTGTGAAATCGGTGTAAATCGGGTCCAAACCCTGGATGGTGACGAGAGACGGACTAGAAGGTCCAACCAGGTTGCCCACGTCAACATTGCGCAGACCGACTCTTCCATTGATGGGCGACTTTATGTAGCAATAGTCAAGGTTTACCAGGGCAGCATCCGCTGCTGCTTGGGACTTCTGTGCGTTCGCGACAGCAGTGTCGTAGTCCTGTTGCGATATGACTTTCCTTGTGCGCAGATCCTCTTGTCGCTTCAGGGTGGTCTTATCCAGCGCAGCCTGCGCATCCGCCTGGTCGAGAGCGGCCTGATATGGGCGCGGGTCGATGGTGAACAGGAGGTCTCCTTTCTTCACATCCGAGCCGTCTTGAAAATGCCGCTCGATGATTTTGCCACTCACCTGCGCCTGCACTTGCACGGTTTCGTAAGCTGCACAGGTGCCGATCTCATCCAAGTAAAGCGGCACGTCCTTCGTGACGACTTTGGCAACAGCCGCTGGACGGACGACGGGCTGAGCGCCTTTAGCCTCGATGGCTCTGTGTTGATAAATTCGGTAGGTAATAAACCCGGCCAGCAGGATGAAAAGCAAGTAAGCCCATTTCGGAATGCTCTGATTCGCAGTGCCGGCTCGCTTCGTTTCGGGCCTGGCCGAGCTCTTTGGAATGCCGTAATCCATGATTTTTTGATCGCTCACCGGCGCATTGACTTTCATTTGGACCCCCTGCGAATTGTGCCTCTTCTTGGAATCGAATCTCCCCGTTTGATCTGGCCGTTGTGTTGAACCGGGCGCTGCGCTCCAGCCCTCTCGCCGCGGTACCGGGTTTTATCCCTCTTCTCAGCGCGATCCCTGATGCGCGCCAGCACTTTCATGCACTTTTGCAGATCGGAGTTTGGAATGTCTGCCAACAGTTCGTGGCGAAGGGTGTTGGCGCTTGAATTGATCTCGGCGATCACGCGCTGTGCGCGGCGGCCTAGCACCACCATCTTACAGCGGCGATCCAGTGCCGAATTTGTGCGGGTAATCCAATTTTCCCGCTCCAAACGATGCAATAATGTCACCACCGTCGGCTCCTCCACTCCCAGCCGCGCGGCAATCTCCGCCTGGGTGAGGGCGTCTCTGGCCAGCGACAAATGCATTAGCGTGCGCCATTTCGCCTGGCTCAGGCCCATCGGCTTCAGCCGCTCATCGAGCTTTTGCCGCCATGCACGCGCCGTGCCGTGGAGCAATTGGCCAAATATTTCAGTCGCGTCGCGTGGGAACATAACTCTCCAGATCAAATTGGTTAGTATGCTAACCAATTCTAATCCAAGAGTCTGTCAATCATCCTTCACGGGCGCCACCTTAAAGAGAACCATCTCGCGTTTGCTGTAATCTCGTACGCGCGCAATGGCCTGCGCTCGTAATGGTGCCCAACCCGTTGCCGCTAATGCCTCCTTTTCATTTTTATTTCGAACCAGAAAATAGCGCACATCGTGTGGCAAATTTTTCACGGTGCTCACGTATTGCACCGGTGCTTTCACATAGAAAAGGACCGGCTGATAATCCGGATTCACGGCATAGAGAGTCTCGGTTGGAGGCACAAGCGCATTAATTTTCGACGCGGCGCTCTTTACCTGCTGCCTGTTTCTTAAAACGATCGCGGTAATCGGATAACCGATGGCGCCGATTGCAAGGCCCAGCGCAACAAACGCCGCCATGATCTTGGTCCAAACGCGTTCGTCTCTGATCCAGTGCCGTGGGAATTGCAATGCATTGCCGGCGCAGATCATGCCTAACAGCCACGATGCTGGAACTATCGCCGGCATGCTGTACCGGGGGACCGCACCGGGCACGAGATTGAGCGCCAAAAATGGCACTGCAATCCCCCAGGACAATGCGCGCGCCAGGCGCTGTTCGCGTTGGTCCTGCAATTTTGAAAATCGGACAAACGGAAACAGAAGAATCCATGGGAGAAAGTAGATGAGTGCGCGAGGAATATTTTGGATCCAATCGAAAAATTTGAAATCGATGCCCTTCAGTCGTCCGGTGTACTGACCAGACCACTTCTCGATGACAAGCTGCGATGCCGTGCTGTTGAGGAATGGGATTGCCCACGCCGACGCGATCCCAATCATGATGACGAGCGCGACAAAATGCGCAGGATGAATAAGAATCCGCCATTCTTTCCAAGCGGCCAGAACGGCTAACACAATCGCATAGAAAAAAACAAGGTAAGTCGGTCCTTTTGCCAGCAAACCAAGCCCGAGAAAAACAGATGCCGGAATCCATATGAGCCACGGCGACTTCTTTTGAAGAAAGAAGCTCAGCCAAAAGATCATCGCTAGGCCGCAAAGAGACACATACAACCCTTCGATCTCGATTAGCCGGCCTTTCTCGATGATGCCGATGTTCGTCAGCCAGATCATGGCCGCGAGCACTGATCCTAAGAGACCGAGGCTGGCGCGCGCGACGGTGACGAAGGCAATGGCCACGGCCAGCACCGAAAGGGCCGACGGCAGCCGCGCTGTCCATTCGTTGCGTAGGCCAAATAATTTGAAGGATGCCGCTACCAGCCAGTTCACCAGCGGCGGCTTGCGGTAATAAGGGTTACCACCCACTTGCGGGACAATGTAGTTCCCCGTCTCAAGCATCCGAACTGCAGGCAAAATCCGGCGTCCCTCTTCCCCCTTGATGGCGATCGAACCGAGCGCGGGCAAATAGACAACTGCCCAGACGAGCACCACCGTAGCGATGGCTCGAAGGCGCGAATGGATTAGATCTTCAATGCTCAATTGTTGCTCGCGATTTATGCGAAGCCGAGCCCCGAAGGTCAAATCAAACCGATCCACAGCTTGACGCGAACCGTTGGCAAACGTAACCTGTAGCCCTAGTCCGCGCGCTGATCGGAGTGGGAACTGGTGTCCCACTCTTTTTAGTCTGCGGGCTGCATCTTTTATATGAACGCCGAATTTATCGCCATGCTCGATTACTTGGAGCGGGAGCGCGGGATCAAACGCGAAATCCTGCTCGAGGCGGTGTCGAATGCCTTGCTCTCTGCTTCGAAAAAGAGCGTTGGCGCCTCGCGCGATTTGCGCATCGACATCAACCGCAAGACCGGCGAAATCCGCGCGCTCGCGAATTTGGTTGTCGTTGATCAGGTAACAAATCCGCAGGATGAAATCGATCTCTCCAAGGCGCGTAGAATCAAACCCGAGGCCACTGTCGGTGAGATTATAGAAGTCGAAGTCACGCCGAAGAATTTCGGGCGGATCGCGGCGCAGACCGCAAAGCAAGCCATGATGCAGCGGATTCGCCAGGCAGAAAAGGAGATGATTTACGACGAGTTTAAGGACCGCGCCGGCGAAATCGTCAGCGGTACCGTGCGTCGCTTCGACCGGTCGGATGTCATTCTCGATCTTGGAAAATTCGAAGCTGTGATGCCGCAGCGTGAGCGAGTCGCCGTGGAAGATTACAATGTTGGTGATCGTCTCCGCGCCTACGTCGTGGCGGTGGAAAACGGGGTGCGCGGCCCTGAAATAATTGTCTCACGCAGTCACCCGAATTTTGTGCGGCGCCTGTTTGAGTTGGAAGTAAGCGAGATTGCAGATGGCACGGTCGAGATTCGCGGTATTGCTCGCGAAGCCGGTTATCGCACCAAGATCGCGGTGTGGAGCGCGAATGAAAAAGTGGATCCAGTCGGCGCATGCGTGGGTATGCGCGGCTCCCGCGTAAAAAACATTGTCCGCGAGCTCAACAACGAAAAGGTGGATATCATCCGCTGGAGCTCAGATCCAAAGGATTACATCCTGGAAGCTCTCAAACCGGCGAAAGTAAAAAACCTGGTTTTCGATACAGAGAAGAAAAATGTTCAAATCTCCGTGGATGACGACCAGCTTTCGCTCGCAATCGGGAAAAAAGGACAAAATGCGCGACTGACTTCACGGCTCACCGGCTGGGAAATCAACATCGGAAAGGACACTTCAGCGACGACAGTTGTCGAACAGAAGGTGGCCCAAGCCGCTCAAACCCTCGCGGGCGCGCTCCCTGTGACCGAAGAACAGGCGCTTACCCTGGTGAAATCCGGGTTTACTAATCTGGAAGGATTGCGCGATGCAGATGTGCAGGATTTGGTGGATATTCTCAGCGTCGACGAAACGAAGGCGCGCGAAATCTACGATGCAGTGCACCGGCAGGAAGTCGTACACTAACATGGCTCCGTTCGAGGACGCTTGAGCCATGAGGGAAATTTTAAAGAAACAACAATGGCAACAAAGACGAGCAGCAAAAGTGCAACGCGTAAGCCAGGTTCCGGCGCGGCGGCACGCAAAACGACTGCTCCTCAGAAGTCAGGCGCCGTAGCGGCAAAAGCCAAAACGGTGAAAAAGGCGGTCGAAACACCGCCGGCGGAGCCAACCGCAGCCGCGAAGCAGCACACGAGCCAGACGCAAAAGCCCGAAGCTTCTGGACAAGCGGCTCCACATCCAGAGACCGTCTCGCTGATTGATCGAAAAGGGCCGACAAAAAAAACTCAGGACGGCGAGGTAAAACCTAAGCGCACTGTTCTACCTCCGATCTCACGGATCCGCGCATCGATCGAGGCTGCTTCCAAGCCTCCGCCGCAGGCGCAAGTGCCTCCACCAGAACCGCCGGCACCTGAACCGGTGGAGCAACCGGCTGCCGAGGCGACTTTGACACCCCCTGAAACGGAAGCCGAGCCCCAGCAGAAGGTTCTTCTAATCAAGCCACCGATCGTTGTTAAACTGTTTGCGACCGAGCTCGGACTGAAACCGCATCAGCTAATCGCCGAGCTGATGACGCATAATATTTTCGCTAATATCAATCAGACAATCGAGCCCGAGATCGCTGCGAAGATTGCGGAAAAGCACGGGTTCATTCTGGAGAAAGAGCGGCGGGAAAAGGGCGCCGGCGTTCACAAGGTGGAACAGCCCGTGGTCGCGCCGCCTCCGCCGGTGATTCAAAAGGAAGAAGAACTCAAGCTTCGGGCGCCGATTATCACTTTCATGGGGCACGTCGATCACGGCAAAACCAGTTTGTTAGACGCGATCCGAAAAACGCGGGTTGCAGCTGGCGAAGCCGGCGGGATTACGCAGCACATCGGCGCGTACAGCGTCAATCACAACGGCCACGCGATTACGTTTATCGATACACCAGGGCACGCGGCGTTCACCGCAATGCGCGCGCGCGGCGCCAATGTCACCGACATCGTTGTGCTGGTGGTTGCCGCCGACGACGGCATTATGCCGCAAACGGCCGAAGCCATTAGTCACGCCAAGGCTGCGCCGCATGTGAAAATCATGGTCGCCGTCAACAAGATGGATCTCCCGGGCGCGAACCTCGACCGCGTCAAGAAACAACTGCAAGAGCAGGGTCTTACTCCGGAAGATTGGGGAGGCGAAATTATCATCTGCCCCGTCTCGGCAACCAAAGGCACCGGAATCGATCACTTGCTCGAGATGATGTCGCTTCAGGCCGAGGTGATGGAATTAAAAGCTTCGCCGACGGCCAGGCCGCGCGGCACAGTGATCGAAGCACAAGTAGAAGCCGGCCGCGGCCCCACTGCCACTGTCATCGTTCAGATGGGCACACTGAAAATCGGCGACCCATTTATCTGCGGCGATTACAGCGGAAAGGTGAAATCCCTGCTCGACGACCGGGGCAAACCCGTCAAGCACGCCGGACCTTCGACGCCAGTGAGAGTTTTGGGGTTCACCGGATTGCCGAATGCGGGTGATGAATTTCTTGTCATGGAATCGGAACGCGCCACCAAACAGCTAAGCGACGAGCGACTTGAGACAAAGCGAACGAACAAGCTTTTCGTTCCGCAACGGGCCACGCTCGAGAGTCTGCTCGAAACCGCCGGAGGCAAGAAGGTGCTGCGGATGGTTTTGAAGGCGGATACCCAAGGTTCCGTAGAAGCAATTGTAAACGCACTGAAACAGATCGAGACCAAAAAGGTCGATCTCGATATTATTCACTCCGCAGTCGGACCGATTTCAGAATCCGATATTCTGCTGGCCAGTGCATCCGAGGCAGTGGTCGTCGGTTTTAACGTGAAGGTTGAAGCCATGGCCGTCCCGGCTGCGAAACGAGAAGGAGTGCAGATCAAGCTTTACAGCATTATTTATGAGCTGCTTGATCAAATGAAAGACGCCATGGCCGGTCTGCTGGAACCGGAGTTGCGCGAAACCGTCATTGGACACGCGGAGGTGAAACAGGTTTTCCAGTTGAGCAGAGGCATCGTCGCTGGGTGTCTCGTGACCGATGGGAGGATTGCACGCGCAGGACGGGCTCGCATTCTCCGGAGGCGCCAACCGGTTTACGACGGTGGAATTTCGACGCTGCGGCGTTTCCAGGACGACGTCAAAGAAGTCCGTTCCGGCCTGGAATGCGGAATCAAGCTGGGAGATTTCAGCGAATATCAGGTGGGCGACGTGATCGAGTGCTATCAGCTCGAGCAAATCGCCCAAAAGTTGTGAGAGATAGAAACGTTAACGCGTTGGGGCGTTAAAGCGGAAGGCATTGTCATTCTGAGCGAAGCGAAGAATCTGATTATTTCTACAGGAAAGACTGCGATGAAAACCAGAGATGTTTCGCTTCGCTCAACATGACAAGTAGGGCCTGTTTAGCACTTCAACGCTTCCACAGTTCAAGCTTGTAACGAAGATGAAACATCGGCAATTACGCGTGAACGAATTGGTAAAACGCGAGCTAAGCGGCATCATTGCGCGCGAAATCAATTTCGAAGGAGCACTGGTCAGCATTAATGCTGTCGATGTCTCCCCTGATCTTAAGAGTGCGCATGTTTTCGTGAGCACTCTTGGTGCCGCCAACGGTGGAAACGTAATCGACAAGCTGGAGGCGCATCGCCCCGCGTTGCAGGCGGAACTCTCCCGGCATGTGGTCCTGAAATACACGCCGCATCTCATTTTTCATCACGACGAGTCCATTAAACGCGGGGCCCGCGTACTTGAAATTTTGGACAACCTCGGCAACGCGACGAGCAAGACGAGTGAGTAATACGACCTTCGAAGAGATCGGTCGGGTTCTCCGCGAACATCAGCAGTTCGTTATACTCAGTCATGTTCGCCCTGATGGCGATGCACTTGGTAGCCAACTGGCGCTTGGCCTGTCACTCAAAAAGCTTGGTAAAAACGTGCATATTTGGAACGAAGAAGGCATGCTCGAAAAATATTCGTTCCTGCCGCGCGCGGAATTGCTGACGAAACCGCCTGCAACGGCGGAGCACGTGGATGTTGCCGTCGCGCTCGACACCGCGATTCAAAATCGGTTAGGCACCACGCTGGCTGCGGTTGGGTCGGCGAAACTCTGGATCAACATCGACCATCACGTCACTAATCCAGGCTACGGGGACTTGGTCATCATTGATCCAGGCGCGCCGGCTACAGGAGAAATCGTTTTCAGACTGATCAAGAGCCAAGGCCTGCCTTTCGACCATGAGATTGCAGAAAATCTTTTCGCTGCGATCTCAACTGATACCGGCTCGTTCCAATATCCAAAAACAAGCGCACGCACGTTTGAAATTGCTGCCGGATTGGTGCGCGATGGCGATCTGGACGTCGGGAAAATCAGCCAGCAACTGTACGAGAGCTACCCTAGACGCCGACTCGAACTTTTGCGCGAGCTATTGCGAACGATGCGTTTCAGTGAATGCGGGCGAATCGCAACGTTTGGCCTTAGCGTAAAAACTGCAGCAGAACTTCGTGTAATTCCCGAAGATAACGAAGGGTTAATCGATCATCTGCGCGCAGTTCACGGCGTGATCGTCGCTGTGTTCTTCGAAGAACTTTCAGATGGAAAGGTGCGCGTCAGCATGCGTTCCAAAGACGAGCGCGTGGATGTATGCGCGATTTGCCAGAAATTCGGCGGCGGCGGTCACACGCTCGCGGCCGGCGCGCGGGTGCGCGGAACGTTGGCGGAAGTCGAAGAAAAAGTTCTGGAGGAAACTCGTGAAGCCGTTAACCGCGCCTGCATCTCCTGATGGCGTCCTGCTGGTGGACAAGGCCGAAGGGATGACGTCGCACGACGTTGTTGCACTGGCACGACGACAACTTGGAACGAAAAAGATCGGTCATTGCGGCACGCTGGATCCGATCGCGACGGGTCTGCTTCTGCTCACCGTGGGTCGCGGAACGAAGGTTCAGGATTTGCTCATGAGCGAGGACAAGGAATACGTAGGCACCTTCGTGCTCGGCGTAACGACCGACACGCAGGACCGTGAAGGTGAAGTAATCCAGCAACGTCCGGTGCCTCAATTGGATGAAAATCAAATCCGGGCTGCCTTCGAGAAATTCCGCGGCGATTTTTATCAATTGCCGCCAATGGTCTCGGCAAAAAAACACGGCGGCGTGCCTTTGTATAAGCTGGCGCGCGAGGGGAAAGTAGTGGAGCGCGAGCCGCGCCTGGTTCACGTTTATCGCTACACAATCGACCGGATCGAATTACCGGAAATCGATTTCAGCGTGTTGTGCAGCAAAGGCTTTTATGTCCGCACCTATGCTCACGACATCGGAGAAGCGCTTGGTTGCGGCGCACATTTGAAATCGCTTCGCCGGACCAAATCAGGACACTTCGACGTGACCAACGCGATCACTGTCGACGAGATCAAGAACACCACGCGAGAGGACATTCTCAAGCGGATGCTGAGTTTGCCGGAAGTTTCCAGGATGCGCGGAGCGTAAATAAAATGACGAAATCCGAATGCCGAAGCTCGAAGGAAATTCGAATATCGAAGCCCGAATGATTTCACCGCGGGTTGTGAATTCGTGCTTCGTCATTATTTCGTCATTCGTCATTCGTCATTCGTTATTCGCTTGATGGAAACGCTTCGATCCATCCCCGAATTATCGCGATTGCCAGGCCCACTTTTTCTCGCGATCGGTGTCTTCGACGGGGTCCATCTCGGGCATCAGGCGGTCATTTCTACTTCGGCGGAACACGCTCGATCGGTTAATGGAACGCCAGTGGTGGTCACCTTTGATCCGCACCCGGAGAAGATACTGCGGCCTGACAAAGCACCGCATTTGCTTACCGCTACGCCACATAAGATCTCTCTGATTCGCGCGCTTGGTGTACGCCATCTCCTGATCATTTCGTTCGATAAACATTTTGCGGCCACTGAGCCTGAAGATTTCGTGCAGCAACTGGTCCAGCATTCGAAACCGCTGCGCGAAATTTGCGTCGGACACGAATGGTCCTTTGGAAAGAATCGGCGCGGTACTCTTCAGCTGCTTAAAAAGCTCGGCGCGCAATTTGATTTCAACGTCGTGGGAATTCCGCCGGTGACTATTAACAGCGAAATTGTAAGCAGCACAACGATTCGTCGTGCTGTCGAAGCCGGCGATCTGAAAAAAGCCGCGATCATGCTTGGCCGCGAATACACGATCCTGGGAACCGTTGTGCATGGCGATGATTTGGGAAAGAAGATCGGATTTCCCACCGCAAACTTGAGCGCGCATAGCGAGCAATTTCCGCCAAATGGCGTTTATTTTGCCGAGGCGAAATTAGATGGTGTTGTCTATCCCGGCGTGGTGAACCTCGGTCATCGGCCCACCATGAGTAGTGCCGGATCGGATCGCACTCTCGAAGTGTACCTTCTCGATTTCGATCGGGATATTTACGGCAAGGATCTCGAACTGCGCTTCGTCCGTTATCTCAGACCGGAGAAGAAATTCGAGAACGTCGATGCGCTGGTCCGGCAAATCGAGCGCGATGTGCAGCAGGCGCGCGAATTGGCCAAGGTATAATCAATTCGGCGGTTCAAAAATTCAGCCGAGTCAGATCGCGTACTTCAGGAGTTTTGCGGATGGCGAAGATGACAGCGAACGCTCCAACCACGAGGCCGCACCCAAACGCGAACACCAGCAACAGCCAAATCGGAAAGTCAGCCATCTGGACCATGCCTTGACGGACTAAGCTGCCGGCACCGGAAAGGAAGTAGGCCATTCCGGTTCCGATTAGCGCCAAGCCAACAACAATCATTGCACGCAACCATTGCGGCTCACGCCGTCCTGCCGGTAAGCGAGCTATCACGCGCGCGGTGAATCCGTCGTCGTTAATGTACGGCACGGCTTCACGCAATTGTCGGTCTAGCGTCTCGTCGTCGATCATTGGATTCACTTTATCAATTCGGGCCCCACGCCGCCAGTGTGCGTTTCAACTTTTCTCGTCCGCGCAGGACGTTCGTTTTTACTGTCCCAAGCGGGATCTCTAACACGCGCGCGGCTTCATCGTGCGACAGACCGTTCTGGCAGCAAAGCACAACTGCGGTGCGCTCGTGTAAGGGAAGCAAACTTAGCGCGTGCATAAGATCATGCCTCAAACCCGGATCGGCGCTGTGTGGATCCTGTTCTGCCTGCCATTGCTTCTCATCCACCCCCACAAATTCCTTGCGACGCCGCGCGTCTTCGCGAAAACAGTTGTAGGCGATTCGATAAAGCCATGTGGAAAATCGCGCTTCACCGCGAAAGCTGCGGATATTCTTGTAGGCCCGAAGAAAAGCTTCCTGCGCAAGGTCATCTGCCAAAGCGACGTCTGTGCGGGTGAGTTGGCGCAGAAGACCGCGCACGCTCGACTGATGCCGCCGCACGAGTTCGCCGAAGGCGTGCTGATCGTCATCGGCAAGAACTCGCGCAACGAGGTCCGCATCAGTGAGCTCCACGGCCGCAATATTACGGTGCCGGGGGCGGAGGCGGAATGTCCTTTTTGTTTTCTAATTTCCATACGATTAAATATCCAAGCCCGATCAGGAACGGAATCAGGCCGAACGACCACGCACCGCCCTCCCAATCGTTCACCGCGCCGAGCCACACGATCAAGCCAACGCCGACCATGGTCCACACAACGCCCCGGCGCACATCCGATCGCTGACGCACGGACCGGGTCGCTGGGGCAAGCAATTCCGCAGGAACCGGTTGACCTTTCTCCACCAGCATTCGGATAGTGCGCTGCCGGCTACGGCTTACCAAAAGGGCAAACATTCCGATCATGATGACGATCAGAACAGGCGCACCGAATATCGATAGGAAAACGATTCCAACGAGTGGAATGACCATCGCAGGAATATCGTCGCTGTGACCACTGTGATCGCCGCTCTCGTCCGCGTCGATGACGATGCCGTGCTTGCCGCCGAGCTTTTTCTCCAGCTTCCGGTGAATTCGGTCGGCGAGATCGGATGAAGCAGAACCGGACGTGGCACTCGGGACTGCGGTTGGTGTCGATGCCGGAGTCGCTAATGACGTTGCTGCTGTCGCGGCGGTTACTGCCGTCGGTGCTGTCGGACTGGCAATCGGACTTTCGGTTGGAGCCTGCGGAAACAAGGTGCCATACAGCCCCAGCAAGCACATGGAGAGGAGGAATAGTTTTTTCATAGAGTCTTTGATCATATGATGCAGTAAAGGCCCGATTTGGATTCAACGATTTTGCGCCTGCCAGGGCAATTAAAAGGTTGCGTGGCTTAATCGGCTGGACATTATTGTCCCTCTCAAAACTGCGGGTGTAGCTCAGTTGGTAGAGCACCACCTTGCCAAGGTGGACGTCGCGAGTTCGAGCCTCGTCACCCGCTCAGCCTCCGCTTGAAACATAGTTGCAAAGCGAAGGCTGGAGCGAGCGCGCCGTAGCTTTAGCGAAGGCGGAGCGCCAAAACGGCCCAAACTACGGCTGGCGGGTCAGTCTTTTGATGTTCTACGTTTATCTACTAAATCGCAATCTCACAAGGCAGCCATACGTCGGATAAACCCGCGATGCGGCAACGGCTCAGAGATCTTTCGAGAAATACCTCAGATCGGGATCGGGACGCGCATTTATGAAGCGCCACTTTGTTTAGTATCTTCGCGTGTGTATCTGTGGCGCAAAACAGCCGGACTGAATTGGGTTGAAACGCACGAAGATCTCCTCCAGGCGCACGCTCATGGCCGACTTGTGATCGTGCAGAAACCCGGGCGCCAGCGGCTGACCTTGGAAATTACATGCCGCTCAAAGCGCGATTCGAACGTGCTGCTCAAGGAATTCGGCGGCCAGGTACAGGCATTGCCGCGCAATTGGCTAAAACGATTTGCGCGGGGTGATTCGAAACCAATCAAAATCGGGAACCGATTGATGATTTCCAATGTGGGAGGGACCTCGGTGTCCCGACGATCGCAGTACAAGGGCCGGTCTCACATTATCATTCCGGCTTCCCTGGCGTTTGGAACTGGCGAGCACGCTACGACCGCAATGTCGCTTCGTCTTTTGGAACAATTGACCCGCAACTGGAACCGCGGTTGGTCACTCGTAGATCTTGGAACCGGCAGCGGAATTCTTGCTTTGGCGGCGAGGCGTCTCGGTGCTGGACGCGTCCTAGGCATAGACAACGATCCCACCGCGATTTCGATCGCCAAATTCAATGCCCGTCTGAACAAGATTCGCGGCACAAGATTTCAATTAGCGGATGTGCACGGATGGAGCTCGACTCAGGAAACCAATATAATCACGGCAAATTTGCACTGCGATTTGTTGATCGAAATCCTGCCGAAATTACGCTTTGCCAATTGGGTAATTCTCTCAGGCATCTTAAGAAACCAAAAAGACGAATTGCGTGCCGTGCTGCAGCGGAACCGCTTCGACATCATCGTTATGAAGCGCCGCGGGAAATGGGTAGCCATTTTGGCACGCCGAACGGGCTGTAGCGTGCGCTGTCCTCAGCGCACAACCCAACGACGACGCTCGGATCCGCTGAGACCCAGCGGACTCTACAGCATCCCGGAAGAAATTTTGCGGCACTCTGTGAGGACCAGGCCGCGGTCGGCAAATTTTTGCGGCGGTGGTAGACAGCCGCTACAGTAGAACCAATGCAATCTGAACAGCTGGCTTATGCCATTGTCACACCATATTCGATCCGAAAATCGCGCACTGGCGGCATCCTTGGTCGGTTGATTTCTCGCACCGGGCTGGATTTGGTCGGCGGACGGATGTTCGCTCCCGGCGCGAAGCTAGCCAATCGCTACGCCGACACCATCGTGACGGCAACTGATCCGGACCATCGCGCCACGCAGCAGTTGATTCGTGAGTACGTGCTGAAGAATTTCACGGGGGAGAAAAACGGTCAGCATGCGCGTGTTTTGTTTCTGATCTTTCGCGGACCGGATGCGGTGGAGAAAATTCATCGCGTCGTGGGACACATCGTGCACGAGCGCACCAGCGGCGAAACGATTCGCGACACGTACGGCGATTACATCACCGATGATTCAGCCAGGGTCGTCTACTTCGAGCCGGGAGTCGTCACTGAATTCGATCCGAATGCCGTCCAACGCGATCTAAAGCTATGGGCTGAATTCTCCGATTCGGATGGCGGAATCCTCGAACGTGCAGTCTCCTACCCGCCTGGCGCTGAAGTGGAAAAAACACTTGTGTTGATTAAACCCGACAATTTTCGATTCCCCAATTTGCGTCCAGGAGGGGTGATCGAAGTGTTTTCACGCACCGGGCTCTCAATGATTGGATTTAAAGTTCACCAGATGAGCGTGGCACAGGCGGAGGAGTTTTACGGGCCTGTGTTGCCGGTTCTTGAGGAAAAGCTCGGTGCCAGGAGCGGTCGCGAAAACTGGGAAAGCATCATAGAGTTTATGGCTGGCAAAAAGCCCAGCGAATGTGGTCCAGAAGAGCGCGATGCGCCGGGCACCGAAAAATCGATCGCCATTGTTTACCAGGGCGTGGATGCGGTACGCAAAATTCGCGATGTGCTCGGCCCTACTGATCCGGCAAAGGCGCCACCCGGTTCAATTCGAAAAGAGTTCGGGCAAACGATCATGGTTAACGCCGCACACGCATCGGACTCCGTCGAGAACGCGAAACGCGAAATGGCCATCATCCGAGTCGACGAAAATAATTTCAAACCTCTCATTGAAAACTTCTACCGCCGCCAATAGCTTGCCCGCCCGCAATGCTTCGCAGAGCGATGCAGGCGGGCGCTCCCAATTTGCACACTTTACGAACATGGAAATTTCTGAACGCGCCGCTCAACTGACTCCGTCGCTAACACTCTCAATCGATAGCAAGGCGAAAGCCATGAAAGCCGAAGGCATCGACGTTTGCGGCTTCGGTGCAGGTGAACCCGATTTCGATACGCCCGAGCATATAAAAAGGGCCGCAATCGAGGCGTTGGAAGCTGGTTTCACGAAATACACGCCCAATGCTGGTATTCCGGAGCTGCGCCAGGCGATCGCGGACAAACTGGCAGCCGACAACGGTCTGAATTATCGCGCCGGGCAGATCATAGTGAGTAACGGCGCGAAACACGCTTGCTACAATGCGATCCTCGCCACCTGTCAGCCGGGTGATGAAGTCATAATCCCGGCGCCGTATTGGGTCAGTTACCCCGACATGGTACGGTTAGTCGGCGCCGAACCCGTGATCGTGCCTACCACCGAACGTAACGCGTGGAAAATGCGGCCGGAAGACTTTGAAAACGCGATGACCCCACGCACCAAGATGCTGATCATGAACAGCCCAGGCAATCCAACGGGGTCGGTTTATACACGCGAGGAATTGGAAGCGATCGTCAGTGTCGCTGCCGAAGAAGACATTTACGTTCTGTCCGACGAGATTTACGAAAAGCTCGTTTACGACGACGTCAAACATGTCAGCGTCGCATCTCTATCAAAGGAAGCGTACGATCTCACAATCACCATCAATGGCTTTAGCAAATCGTATGCGATGACCGGATGGCGCCTGGGTTACCTCGCCGCGCCTGACGTAGTCGCGAGGGCCGTCGATTCAATCCAGAGCCATACCAGTTCGAACCCGTCCTCCTTTTCGCAATACGGCGCACTTGCCGCGCTTAAAGGCGATCAACAGCCACTCGCCGATATGCGCGAAGAATTCGATATGCGTCGCAACTACATGTTTGATCGCATCTCGAAGATTTCCAACGTCACTGCGGTTAAACCAGAGGGCGCGTTTTATGTCCTGGTAAACATCAGCCAGCTTGGACTCACGTCTCAGAATTTCGCCGATCGTTTGCTGAGCAAAGCAAACGTCGCGGTAGTGCCTGGCGCTGCCTTTGGAGACGATCGCACGGTTCGGTTCAGTTACGCCACGAGCCTTGACGTAATCAAAAAGGGTCTGGACCGTTTCCAGGATTTTTGTCGGACGCTGTAATTGCAGATTTCCAATCGCCGATTTCAAAATTCGGCTTGGTTGCTTTCAATCTGCAATTTGAAATCTGAAGTCTGCAATGGGTCACTTCGCCCTCATTCTCCACGCCCATCTTCCGTTTGTGCGCCATCCGGAACACGAGCATTTCATCGAGGAGGAATGGTTGTTTGAGGCAATCACCGAAACGTACATCCCGCTGCTGGAGATGATGCAGCGCCTGACGGACGATGGCGTGCCGTTCAAGCTCACGATGTCGATTACGCCGACGCTCTGCGCAATGCTTCAAGACCAGCTGTTAGGCGAGCGTTATGTCGGGCACCTCGAGCTGTTGATCGATTTTGCTGCGCGTGAGCAAAAACGAAATCGTAAACATCCGCAGCTTTGTCATTTGGCCGAGTTTTACATGGGTCTGTTTTCAGAAGCTCGCCGCCTTTTCGTGGATGAATGGAAATGCGATTTGCTCTCGAGCTTTCGGAAGTTACAACAAACGGGTGCGCTCGAAATTATAGCCAGCGCAGCTACACATGGATTGCTGCCAATCCTCCAACAGCAATCTGCGCGCGCGGCACGTGCGCAGGTTTTGATTGGGCGCGACGCTTATGCCAAAGTTTTTGGCCGAGCAGCTGATGGATTCTGGTTACCCGAGTGCGGTTACGCTCCTGGGCTGGAGTCGATTCTACAGGAAGCGAATCTCCGCTGGTTCGTCGTGGACGCACACGGTTTGCTCTTTGGACGGCCGCGCCCGCGTCGCTCCATTTACGCTCCCTG
>JBLMXH010000060.1:0-13360 GCA_050257685.1 Nitrospirota bacterium
GTTGATTGATCGCCTCGGAAAAACCAATCAATGGATAAGCGAAAAAGAGCAGGATGGCCCCTGTGCCTAAAGTTCGGAAAAAACTGATTCTGAAGAATCCCGCTAATGTGCCTACATCCAACCCGCGAAATTGCAGGAGAGTGACTATGACGAGCACAACAAAAGCGCTAAGTAGGAAATTGGCCAGAAGATTACGTGGGTGAAATTGAAGGGCCTGGTCTTGAACCGTTGAGCTAATCGTCAGTAGAAAGAAAAAAATCAAGACACTGGCGAGAACGGCTTCCGGCACTCCAAAAGAGCCCGCCGGAACTTCGGTCTGGGAAGCACTACGAATGCGTGTACTGATCTGATAAATCAGCGATACGTACACACAAATACTCGCAACTGCGTAAAGAAAGGAAAGTAGAGCTAACGCAACGCTCGGGGCCGCTCCGAATGTTGTAAAAACGCTCCCGAATAGCATGAGGGTGTGCTGAAGTGTGCGCTACCCTCAGCGTTATGGGGCGTAGTAACTCGGCAGGAAATAGGCCCGTCCCGATTCCAGCTGCGGCACTAATTGTTTCGGAAGCTGCAGTTCGATTTTCGACTCCGATTGTCCAAACACGCGAAGGAATCGCGACAGACTGAAGGGCGGGCCGTATTTCACGACTTTCGCGTCCGGCGCGTTGGCTAGCTGTTTAGCTTTGGTGAAGGCGTCATCTAATTCACCGAGACCGTCGATGAGTTTGTTCTGCAATGCCTCCTTGCCGGAGAGAATTCGCCCGTCGGCGATGGTGTTGCGGAGAAGATCAGCCGGCAGCTTTCGCTCTGTTGCAACGATGCCGAGAAATTTGTCGTAAGTGTTCATGATGAAGTTCTGCACGAGTTCTCGCTCCTCCGGCGTTATCGGTCGCGCGCCGTTCAACATGTCTTTGAATTTGCCGCTCTTAAAAACTACGGATGCGAGGCCGATTTTGTTAAACAGCTGCTCGTAATTCAGGGTTTGAATGATTACGCCGATGCTCCCGGTGATCGTCGTTTCGTTAGCCATCAGGAATTTGCCGCCGCAGGAGACATAATATCCCCCCGACGCCGCCAATGAATCCATGTAGACGACGACGGGTTTCTTCGCCCGAGTTTTCACCACCGCGCTGTAGATCTCATCCGAAGCGGTAACTTCTCCGCCGGGCGAATCAATCTCCAACACAATCGCCTTTACCCGATGATCCTCGCGGGCCTGTTGAAGTGCTGCACGCAAGTCGTCCACCATCGAGTCGCTGACGCTGCCGGGGATTGATGTGCTGATCAGACCGCGCATGGTAATTACGGCGATTCTATCCGTGGTCGCGCGGGCGCCCCTTTGAAGCAGGATCTCTCGGAAGCGCGGGATCGGTTCTGCTTCTCTGATGCCGCCGACGCGCTGAAACGCGACGATCATCAACACAAAGTTCACAAACAGGCTGGCGCAAAGCGCGATGAACAAGAAGATGCTTAGACAACCCAGCCTGCGATCGGACGCCATACCGGAACGAAACTGCCGGAGAACTGCCCCGCAGACAAGCGCTTTTCTGGTGACGTTGAATCGTCAAACAGTTGAAGCGTAGAAGCGAATATGTTGGGGAGATGGAGGGGCCAGCTGCGCGAGCCTTTTTCAGCGGCAGGACCCTCGCATCGCAGAGCTCCGCGCTTCACCGTTTGCGTGGGGCTGGATCGCGAATGCGCTGCGCACCTTCGCTTCAACTCTTTAACGCTTCAACGATCAGGATCAGCCGACCAAGTAGTGTAGCGCTCGCAAGCTCGGCAAAAAAAAGTAGGCGCCGCCTCGCACAGTCACAAATTGCGGCAGGCCGGACACGCGCCGCCGCAGCTTGCCATCGCCAGGGATGGTGAAGTTGCCGGTCACCGGGCACCCCGGCAGTGCTTCACGATTGCCCAGAAGCGGATCGCTTTCTGCAGTCACTCCGGAGAACTTGGTGTTCGCTATCCATGCGTTTTGCAGGAACTCGAACTGGCGCGAGATATTGGCATTGAGACAAATGAAATGTAAGCCGCGAGGCGACTCGTTAGGCTTAGCGGGCTGCAGCGCGTCTTCGGGCGATAACTCCGAGCCATACTCACGACCCCGGCGCAGAATACGATGAAACCGAACCGATGAAGTTACATCATCGTAGAATCCTTTCGGACCGAAACCCAGCATAATGATCAGTTTTCGTAGGGCGCCGAGGCGCCGCTCGGGAAAATCGCTATTGCGCGGATTCGTTCGGCGAACATGTGCGCCGAAAGGACACCGCGCGCCAACTGGATCGTTCTCATAAGTAAATTGGTTCTGCGTAACGGCGCGCGGATCCGTGCCAGGAATCGGTTCGGCCTGGATCGGCACCAAAGGCTCGCCTGCTCGCGTACGGCCAACCATTTTTGCGCCTAGTTGAGCCGCGTCCGCAACATTCCCGCCAGATTGCTCGTGAAGAAACTTCCAGAAACCTCGGACGTCCTGTTCCAGTTGCCGCATGACCAGATAGCTTCCGTTTCGCGCCAGATCTTTTTTCGCAGGCGCATCCTCGGCATCGAGCAAGCCTGCATTGGCGGCATCGGGCTCGAGCAATGGCCGATCGGTTATCTTTCCGTATTCGTTACGATAACCGAGCAGGAACTCACCCAGCGCGACAACGTTGGTGTATCCCAATTGGATGCATGGCCTCTCCAGTTGCTGCTCCCAATCGATCTGCGGCTGGCTAATTCCATCAGCAAACCCGAACGGTTCGTCGCCGTCGAGATTGGTGGTGCCAAGCGAAGTGATTTCCTCAAATCCTTCACTCCACTTCTGATCTCGGGACGTTTGGACGAACGAATCAAACTGGTCCGGCTCGGCGAAAAACATCACCAACGCATGTGGCTCGCGTCCGGAGCCGCCCCACGTCCAATTTGATGGCGCGTTTTTTCCGATGTCGCCTAATTGTCGCGCCCGACTTGCTTGCGCCATACCTCCGCGGAACTCATGCGAAAAGCTCGCAATGATTGACTCCGAAACGCCGAGGGCTCTCAGGCCAGATGCCGTGAATGCGATATTCAAGGCGGTGTTCGGTGGCGGCTGTTGGGCAACAGCAGTAGTTATTGGAGCGGAGCGCAGCCATGCTTTGGCCGCATCGGCGTTCTTCACGCGCACAAGCGTGTACGACGCACTCGTCATGTGACCGTATCCAAACCGGACAAGCCCTTGCACGTCGGCGTAATCGACTTGACTCATAGCAACGCCACCCATTCGCGAGCTTGGTCATCAGTCATCGACGACATCTCCAATCCCTTTCGAATTCGAGTGTTTCTCTCCAAGTCGATTGCACTAAATCCCGGGTAAGCCTTGTACCAAACCTGGCTCGGCAAGGTGTGACGCCGGAGGTATTCCTTGTAGTTTCGCTCGTCGACACAACCGTCCCGCACGAGCCAATTCGTTCGCGGATAGCCGATCCCATTGCTAAAGGACGCGTTTAATCCAAAACCTGTTTTGTTGATGAAGTCATCCATGTAGCTCTCGACACTGCCATCATAGTTGCTGCAAAAAATCATTCGCTCCTTTCCAGCAACAAACACCCATCGCGCGAAATGGATCGAGCGTATCCGACCGAGTCGACCCGGGCGGGTGATATGACGCGCGCCGTAGTTGACCGTTTTCAGCACGCCGATAGTCGTTAAGCGTCGCACCAGACCGGGTTTCAAACTCCCCATCGCGCTGAATTGATTCGTGACATCGTGGTCTTCGAGGCTCGAAAGGTCCTCAGAATGCTTTTGATCCGCGATAGGACAAACTACGGGATCGCTTTTCTCCAGGCGCCGAAGCACAATGAGATAAAACGGCGCAGCCAAGAGAAGCAGGGGTGATAGCAGCACACTCAGCACTGGAAAACCGATCATGTGCAGCACATTTTTGACCTGCCATCCAATCTGAGTTGGATCATCCTTGGTTAATCTTAGGCGCCCCGCCGCTTGCTCTGCATTGACGAATGCCCGCAATTTCTCACGAACGTGCTGCGGTTCCAATTCGTGGAGACTCGCCCCGTCTTTTTCGACGTAACTCTGAATCGCATCGTAAAGCGCCGCCTCCTCACGAATCTGGCGCACTGTTCTCCCCCGCCAATTCACATAGGCGGCAATGGCCGGGGCATCGTGTTGTTTCATCCAATCGAGAAGATCTGTGTCAGGGCCGAATCCCTGACAGCATGAAAAGATTTTTCCCAGGCCTTTTCCGGCGCGCTTGATCAATTTGCCCAGGAACGCGTTCGCATTTCCGTCTACATCGCCCAGGAAAGCCAGATATAGTGGATAAGTGCGTGGGGTTAACCCATAGACACGCACATCTTCAGTCGTTTTGTCGTCAAGTATAACGAATCGCGCAAAATGAAGCGCATCGAATTCGGCGAACGGCAACAGAGCGTTATTTGGGTCGACCTGTCCAGGCCCGCGGTTCATCGAATCGAGCAACTGCCGCAGCTCAGCCTCCCGCTCGGGAATGATTGGTGCGAGCACCATGAAGTTCGACTGAGGAGTCATCGTGCCTTATTCAAACACCTCATCACCTGTGGGCTCGTAATGAGGAACGTCGTTCATGTTATGGCGTAGCTGTGATAACTCGAAATACATGCGACGCCGGGCGCGACTTTGGTTACCCAGTGGTCGGTGCTCGGCGATGGTATGCCATGGGTTGTATGAAAGCTTCTTGGCAAATTCCATTTGGGCCAGCGAATCGAATTTCTGTTTTGGCAGGCGAAGTGTTGCGACTGACACCCGCGGCGAAAGTTTCTCCGGCCAGAGCACGCCGTTGTTCTCGATCGGCATCAGGAAAGGATCGGTTTGCAACTGCAAGCGAAAGTCCAATTCCACGTCTCCCTCGCTGAGTGCCTTTACCATTGCAGCGCGCAGATAATCGTCCGGTGGACGCAGTGGCAGCCGCGGGATGGGAGTTTTTTTGTTTGTCTTCGGCCAGACCGAATATTGCATCGCCTGTCCTTCGCCTAACAAGTATGGCACGCAACTGAAGTATGGCGCTTCGAAGGGGCTGCTCTGCGTCTTCACCCACAACCCCTGCATGATCATGTCTCCGATGTGGGGTTCCTCAAAATTAACAAAATGGAAAATCTGCGCATTTTTGACACTCCATTTTTGAAGGTGCGCATTTGATTTTATGTCTTGTGTAACAAATGTGGGCGTGGAGACGCCGAACATGTCCAAAGTAGATTGCTCTTCATCCATCAACTTCGGCCCGGGCACACCCATGAGCTTGATGCTGATGCTCATGAATCCGACGTCGTCGATGTCTGGAGTGATGTAAGGCCCCGGCCCGGAAAAGCGGACCCAGCAACGAAACGTTTGCGGCTTGGCATAGATGCCGTAGCGGAATTGCGGGGGAAGATTGTCATGAATGATGAACTCGCCGCGCACGATACCCTGAGTTTTGGTGTTCCCGCCGCGCTCAAATCCGCCGGGTTTCCAAAGTCCTCGCATTTGTGTCGTAAAGCTCTCGATGACAGAGTTGAGATATTCCTCCTCGTTAGGCAACAGCTTCTCATCGGCGAGTTTCAAGCCATCGTCTTTTCGCTTTTTGTTCATCACTGCCGTGATCATGCGTGCTATCGGATCGCGGAGGGTGGCGTCGAACATTGGTCGCAGCCAGGGATCGATTCGACGTTCCATTTGCAGGAGGAACATCGTGGTGTTGCTCACCACGTTCAGAAGCCGTGAACCAGTGTTCGCACGCGGCATTGGACGGCTGACGTTCGAGTTCACGGCACCTCCGATGGCCGCACCAGGTAACTAGGCGGCAGCAGGAAACTCCAAAGCGAAATCGATCAACCGCTTCTTGCCCAGGTAAACTTTGCCGAGGTAAACGTGTGGCGCGACTTCACGAATCTCGTCGCGGACCCAATGCGCTATGAGCGAGGTCTCGGAATAGTCGAGAACAATGCACTCCTTCTTGTCCATCCAGCTCGAACCTTTATAGACTTTAGCAATGATCGCGTTCAACCCGAACGGTGAAATCTTGTTTCGCAATACGCCTTTGCTCGGATCGAAAGCTTTTCCCTGCCAGGCAAAATGGTTGATAAAATTGGCAATATCCTGCGTGTAAGTCGTTCCCGGTGCGACAATCGCGGTTCCCTTCGCCTCGCCGCTCGGGATTTCCCCAACCGCACTCTCCGTGAACAAATCGTCAAGCTGTGCCTGCGACATCTTCAACATTTCTGCAACTGTGACTGCCATCCTTGTCCTTTCTTTAACGACCTAAAACGTCTTCAAGTATTCGATCAGCGCGCGCTTGTCTGAATCCGGTAGATCCGTGCCGAAATAATGTCCTTTGTCCTCGATGAAGTCGGGACATTTATTTGCTGCGAGGAGGTCGGGTATCAGCTGATTAAATTCGGCGGCAGCTTGCTCGCGCGACAGGTTTGTAGTTTTCAGCTTGATCAATTTGTTTGCGACTTTGACGAAGAGATCGGTGTTTTGAAAGTTCGGTTCCAGATTCGCGACCAGGTTTACCGGCGTGCCTTTCGGAATCATCCCCAGGTTGATGTACCCGTCGCTATCGGCCAGCCGCTGGAGCTGTTTAAACGGCATGAACTCCTTGCGAACATGAAGCGCGCAATCGTTTTGCGTTCGCCATATCGAATCTTTGTTCAGCCGCTTCTCGGGCCAAAGCAATTTCTCGATCGCGTCATTGAACGCATCGAGCCGGCCCGCTACCGAGGGATCGCCAGTGAATTTTCCCAGCGTGTTGTTATGGAAAAGAGGAGCGGAACTCCAGACACTGACCAGGGATGGCACCCGATAATAACCCGGTGCGACATTTTTTTCTTTGGGTTTGAACTTAATTGGACGGGTTTGATCAAACGGGTTGAAAAATTCGAGCTCGTCCACGGGCGATAGCTCCTTGTAAGTGAGCGAGGAAAAGTTGTCCCAGACGTGACCGGCTTTTGCATTCGTTGCGAAGGCGCGCGCGGAATTCGTTTCGATTTTCGTTAACGGGTAACGCTTTTCATTTGAGAGGAAATTGTTGTCCAGGAAATCGGGTCCCATGACGGCTGCCCGGAACCACGCTTTCCCCTCCCCAGACTTTGGGTCGATGCTGGCTGGTGGCTGTTTGCTCGAGTGGCAGGCCGCACAGCTTTCGGCAAAAACTTCTTTTCCGCGGGTCATGACCGCTGCATCCATGGTGATGTAACCTTGCCCCCCGGGTGCATCGGCAAGATGAAACGGTTTCAATCGCCGAAAGAACGCGGCGATGTTTCCCAACCGCTCTTCAGTCGCTCGCCAAAAAATGGAATGCTCTTGCGCATACGGAATCTCGAAGGGTTTTTGAGGCGTCAGACCGATCAATCGGTTGTGGCGCGTCAACCAATACTCAGAAAACATCCCGATGTTCACGTAAACGCGAATCGTTGCGCCTGGAACACCGATGGAATCGGCTCCGTCCTTTAGGATGTGCGGCACCGGCATCTCTTCTTTTTCGCCAGGCAACGCAAGTGTCCCGCCCGCCATCTTTTCCGGCACCGCGATGCGCTCCCGCTCAGCAAGCAAAAAGATCGGATTGATTGCATTTGGGTTGTTGATGTTATCGGTCGCGATGCGCGAGGTATCGGAAGTCCCGCGAGGCTGTGTGAGAAGCATCTCGTAGAAAAAGCCGCCTTTCTCGACGTTGCAGGCGAACACCTTTCCCTCGTTGATGTACTGATTGCCAATCGCTGACGCCAAATTTTCCCAGCGCGGGTTTTCCGGATCGAGCGGCGGATTGCTTGGATTCGGCGCGATGTGGCAGGAGCCGCATGCTACACCGACGCGATAAGGACGGATGAGTTTATTGTCATTGTAGTAAGTGGGATCGTTCATGAAACGATCGCCATTCCATTTTTTGCGCGCTTCGTCGTTGAAGTCAGGATTCGGAAAAAGGCGAAAACCAAGTACGCCCGAAGATTTCCCGTAGACCGTTTGATCGATGCCTGCCGGTTCTGCCTCAACCTCTTCGTCGAGCCACAAACCGAATTCATCCGGTTTGCTCGCCGCGCGGAACCCCGGCTCGTTCACGAGACCGAGCACTTTGAAACGTTCGCCGCGCGGGAATTTGCGGTTGTCGAGCATCTTCAAAAGATCCATGAGACCGTAGCTGTCCTGGGCCGCATGATTCCAAAAATGCTGGTTGCCTCCGCTCCAGAGGTTCCAGGTATTGCGGCCCATGATCTCTTCGGGCGAAAGATCAATGCCGCCATCCATCGGCTTGAAAACGTCGGCGGTGATCTGCGGAAAATCGGCGGTGCTTTTTCCTGCCGCTTTAGCTTCGTCGATCGGCTCGCTCTTTTTGCAGCTGGCAAACGCGAGTAAGGCGCACACACAGATCCAGGGTCCGACTCGACTGAGGCGGAGAAGATGGCTCCTTGCTGGCAGCATTGCCTTCACCGAGTCAGCATTGATACGCTCCGAGCGAAACCTGTGGCAAGGAAATTCTAACTCACCTGGCCAGAAAATACCGAGCAAACGCTGCGTGACCGCGCGAAGCCCGAGGCCAGCCCCGGGAAAAACACAGCTCGAACAGAGGTCTGATCATTCAATGCCGCAAGTGCATCGGTTTTGAGGTCGCTAATCTCAGTCATTGATTCGTCGAACGTTCGCCGGTTCATCTATCTCCCTAAGCTAACAAGCCGAATCGCCGCAAATGGAAAGATGTACTAAACCGCTGAAGCGGTTTAAGGCAGCTGTGATCCGACGGCACCTCGCTAAAGCGAGGTGTTAATGAGAGTCTTTGGAAGGAGCGTGAGCGAAGGGCGGCTTAGCCCTTGGATGCGCCTATGCTTTGATCCGTGCGTGTTTTTGAGTTATTCGACGAATTCCACTTCGATTGGAATGGCGAGATAACCCTTATCGTGAGCGTGTTTCAGAAATTTGTTTATAGCCGTCCGTCCGATCTCGCCATAATCGCGAGTAAATTCATTAACGTACATGCCAATGAACTTACTGGCGAGTTGCGAGTTCATGTCGCGTGCATATGCGAGCGAGTAAGCAACGGCTTCGTCGCGATGTGCGAGTCCGTAATCAATGCTTTCGCGAATGATTTGGCTGATGTCATGTCGCACCGGTGGCGGGATATCTTTGCGCACCACGTTTCCGCCTAACGGTAATGGCAGCCCGGTCTTTCGCTTCCACCATTCACCAAGATCGACGATCTTCTGAAAACCGGACACGCCGTATGTGAGTTGTCCTTCATGAATGATCAAACCGGCATCGGCGCGTCCGCTTTCTACTGCATCGAAAATTTCGTCGAACGGAACGACGATAAACTTGAATTCGCCGAGAAAGAACTGAAGGGCCAGAAACGCGCTGGTCATCTTACCGGGGACAGCAATGGTCGCGCTGCTTAATGACTCGCGAACAGTTTCGTCTGACGTTGAAGCGTTGAAGCGTTGAAGGGTTGAAGCGGGCGATGTTCGCCTGTTCGCCGGTTCGTCGGTTCGTCGTCTCCGCACAATGAGCGGCCCGTATCCATCGCCCATACTCGCGCCGCACGACAATAGCGCGTATTTATCTGCAACGTACGCGTAGGCATGAATGGAGATGGCTGAAATGTGCAACTCGCCCCGTCGCGCGCGCTCATTCAACGTTTGAATGTCTTCCAGCCGATGTTCAAACCGATAACCACGCAGATCGATTTTGCCCTTCGCGATCGCGTAAAACATGAACGCATCGTCCGGATCGGGCGAATGGCCTAACGTGAAATGCTCGATCTTGCGCCTAATCATTTGTTGAGGGCCTTGCAGTTCTAAGCGCTCAACGTCCAACGCTCAACTCTCAATTCAGACAGTTGGACGTTAGGCGCTGAACGGTTTCTGACAAGAATGGCCCGTAAAACAAAACAGCCGCCGCGCGGGTTCGCGCGGCGGCTGAATGTATTAAGGAAGCGCTGACTTCTCTAACAGCGCTCCTGAATAACAGTCTTATCGATTCTCCACAACTCGTGGCGTCGGGCGGATCATCTCAAGCTGAGCACTTACTTTCTGGATTTGCTCCGCTTGCTGTCTCAGGGCTGCCGTCAGAGTGTTAATTTGCTCCTCCTGCGAAGCGATTCTTGCCGCTTGCTTTTGGGTCGTAGCCTTCAATTGCGAGATGGGCGAGGCCGGACCACATTCGCCGAGCTTGCCATTTGCATCTACGCAGACGGGATTGCCGGTGACCGTCACACCCGAGATTCCTTGAACAAAGCATGCGCCGATGAAACCCGGCTCTCCGATGCGGATAGTCTGGCTTTCGTCGCCAACTCCGCTTCCTGCGCCTGCGCCGATGTAGATGTTATCGGTGCCGTCGCCAATGTCTTGTCCGGCCGTGTCGCCGACGACAGTATTAAAGGAACCGTCCGTAACGTTAGCCGCCGCCGAGTCACCGATGGCGATGTTTGAAGCGCCGGACGAATTACTCGAGAGAGCGAAAGCGCCCATGGCTTGGTTAAACAGACCGTCATCATTGGCGACGAGTGCCGAAGCGCCGACAGCGTTGTTTGAATCTCCGGTAACGTTGCCCTGCAATGCCTGAGCACCGAAAGCACAGTTGAAGTTCGCTTTGCCGGCTCCGGTGGCGTCATTATCCTCAAGGGCGAGATCACCAACAGCGGTATTCGCAGCGCCTGCGAGATTCCTAAAGAGCGAGGAATCGCCCATGGCGTTGTTACTGAATCCGCTATCGTTTTGATTCAGCGAGAAGGCGCCGACAGCGCAGTTAAAGAATCCCTCGCTGGTGGTGGCGTTGCCTGTGTTAAACACCATCGCGGCTGCGCCAACTGCTGTGTTTCGGCCGCCCTCGTGATTGAGTAGCAGGGCAGCAGTGCCAAGGGCCGTGTTCGCATCCGCGGTGTTGAGTACCAGCGATCCAGCGCCTACGCCAGTGTTGAAGCTAGCGCCTATGGCGCTGAAATTCGAACGCCAACCGAGCGCTGTGTTCGCAACTCCCCCAATCAACAACTGCAGTGCCTGGTCTCCCTCTGCCGTGTTGAAGCCGGGATATCCTCCGTCGGGAGGCGGAACGACTGCTCGGGTTTGCGGTGCAACTGCAAAGCACACCAGAATAAGTGGGATGAGAAGGAACCCGCGCCAGAACGGCATCGAGCGAGCCGGATCTCGTCCGCATGAGATTAACTTATTAACTTGATTCAATGAATACATGGATGTGTTCTTTCTCTTTCCCGGTCGTGTTTGGATTGTTTTTATCTCTGATTGGGAACCGAACAGGCAAAGAACCCTACCGGGCAAAAGTCCTTTGTCTGTTTTGGAACCTTCCGCTGTGATACTGAATTTTAGTCGCGGGTGTCAATACTTTTTTTAACGGTTTTTCGGCAGCGAATCCTGTAATGCCTGCTCCCAATGCCCGGATGTGTCGCTGGTAAGGCTTGCGAGATGCGTGGCGAACTGCGCTTCGGTGCTTTGCTGTTTGCGTTAAGAAGTCTGTTCCGGTAGCCTCAGCCGCATGGCACGGTCAGGTTTGGGTAAAGGTCTCGGCGCGCTGATCGGCACTCCTGCGGTGGCTACTCCTAGACACGCATCAGATGCGAGCGAGAAAGTACACCAGATCGAGCTGACCAGCATTGTCCCGAGCACATTACAGCCGCGGAAGGATTTTGCGCGCGACGTGCTGCTGGAATTGATGGAGTCGATTCGACAGCACGGCATTATTCAGCCACTCATCGTTCGCCAGGTCGGCACGCGATTTGAATTGATCGCTGGCGAGCGTCGGTGGCGGGCCGCGCAGGAACTCGGTTTGGCCACTGTTCCCGCCATTGTCCGGATAGCTAACGACCTGGAAGTTCTCGAACTTTCGTTAATTGAAAATCTGCAACGCGCCGACCTCAACCCAATCGAAGAAGCACAGGGCTACGCGAGGTTAGCTAACGAATTTGGAATGCGGCAGGAAGATATTGCCGTCAAAGTGGGGCGCAGCCGGGCGGCCGTGGCCAATGCAGTGCGGCTTTTGGATCTGCATCCGCAAGTGCAGATCTGGTTAGCTCAGAATTTGGTCTCAGTCGGGCATGCCAAGGTGCTTTTGGCGTTGAAAGCGCCCGAAGAACAATTGCTCGCGGCGGAAACAGTTTTGCGTCGCAATTCCACGGTGCGTTCTACCGAACGCATGGTTGCCCGGTTGCTTGGCATTGGCCGGGGACGACGCAAGGCGCGGCGCGCGGCCGCGGATGCGAGCGCTACGACGACGGCAGTGGAGGATTTGCAAAATCTGCTTCAACAGCATCTGGCCACGCATGTCACCATTCATCATGGAGAAAAACGGGGACGAATTGAAATCGAGTACTACGGAGCGGACGATCTCCAGCGGATCATTACTGCTCTAGGACTGCCGCCGGCGGACTAACGACCCATGGAGACCGTGGGGCGTCTGCGTCAGACGCCAAACTCAAAGCATGGCCTCGTTAAGGCGTTTCAAAGAACCGCCCTGACACTCCTCCTGAGCATGGCCTGGCTTGCATTCGCCGACGCATCACCCGCCGCCGACACGAAAATTTGGGAGGAGTTCTCGGGAGAGAAGGCTCTCGCTCATGTTCAACGCCTTGTTGATCTGGGGCCGCATCCCGCCGGCTCGGAAACAATCGAGAAAGTGAGAGATTACATAGAGGAGCAACTGCGGCGGTCGGATTGGCAGGTAACGCGCCAGGCATTCACGGACGACACGCCACGAGGGAAAATTCATTTTGTAAATCTGATTGCGCGATTCCGAGGCGATACGAAAGCCGAATCCCCATCTCTGTTGTTCTGCTCGCATTACGACACGAAATTGTTCGATGCCATCCGGTTTGTGGGAGCGAACGACGGCGGCTCGAGCACGGGTCTGCTGTTGGAATTGGCTCGGGTGCTGGGGCAGCACCCGAGTGTTGCCAGAAAGGTTGAGCTGGTGTTTTTCGATGGCGAAGAGGCATACGAAAATTTTTCTGAGACCGATGGTCTGTACGGAAGCCGCTACTTTGCCAAACAACTCCAGGGTGAAGGTGCCAATAAACCTGCCCGCGGTGCTGTGCACAGCGGTGCGGGCGGATTTCGCGGAGGAATCCTGTTCGACATGGTGGGGGACCGTTCGCTTGGCATTACACTTCCCGCAGATTCACCGGCCGGGATGGCGCGCGACATCTTTGCTGCGGCGGACGCACTGAAGCTCCGGAAATACTTCACCTATTTGGACCGGGATATGATTGACGATCACACGCCGCTGAATGCGATTGGGATTCCAACGATCGACCTCATTGATTTCGATTACCCTCCGTGGCACACCGCGGCTGACACGATGGACAAAATCAGCGCACAGAGTCTTCAAATCGTCGGCTCTGTCGCGCTGTATTATCTTGCGGAATTCGCGTTGAAGA
>JBLMXH010000061.1:0-7200 GCA_050257685.1 Nitrospirota bacterium
CTTCGATTCAGGCATGGGCACATTGTAGAGCGTTTGATTCGTTTGTGCCAAACTCTTCGCACTTTCGGCTTATGACGCTCGGCTCCCGCCGCCTGCATTCGCTGAAACGCGAATCGTGTGGTGATCTTTCGTTAGCTCCGCACGTCAACGCGGTTAACTGAGATTCCAGCTAGGGAAGCCGTTTAAACGGCTCTCGTCCGACGCGCATTGCACCTGGCTGAAGCCAGGTTAATGAGAGCACAGCCTGGGCCTTTGATTCATTTGCGGCAGCAACCTCTCATTCGTTCTCCATCTATGTCACTCGTCCCGCCGCGTCTTTTTTCATTAACACCGTGCTTCAGCACGGTGACCGAGGAAGAGACCCATCGAAAGCCGTTTAAACGGCTTCTGTCTCCTGCCCCGCAATGCATCTGGCCGAAACCAGATGTTGATGAGATATTGGATGGTGAATCGTCGGGGTCGATCGATCGCCCTCATAGGAATGATGGGCGCAGGGAAATCGTCTGTCGGACATTGTCTACATCGTAGAACAGGTTTGGCTCTCCGCGACACCGACGAAATCGTCGCTGCGAAGTTTGGGATGCCGATTCCGGAAATCTTTGCGAGTTATGGTGAAAAAAAGTTCCGGGAAACGGAAACAGCAGCGCTTCGTGAAATGCAAACTGAAGAACCAACAATAATTGTCACAGGTGGCGGCATCGTGTTGCACAAGGAAAACGCCAAAATTTTAAGAAATCGCGCTGTGATCGTGTGGCTCGATGGGGACGAGGAAACACTTTTTGCGCGGTCCTCCGCAAAAGGAAACAGACCATTGCTGCAAACGAAAAATCCAAGAAAAACTTTCTCGCAAATCCATGCTGCTCGCAGGCCGCTTTACGCAACCATTGCGGATATCCGGGTCGACACCTCGGTGCTCACCGATGAAGAAGTCGCCCTGGCGATTCTCGCCAAACTTAAGAGAATGAATGGCAAACGGAAATCACGCGTCCCCGTGAAAACATCATGACGCAGATTTCAGCAACAGAACTGAAGGCACGGCTGGTCTGTTTTGCGAAAGAGATCGGATTTGATTCGTGTCGCGTAGCCGTCTGCAACGCGCCGCCGCATGCCAAAAATTTTCGCGAATGGCTGCGCGATGGTTTGCACGGCGAAATGTATTACATGCAACGGGGCGAGGAAAAGCGTTGCGACCCGGAAATGATTCTGTGCGGTGCGCGATCGATTATTGTTCTCGCGGTGAATTATTTCCAAGGAGAGGCGACCCACCTGCCTGCGCAAGGCTCCGACGCGGCAAGCAGGGCCGCGGCTGCAGGGAGAACGGGCCGAATCGCGCGCTACGCGTGGGGTGACGATTATCACGATGTAATCGCTGCAAAGCTGGATAAAATCGACGAGTTTCTTCGTAATTTCGGCGGGCAGCAGAAATGTTATGTCGATACCGGCCCCGTGTTGGAACGGGATCACGCTGCGGAAGCTGGCGTTGGCTGGCACGGCAAAAGCACCATGCTTATCCATGAGCGGCTCGGGACCTGGTTTTTTCTTGCAGAAATTCTCACCACGGTTGAATTGCCGCCGGATGATCCGCTCCCTGAGCGCTGCGGAAGATGCGATAATTGCATTACCGCCTGTCCCACAGGCGCGATTACCGCTCCGCATCGATTGAACGCGCGCCGTTGCATTTCTTACCTAACGATCGAACTGAAAAGCGCGATTCCTGTAGAACTTCGACCACTCATGGGCGATCGGATCTTCGGCTGCGACGATTGTCTAAACGCATGCCCTTGGAACCGGTTCGCTCAGGAATCGAGAGAAACCGCGTTTTTCGCGCGCCGAAGAACGACAGGCATGTCGTTGCGTGAATATTTGGAGTTAACCGACGTGCAATTTCGGGCGCTCTTTAGAAACTCGCCGATCAAACGAATAAAGCGCCGCGGGTTCCTGCGCAATGTTTGCGTCGCGCTCGGCAACGTAGGCGATCGATCCGACCTTCCAGCGCTCGAACGCGCCGCCGCCGACCCGGAACCACTGATCGCGGAGCACGCCGCATGGGCGATTCAACAGATTCGCGCCCGAAACAAGCAGACACGGCCAGAAACTGCTTGAATCCAAAATTGCTGGAAACTGCATCCACCGTTTGAGGGCCATGAACGTGCGCTATTGGCGAAAGTCTAAAGAGGGATAGCTTCAGCCGCATTAGCGATCATGACATGCATCAAGCATTGACCACTCCCCCGCTTGCCCGAGAGGCCGCGAAGAAGCGCCAGCAAGGTCGCAGGCGCAAGATTCTTTTCGGCTCCGCCGGAGCGGTGCTGCTCCTAATCATAGCTTTGATCGTCGTGAGCCAGCGCGAGAAGCCGACCCCGGTGACAACGGAAAAAGCGGTGCGCCGGACAATTCTGCAAACCGTCTCCGCAACGGGCAAGGTCCAGCCCGAAACAGAAGTAAAAATTTCGCCGGAAGTTGCCGGGGAAATTACCGAGCTGCCCGTGGAAGATGGAATGCAGGTCAAAAAAGGCGACCTGCTTGTGAAGATCAAACCTGATTCTTACAAAGCACTGCTCGAACAGCAGGAAGCAGCGATCAGCGCCGCAAAGGCAACGAACCTGCAACAGAAAGCGACGATGCTTAAGACCCAGCACGACCTTGGGCGATCGAAGGACTTGTTCGAGAAAAAACTTATTTCAGAGCAGGAATATAATGCGGCGGAAGCCGCCTACGACGTGGCGAAAAATACCTACGAGAGTTCGCTACATGAAATCGAACGCGCAGAGGCCAGCTCAAGCCAGGCACGCGATCAGCTTTCCAAAACGACGATCTATTCCCCGATGGACGGAACAATCACGATTCTGAACAGCAAACTGGGTGAACGCCTGGTCGCGACGAATCAGTTTGCAGGAACCGAAGTCATGCGAGTGGCCGATCTCAGCCACATGCAAGCCGTGGTGGATGTGAACGAGAACGACGTCGTAAACGTGAAACTTGGCGATAAGGCAAACATCAAAATCGACGCGTACGGCGATCGCAAATTCACAGGCATCGTTCAACAAATTGCCAACACCGGAAAAACAACCGGCGCCGGTACGCAGGAGGAGGTCACGAATTTCGAGGTAAAAATTCGCGTCGACGATCACGATGTGTCGTTGCGCCCGGGACTGAGTTGCACCGCGGATATTGAGACAAACATGGTCAAGGATGCAGTCGCCGTCCCGATGCAAAGCGTGACGATTCGCACCGGAGACAGCAACCTCAGCCCGGAGGAAATCGAAAAACAAAAGCAAAAAGTGGCAGCGCGCGATAAGGACGATAATAAGGCCGAGCTCAGTAATGATCGTCTCGAGAAACAAGCCCAGAAAGAAGAACGTGAAAGACTGATCAAGGTTGTTTTTGTCAAGAACGGCAACAAAGCGCACATGGTGAAGGTGACGACGGGTATTGCCGACGATTCATACATGGAGATCAAAAGCGGCATCAAACCTGGCGACGAAGTCATCTCAGGCAGCTACAGCGCCATCAGCCGGAAATTAAAAGAAGGCGCTAGAGTCAGTTACGACAAAGAGGTGACGAAGTGATGAGTGACAAGTGACGAGCGGGCTTGTTACAAACACGCCTTATGGAAACAAATACCACTCGCAGTTACAAAGATCTGCTCGTTCGGCAGAAGTGCCTTCTTCGCATGTTAAATGCGTCACGTCGAAAACTCGCAACGCGCCAGTAACTTGTCTGTTGTCACATGTCACTCGTCACTTCAAGCGGGCTGGTCAACCCGCTTGTCATCGACATCGAGAACATCACGAAGGACTACGTGATGGGCGAAGAAATCGTTCACGCGCTGCGTGGCGTGTCTTTGCAAATTCACAGCAACGAGTACCTCGCCATCATGGGTCCTAGTGGCAGCGGCAAATCGACGCTGATGAACATGCTCGGCTGTCTGGATACGCCCAGTTCCGGCCGCTATGAATTCAATGGACGCGACGTTTCCAGCATGACGGATGATGAGTTGGCCTCCATTCGGAATCGCGAGATCGGTTTCGTTTTTCAAACATTCAATCTTCTTCCGCGTGCTGACAGCTTGCGTAACGTGGAACTGCCTCTCGTTTACGCCGGCGTCGACCCGGAAACACGACGTGAGCAGGCCGCGCACGTGTTGCGGGAAGTGGGGCTCGGAGATCGTTTACACCATAAACCTAACGAGCTTTCGGGCGGGCAACGCCAGCGCGTTGCAATCGCACGGGCCTTGGTAAACAATCCATCCATCATTCTGGCCGACGAACCGACCGGCAATCTCGATTCGAAAACGGGCGATGAAATCATGGCGCTCTTTGAAAATCTCTACCACCGCGGACACACAATTATTCTCGTTACGCACGAAGCCGATATCGCAAATCACGCCCGGCGCACGGTACGCTTGCGCGATGGGTTAATCGAGAGTGACGACGGCGGGTTCGGTGGCATCGACAACCTGCCAGTGGAAGATCCCCTGCCAGCCGATGCTGCAGTTTACTAGATGAAGCGTTTCTTGTACGAGCTGAGCGAAAGCTGGAAAATCGCCGTGGCTCAGATGCGTTCGAACAAAACGCGCTCAACTCTCACCGCGCTTGGCGTGATCATCGGGATTGTTGCGGTGACACTTATGGGCACAGCGATCGCTGGAATTCAGGTTGGATTCGACAAGAGCATGGCCATTTTCGGAGACGATGTGCTCTACGTCTCGCAATGGCCGTGGAAACGCGTGGATGATTGGTGGAATTTTCGCGACCGCAAAAAGATCAAGACCGAGTACGCCGAGCCGATCAACCGCATCATCGCAGCGACACCGAATTCGAATCTCGTTATCGCGGTACCAACTTCAAGTCTGTTGCGCAGCGTGAAATATGGCCAAAGCGAAGTCAGTAACGTTCTGATCAGAGGCACGGTCTCGGATTACCTAATTACTTCCACCTTCGACTTTAAGGAGGGGCGATTTTTCAACGATACCGAATCGCGAGCAGGCGCGAACGTTTGCGTCATTGGCTACGATGTGGCCGACGCGCTATTTCCTTCCGAGAGCCCGATCGAAAAATCGGTGCTGATCAATGGGCAGCCTTTCAGAGTAGTCGGCGTGATCTCACGTCAGGGCACATTTTTGGGATTATTTAGTTTGGACTCCATTGTGGTGATGCCGTTGCCGGCATTTCAAAAATACTTCAGCGCCAAAACCGATTCCGACATTCTCGTCAAAGTGAAGGACAAAAACAGGCTCGCCGAGGCGAGAGACGAGTTGACCGGAGTTATGCGGCGCGTGCGCGGGTTGGCGCCGGAGAAAAAGGACGACTTCAGCATTAACGAACAACAAGCATTAAAGAGCACGCTTGATCCAATCAAGAACTCCATCGCTATCGCGGGGCTTTTCATTACTGGCCTTTCCCTTTTTGTCGGCGCGATCGGTATAATGAATATCACGTTTGTGAGCGTGAAAGAGCGCACGCGCGAAATCGGGACGCGCAAAGCGCTGGGCGCGCGAAGGCGCACGATCCTTCTTCAATTCCTGATCGAATCGACCTCACTATGTCTGCTCGGCGGATTCGTCGGACTCGGTGTTGCCTACGTGATGTGCACCGGCATCGGGCAGGCCTTCCCGTCATTTCCGATCCGGTTTTCGCTCACCTTGGTCGTCGTAAGCATGGTGGTGTCAATTCTCACGGGCTTGTTCTCCGGTTTCGCCCCTGCATGGTCGGCATCAAGATTAGATCCAGTAGCAGCACTTCGATATGAGTGAAGCACTGATGTTTTCATTAACACCGGCCTTTCAGGCCGGTGTCATTCGAGCGGAATCGCTTAAGCCGTTTCAACGGCTTCTCGGTACTCCTGCGCTAATGTTCGGAGTCGAGACCGTAAGTACGCCGTTAAAACGGCTACGACAGAAGTCGATGCAATTTCACCGGCCTGAAGGCCGGTGTTAATGAGATGCGAATTACTGAAACAATAAAGATGGCCCTGGCGTCGTTAGGCGCGAATAAATTGCGCGCTGCACTGACAATGATCGGCATCACCATCGGCGTGTTTTCCGTGATTTCGGTGATGACTGCCATCGGCGCGCTGCAGTCGTCGATCGAAAGCGGCATTAGTTTTCTTGGGTCGAATATCTTTCAATTCGCCAAGTATCCGGCGAACGTGAACGTCGGCGGAGACGTAAAGAAAAAATACCAGAACCGCCGCAATATCACCTATCGCCAGGCGCTGCATTACGCCAAGCTAATGGAAGGCAATGCGCGCGAAATCTGCCTCAAAACTTTTGGTTACGAGGTGAAGGGCCAGGCTGTTTACAATGGCGTGAAGACTACGCCGAGTCTTCTCGTCGTTGGGACAAACCGGAGTTTTCTCACCGCGAACGCTTACACTCTCGGTTACGGCCGGAACTTGAATGACGAAGACGTGGAGCTTTCACGCAGGGTGATTGTCGCCGGCAAAATGATCGAGAAACGCTTGTTCCCGCACGAATCACCAATCGGCAAAGTAGTGAGAGTCAGCGGCCACACTTACACGATCGTCGGTGTCCTAGCGGAGAAAGGAACGTCCTTCGGCCAAAGCCAGGATGATGTTTGCATCATGCCCATCACGCGATTTTTCGAAGACTTTGGCGAAGCGAAACGCACGGTGAATATCGCCACTCAAGCGTTCTCGACGGAGACTTACAACCAAACGCTGGATAAAGGCATAAGTGCCATGCGCATAGCGCGTGGACTGCGCGCCGACGAGGAAAACGATTTCGAGATTTATTCGAACGACTCATTGAAGAGTGCGTTCACCTCCGTCGCTGGCGTTGTGCGGATTGGTGCATTTGTTGTGAGCTTCATCGCGCTGCTGGCTGCAGGGATCGGCATTATGAACATCATGCTGGTAAGCGTTACCGAGCGCACAAAAGAAATCGGCGTACGCAAATCAATTGGCGCACGCAGTCGTGACGTTCTGCGTCAGTTCCTTACCGAAGCCGTGTTCATCTCTGAAGCAGGCGGAATTCTCGGAATCGTTCTTGGAATTATTGCCGGCGATCTGTTGGCAGCCTGGCTCAAGGTGGACATCATCTTCCCGTACGGCTGGGCAATTGCTGGCCTTCTTGTTTGCTCCGCGATCGGCATCGGCTTCGGGCTGTACCCGGCGTACCGCGCCGCTAATCTCGATCCGATAGAAGCGCTGCGTTACGAATGAAGGAGGTCAAAAAAA
>JBLMXH010000062.1:0-25479 GCA_050257685.1 Nitrospirota bacterium
ACCCGCTTACGATGCAGGATTGAAACGAACATGACGCAAACTGACAAGCGGGTGCGCGACTATCTGGCGAACATTGGGCGCCGCGGCGGACTGGCCAGCCGGCGCGAGCTGACACGCGCGCACGCAAAGAAGATGGTCGCGATTCGCGAAGCCAAGCGCGCCGCGCTGAAAGCGAGAAAGCCGTGGCCGCCCCGCGATCGTCGGCGCCTAAAACTTTCCTGAGTGTTGATTGGATTATCGTAAGCCGCTTACGATACATGAAAACTCTCAGCCGTGGATTTCAATGCGCCCTGCAAAAGGTCGCGGGCGTGAGAGAAACGCGGAGCGGTCACCGCGCCGACCTGCGGTGCGTGCCCTGGTCGCCGTGCCGCGGCTCGAGCAACGCGGGAACGGGTCCGAAGCGGCGCCCTCGTCGAAACAAACTCTAATAATATCCATCATAAGCAGCTTATGATGGAAGCGGGGGTGCGGCCCTTATAGAGAGCGCTTGGGCTTGCGGGGGGGCGCACGATCACTAGTTAAACTTCAACATCGCGGCAGCGCCCGGTGTCGCGCGCAGCTCGAAGATGTATCTCTTGACGGAACCGGTCGGCGCCTGGACGATCCACATTTTTTCCCTGGGATACGAAGCTCGGGATTACCTGCAACAAGCAATCTAAAGCAACGCAAACCAGGGACTTTGAACTCGTCGTGCCATATGTGTGCCGCGACGACTGAAATATATGAAGAACGGCGGTCGCATCATCACCTATTGCCCGGGTTTCTGCGGCGCGATTCTGATCCGCGTGGGACCTCTCGCGATCGCGTTACGGGCATTCTGGTCTGGATCATGGAGGCGACTTATCCGTTCTGTTGTGCTTTACCCGCTCCAGTTCTTCCGCACTGACCTGTACGACATTCTGCGTGCTGAAATGCGCCCCAGCCCAACTGGTACTGTCATCAACTTCGATCCAGCGACCAGGCAGACGACTTCCGGTGAACGGCGGCACCCATATCCGGTGCGTACCTTTTGTTAGGGCTACGGACGCGCGCGTTTGTTTGAGCTCAAAATTCAGCTGTGTCGATTCACCTGGTTCGAGCCGCGTATTATTGATGGAAGACTTCACGGCACCATTCACAACCAGTGTCACCCGGTAATTGCCTGCCGCGAGACCCTCTAAGCTGTAACGGCCGTTTGCATTCGTTTTAACCGTCGTGAGCAATCTGCCAGTCTTTGTCGCTTCAACCCGGATATCCGCGCCTTTAATGGGATGTCCGTTCGCATCCTTGACGATTCCCCGCAGTATCGAGCTCGCGGCCGATGCACTTGCGACAAAAAGCATGACGCCAACAAAAGCAATCCAAATAGATTTCATAAACACAATCCTCATTTCGGCTAAAGACTGCAATCGTAAGCAACCGTGTCGAGGACAAGATTGTGATGAATTCAGCCAAAATGACGATTTCGCTAAATCGGTCTGGCGGAAGATTCAAAACTTTGTCGATAAGCGTTCGGGCTTAGACCAAACCGACGCTCGAACACGCGCCTAAACGAAGCTATCCGGGGAGCGCACCCGCCTCGCGTGCTGGTTTCGGCGCGTCGCCGAAACGAACTTCATTTGTTCCATCATAACCCGCTTACGATGCATGATGCTTGCAATCAATTGTAGGGCAGGCGCTCCGCCTGCCATTCTTACGAGACAATGGCGGAAACTGAAAAACGGGTGCGCGACTGTCTCGCGAAGATTGGCCGCCGCGGCGGACTGGTCAGCCGGCGTGAGCTGACACGCGCACAGGCGAAGAAGACGCTCGCGATTCGTGAAGCCAAGCACGCGGCGTTGAAAGCAGGAAAGGCGTGGCTGCCACGTGGTCGCAAATCGCTCAAGCTCTCCTAATCGAATTTGAGGTCCGTTTAATCACTGCTCAGTTTACACCCCCTGGCGGGCAGCGGTCGACAGGTTAAATTGTTCAATCCAAGTCGCAGACTCGGCGTGGCCAGAACCCCGAAACCAATCAAACATCAAATCCGCCAATGCACGGGTTCGCCGTGGCGAACCTCATACATCAAACATTTAACCGAGACCTTGTCGGCATCATCGTTCGACGTTGGTGCAATTGTTATTCTGTACATTTGCGTCAAACTGCGGATCCACTTCCCGCAGGTCGGATCGTTCGCGTGAAATCGCGGAGATCCGGGGAGCACACGCGGCTCGCGTGTTGGTTTAGGCGGCTCGCCGAAACGAACTTTATCTGAGTTCGATCGCGACATTGAAGAGTCAAGTTAGAGAGATCTCGTGCCTCGGCACTTCGGATAATTTGGACAGCCCCAGAATTTGTGTCCCGCGTTCGGACCGCGGCGAGCCTCGCGCATGAGCATTGGCGTGTTGCACCTTGGGCAATTTGGTGTGAGATGGTCGGGCTCGTCAGAACTGACCGTGATTCGGCTGGTTGTTTGCACGTCGCGCACGAGGCGTAGGAGCGCATTCGAGTCGACGAGTTCAATCGCTTTATCTTTCGCGAACGCAACCGCATCCGCGGTAAAGCTTGTTGTCGCTACGAGTTTTGCCGCGGCAGCGCGTTGATCGGTCATCACGCCATAGAGTTCGCGCACTACCTGCACGGGTACCGGTTTGCCTCGCCATCTCTTGCACTGCACGAGGACGAGGTTTCCGTTTTTCCGGAGCCGCAAGTCGACGCCGCCGTCTGCACCGGTACCGAGCATTTCCTCGACGTGATAACCTCGACGGCGATATGCTTCGGCGATTACGTCTTCAAAACGTTTCCACGGCAAATCGCGGAGAGAACCCAGGCTGGTCTGCCAGTCGAGTAATAACCTGCCGCTCAGCGACCGAACACCTGACACCGCACTGATGGCAAGAAGCACAAAGGTGATCAGCATCACGAGACCGCCATTCACGAGAGGTGCTGGAAGCACTGCAGGAAGAATCATGTAGGCGAGCAGAGCCAGTACTGCGCTAACCCACCATGGAGCAAGGATCAGATCGTCCATCCACGAACTCTTCCGACGTGGCATAGACGCAGCTGTTTAAAGGATTGTTCGTTAAAAAACAATCACGACTGGAGATCTGGGGAGCGGTCGCCGCGGCGACCGGGTTTGAAAGCCTGGCCGCTGCACAGTTTATCCGCCGTGGCGGGCATCCGTTGCAGCGGCCGCCTCGCCGAAACGAACTTCTCTGTTACCCGACTTTCGATCTGCGGCGAATTTTGCCTCTATCATAAGCCGCTTACGATGGATGAGTGACGTGGCGATGGTTTTGACTTTGATCGCGCGTGAGCGCGGCGGGCATCACCGGGATTGATGTGTCGCCCTGTTTCGTGCAGCATGCCGCAATGAGCTACACGGGGCTGACGTATGCCGAGCTCGCTGCCCGCTTCTCGGAATTACGGCAGGCTGTGATTGGCGATCGGCGCGCACCTCACAAGCCGCTGTTGGTTTTGCTGATGCTCGGGCGATACCAGCAAGGAAATTATGCACCGCTGAAGTTCGCTGAAGCGCAGACCAAGCTTGCCAGTCTGCTTGCTGAGTTTGGGCCACCCGCGCGGAGTACAAACGTCATTGATCCGTTTTGGCGACTTCAGAACGACGGAGTTTGGCGCGTGGAGAGTTCAACCGGCGGCCAGATAGCCGAGACCGTTGCGCCGCCCAATGTTGGAACACTCATCGACGAGGACGCCCGCGGCAACTTCGTACCCGAAATCGCCGCGGCGCTTAAATCCGAACCCGCTTACGTGACACGGCTCGGGCGTGATTTATTGGCTGCACATTTTCCGAGCAGTCTGCACGAGGATATCTGCGCTGCCGTCGGACTCGAGCCCGATAGCATATCAGACCAACTCATAACTCAGGAGCAGCGGGCGCGTGACACTGAGTTTCGGCCGCGAATCATTCGAGCTTACGAGTATCGGTGCGCAGTAACCGGTTGGGATCTTCGCGTTGGACAAATAGAAGTCGGATTGGAGGCCGCACACATTAAATGGCACAGCGCCGGCGGACCTTCTGTGGAAAGCAACGGAATCGCGCTGAATTCGCTCCATCACAAACTTTTTGATCTTGGGGCATTTACACTTTCTCTTGGAGATGCTCCGCCACAGATACTTGTGTCGCGTGAAGTGAACGGCGGTGATTACGCACGTCAGCTGCTGATCGATCTGCATCGCAAACCGATTCGTCCACCGCAGGACCCAATATGGTTGCCTGACGCCAGTTTCGTGAAGTGGCATCATGAAGAAGTATTCAAAGGCCCTGCACGAGCATAGCGTTCTATTCGAAATGGAAGTCGACGACATCATTAGCTATCACGACGTGGTAACGGCGGAGAAGGCCTCGCTGC
Source organism: Nitrospirota bacterium (assembly GCA_050257685.1). Classification (GTDB taxonomy): domain Bacteria; phylum Verrucomicrobiota; class Verrucomicrobiia; order Chthoniobacterales; family UBA10450; genus Udaeobacter. The sequence continues at coordinate 4,332 of JBLMXH010000062.1, forward strand.
AGAAGGGAATGAATTATGGGGTGGGAAAGAAGTATTCTATTTTTTTGATGTCATTGCGCGAGAACGCGCCGTATGCAGACGCGCTGGATCAGGTCACGGGCATGCTGACCTATGAAGGACATGATGAACCGCAGCGACGTGGTGGACCGAACCCAAAGGAAGTCGATCAGCCGTTAACGACGCTGAGAGGATCGTGGACTGAAAATGGAAAATTCTTTCGCGCGGCTATGGATTTCAAAAGCGGACTGCGCGAGAAGCCGGAGCTGATCAAAGTTTACGAAAAGATCTCCCGCGGGATTTGGAGCTACAAAGGTTTCTTCGAGCTGATCGATGCCACAATTGTTTGGGATGGAAAACGAAAGGTGTTCAAGTTTTCGCTGAAACCTGTTGAGAAGAAATCATTCGGACGTGTTGTCGATCTCCCGCACAATCGATTGATACCGACAGTGGTAAAGGTGGAAGTTTGGCGCCGCGATCGCGGGCAGTGCGTGCAATGCGCTTCGAAGAAGAACCTCCACTACGATCACGACATTCCATTTTCGAAAGGCGGCAGCAGTCTGACCGCTGCGAATGTTCGATTGCTCTGCGCAAAGCACAATCTCGAAAAATCAGATAAGATTCTGTCGATCGCACCTTGGTTTTTCGCCGGCGCTGCGGCCGCACCGCACATTCACAGATTCTTTAGGTAAGATAGAGCTCGAAACTGAGCTTTAAGTTCCGATATCATCGCGGCGCATGAGCAATGAAACTGGTTCACTTGTTGTAAAATTCGTTTCGGCGAGGACACCGAAACCAGCACGTTCGCCACGGCGAATCCGTCCTGTGGCGGACGAGGCGCGTGCGCTTCCCAGACCAATAGTTCACCTCGGTTCTCGGACTGTGATCGAAAAGCTCGTTATCATATACTCGGTTATTTCCCTGTTTGGATGTGGAGCGAAAAACCAGGCGGCTAATGACGCGAGCTCTGGCGAGGCGGTGAAAACGCCGGCCACAGTCGAGCAAGCGGCCAAGGTTCTCGATCTTTCAACGTTCCCGCTCATGGATGGTGCGAAATCTGCCGAGTCGCGGCACGTGGCTAATCTTTCCTATGTCGCGCCTGGCGATGCCAAGAAGGCTTTGGAATTCAATCGGAAGACGTTCACCGACAAAGGCTGGAAGGAATTGCCGAATAGCACGATTTCCGATGACTCAGCCAATGCCATGTTCGCGCGTGATGGGTTTGTCGTCGCGCTCTCGGTTATTCCATTTGAAAAGAACGGCGTGTCGGTGAGGCTGCAAAATCTCGGCAACGTAAAACCGGGCAAGCTTCCGGTCCCTCCGGGCGCAAAGCCAGTTTATGTCGGCGATCCGACCGCGATGTATTCCACCGATGCCGCAGTGCCCGCGACGGCGGATGCCATTCGGAATCTGTTCGTTGCGCAGGGTTGGGTGCCTTATGGCAAGGCCGGAGATTCAGATTATTTCAAACAGAACGCAATCTTTGTGACGTCGACTGTCTCGTCGGCGCCTGCGCAGGGTGGAAAGACCATGATCCAGTATTCGAATCAGCTGATTTCGTCTGATATTCCCGCGCCGCAGGGCGTTGACGATTTGCGTTACGTCGATGAGCCGCCGGAACTGACATTTGCGACCACGAACAAAGAGGCTGTTGTCGAGTTTTACCGAAAGGCTCTAGCAGCCGCTGGCTGGAAATCCACGATGGATAAGATGATCGATGTCGATGAGAAGCCGACCATGATCTTTCGCAATCCGGCGAAGGAAATGATCACGCTTTCGGTCCCCTACAATTATGGGGGTGGCAAGCTTGGTGTGTTGGTCCGCTATCAAAGCGCGGCGGAAATCGCCGAACTCGATCGCAAGATAAAAGAGGAGATGCCCAAGCTGCGCGCCGCCCAACAAGCGAAAGAGGCGAAGGAGGCCGCTGAGTTGGCCGAACGAAACAAGGTGCCGAAAGTTCCCGTCATGCTGCCCGCGGATGCGAAGGACGTGCAGCAGAGCAAGGACGAGATCAAGTTCACTGTCGGTAAGGGGAAAGCGAAGGCCGCTGTTGAATCGTTGCGCAAACAGTTTCGTGATGCGGGTTGGAAAGAAGATGTCGCATCACTCGATGGCATGGCCGGTGCGCTTTCTTTTTCGAAAGAAGGCGGTCAGAGCGTGACCATCAATTACACGGATACGGGCTTCATGCCGAGCGAGGTGACCGTGTCGGTGATGCGCGGGGAATTGGAAGCGGCGAGGTAGCGGCTGGCGCCGTCGTTGAATCGTTAAATCGTTGAAGAGCTGAAGCGGGAATAAAGAATGATGGAGACGGCCCGCCTTCTGGCCGGCGACACGAGGGCGTCGCGGCTCCATCTGACGCCCGAGGCGCGTGAATTTCCAAGATCAAAATCATGTATCGTAAGCGGCTTATGGTGCGCGGGGATTTCATGCAAAAGTCCGCGATGGCGAGGACACCATCGCCAACACGCCAGCGGTGTGTGCTCCCCGGAAGGATTTCGGCGGCGTTTCGGTGACATCGGTGTTACCGAGGGAATACGGCGAATTGCTTGCGACCGGCTCAATGATCGTGTCTTGTCACGGCTCACTAATAATTACGACCATACAAATCAAACGATAAGCTCACCTCATGACTGCTCCTGCTAATCCGAACAAAGCACTTTGGGAAAAAGGCGATTTCACGCGGATTGCCGACACCATGCGCGAGAGCGGCGAGGCGCTGGTGCAGAAACTCGGAATCACGAAAGGAATGAAGGTACTGGATGTTGGATGTGGAGATGGCACGACGGCGGTGCCCGCCGCGAAACTCGGCGCGGATGTACTTGGGATCGATATCGCGCGAAATCTGGTCGAGGCCGGAAACAGGCGTGCCCAACAGCACGGCCTAACGAATCTGAAATTTCAGGAAGGTGATGCGTCGAATCTGGAGCAGGTGCCGGATAAGTCGTTTGATCTCGTCATCAGTTTTTTCGGCGGAATGTTTGCGCCCAAGCCCTTCAATGTCGGTAAAGAGATGGTGCGCGTGACGCGACCGGGAGGTCGCATCGAGATGGGTAACTGGATTCCGAACGACCCGACGCTCGTGGCGCAGATTTTGAAGATCAGCTCAAATTATACGCCGCCGCCGCCCGAAGGATTCGTTAGTCCGATGACATGGGGAATCGAGAGCAGCGTGATCGAGCGCTTTACTGCGGCTGGTGTTCCGAAGGAGGACATCTCGTTCGAGCGGGACACGTTTACTTTTAATTTCGCAGGTACACCGGCTGAGTTCGTGGATGCGTTCAGAAAATATTATGGGCCGACGATGAATGCGTTCGAAGCGGCGGAGAAACAAGGAAAAGCGGATCAGTTACAAAAAGAATTGGAAGAGTTGTTTCAGAAAGAGAATGATGCGGCTCGAGGACGGGCCGGCTCCAAAGCTCAGTATGGCACGTCCATTCCTGCGACGTTTCTCAGGGTGACGGTCACGGTGTGAGAGGAGAAGTTAGAAGGAAGAAGGATGATGTAGCGGCGGTCTACCTGTCGCGCCGTAGCGGCGCGAAGGCGGATGACCGCCGACGTCTTCTCCGGGGAGCACACGCCGCTGGCGTGTCCGCTGGAAAAAGCTAAAGTTCGCGATGGCGAGGACGCCATCGCCAACACGCCAGCGGCGTGTGCTCCCCAGAATTATTGCGGCTGACACAGCCGCCACTACAACAACTCAGCGTTGGTTAGGCTTTTTCTTGCCTTGCTGCTGTTGCTGTCCCTTCGGCGCGCGATTTCCTCCACCTTGCATTTGCGGATGCTTGCCGCCTCCGCCCATTTGAGGATTGCGTGCTCGCATTTGTTGGTTCCGCTGCATCTGATTCATCGTGTGCTGCTGGCCAGGTTGCCCTCCGCCCATTTTGCCGGTGTGCATCATCTTCGCCTGGTTTGCGCTCATGTTTTCCCGGTTGCGCTGATGTTCGGCCTTGAACTTGTGTTGGTTTCCGGTGGTTTTTTCGGCTCCGCCCTTACCTGCTCCCGCGCCTTGCCGATTACGTTCAGCCATATCAGTGCGGTTGTTTTCAGATTTGCCTGCTCCGGCTCCAACTCCTGTATCGGCACCTTCCTTACGTTGAGCCATGTTCCCTGGTTCGTTACCGGCTTTTCCAGCTCCTGCTCCTTGGCCCTGGCGCTCTCTCCCAAACTTATTTCCTGCTCCGGCTCCTGCTGCTCCCCCTGCGGCCCCGAGTTCCTGTGCGCCTTGGCCTTGCCCCGCGCCGTGGGTTTTGTTAAATGATTTGATCGCTTCCTGGTTGGGTTTCCCCTTATTCGTCGAAGCGAGGAGATTTTTGTCCTTGGCTGCTGCCTGCTGACGGTTCAGCTGTTGCGCGGTTGGTCCCTCTTTTTTGGCATTCGTGAGGGCCGCTCTTTGTTCTGCCGTCGGCTGTGCCTTTATCCCACCGTTTCCACCGTTAAAGCTCGTACGGTTCGCGTTCACATTCTTCTGGAACGAGTTATTGACGTAGGTGTTGTGGATCACGGTTTTATTCACACGGGTCACAGCGGTGTTGTATTGGAAGGTGTTTCCACTCCATCGTCCGCCCCAGTAGCCGTTTCCGGTGTACCCGTAACCGTAATTAACGCCCCCGTAAAAACCGACTGTCGGTCCCCAGTAACCCTGGTTAAATGCGTACACGCCATTATTCCATCCCCACCAACCCGGGGTCCAAAGCAGACCCACTCTTGGCGGAGGAACCCACACGCCGGGAACCCAATAATAATCATAGTAATCGGCGTTCCAGCCCCAATAACCTGGAGTCCAGATATATCCTGCAACCGGGCAGGGCGGTTGCTCCACTACGGGCAGAGGCGGGGGAGCCCAACCTACTGAGAATTCCACCTGCGCGAAAGATGTCGCGAAAGGTAGTGCGAGAAATGCAGCGAAAACTAAGGAACGCAATCTGGTCATGTTGATGTTTTAATGTGTAACAACGTTTGGAGCAAGAAGTTGCGAAGAATTAGAAGCGGGCGGTGGAGATAACGCAATCACAAGAGTTGGCTGCGGGTGAATCGAATGCCTCAAAGTTCGTTTTCGCAGGATGCGAAAACCAGCACGCGAGACGCGTGCGCTCCCCAGAGGAAGCTGTTCGGCGGGGGCGCCGAACACAACACGCCAGCGGCGTGTGCTCCCCGGACTATTTCATTCGGTCGAAGGTTTTGGCTTCGCCGCGTGACTGTTGAAGCGTTGAAACGTTAAAGCGGGGAAGCGAATACGTTCGACGCTATTTCATCTTGTCGAACGTTTTCTGCAACACTTCGAGATCGCTGGCTTTGCCGGTTTTTTCCCGCGTTTGCTCGATCCATTTTTTCTCCAATGAATTCTTCGTTGGGCGATCGGTTTCGTAGAACACGCCGAATACGCCGGGGAAGGGAAGCGTTGCGAGTTTGTATGCGGCGACCTCGTCAGTGACGTCGTGCCGTAGTTCGTCCTCGGGTGTGCCGTCCCATTTCTTCTCCTGGATTACCTCGAAACTGCCGCCTTTGCGCGGGTTGGCCGGATCGAACACGTGCGGAAAAAATTCGACGCATTCGCTCAAGCATTCGATGACGCTGAACCCCTGGTGATCGTAAGCGCGCTCGAGCATCTGCATCATGTGCGCCACATTCGCGGCATGAGTGCGCGCGATGAAGGTAGCACCGCCGGCGATCAATTTTTTCATCGGATTGACCGGCTGATCGATTGCGCCGGTGGGATCCGTCTTCGACTTAAAGCCGATCGGCGAGGTTGGCGACGTCTGCTTCTTCGTTAGACCATAGACGAAGTTGTCCATGATGAAGTAAGTCATGTTGATGTTCTTGCGCGCGCCGTGATCGAGGTGATTGCCGCCGATTGAGAATCCGTCGCCATCGCCGCCGAACAGGAACACGTGGAGATCGGGCCGGGCGAGGCTGATCCCGCTCGCGAGCGGAACCGCGCGGCCGTGAATGAAGTGTGCGCCGAAGCCGTTGACGAAATATGGAAACCGCGATGAGCAACCGATCCCGGCCAACGTGACAATTTTTTCGTGCTCGAGATTGCGTTTCTCGAGAAATTTATAAAACGATGCGAGCACTGCGAAATCGCCACAACCGGGACACCATGTCGGATGATCAGCGGTAATCGCTTTTTTCGTTAGTTTTTCCCGCGGCAGCTCCGCTACAGCTGTTGTGTTCCCGTCGCCATTTCCCATTGTTGATTCGCTCATAAGATTGATCAGTAGAAAAGTGCCGCAAAACGGTAGCTAGTTCAAGGGACGTGTTACGCGCGCCGAATCCGCCAGCCTATGCCATTGTCATGTTGAGGGAAGCGAAACATCTCAGATTATTGGTTGCGTGTGGCTCCTAAAGAAAATCAGACATTACTCGTTGCGCTCGGAAGGACAATGAGCAGAGGGGTTTGGCCCCTACGTGGCTGGGTAGGGATGATCCTGGTGGCGGTTTGCTGGCCGTTAAACTGGCTGCTGCCAGGTGTCCGTACGGCTTATCTGTTCTTTCCGCTTTGGCTCGGATACATTTTGGCGGTCGATGCGTTGGTGCAAATGCGTACGCACGACTCTATCTGGAGGCGTTCTCGCAAGCAGTTCGTGCTGCTTTTTTTTCTTTCGGCGCCGGTGTGGTGGCTATTTGAGCTGATCAATTTACGTACTGGAAATTGGGAGTACTCGGGTCGCGATTTGTTTAGTACGGCTCAGTTCAATGTGCTTTCGACAATTGCGTTTTCTATTGTCGTTCCTGCGGTGTTCGAAACGGCGCAGCTGATGCGCACTTCCCACTGGATTGAGCGGTTCGCTTCAGGGCCGCGGATCCCAGCCAGGCACGCTGTATTTATCGGCCTCTTTATTATCGGTCTAGCGATGCTGACGGCGATGCTGGTTTGGCCTAAAATTTTTTATCCATTCACGTGGACGTCACTCGTGTTCATTCTTGAGCCGATCAACTACTGGACGGGGCGGCCCTATTTTCTCGAGGACTTGCGGCGTGGCGATTGGCGCCTTGTCATCTCCCTCTCGCTTGGCGCGCTCGTGTGCGGGCTGTTCTGGGAGATGTGGAACTACTATTCATTTCCAAAGTGGGTTTATCATATCCCTCGGCTGGGATTCTGGCACCTATTCGAAATGCCGCTGCTTGGATATGGGGGATATGTACCATTCGCGCTGGAGCTGTATGCGCTGAAGAATTTTATCTGGCCGAATGGGCCACGAATCCAAAATTAATCAGCCAGCCGGGAATCAGGAAAGCGGACGGAAAGGCAAACGCCGAACGCTCAACATCCAATTAACAGACGCCTTTTGGCCTCGTCACCAGTCACTCGTCACCTGACAGTGTGCTATCCAACGCCCTGCGGCACGATCTCCTTGAGGTGTTGCACTGTTTCGGGCGCGGTACCGTGATGATGAACGACCTCGCCCTGGCGTGGAATGTTTCGGGCAGCGAATGACTTGCCCTTGAATACGGCGTCCAGGATTTCTTTGACCCGGAAGGTGAGGCCATCGGTCTTGGTGAAACTCGTGATTTTCGGTTCGCAATACCGCGCCCGCAAAATCGTTGCGAGCTGCCCGTATCCGTAAACGCCCTGGTCATTCATTTCGACGGTAACGATGCGCTTGAACTTCTCGAAAATTTTGTCGAGTCCGTTCGGCAATGGATGGAGATGCCGCAAATGTATGGCGCCAACTTTTTCTCCCTGGGAGCGGGCCATTGCCACGGCGTCGTGGATGGGTCCGTACGTTGATCCCCAGCCAACCAACAGCGTGCCCTCGTGATCGCCGTAAATTTCAGGAACAGGAATTTCCTCAGCGAGCTTGCGCAATTTGTTGCGACGTTTGGCAGTCATTGCCATGTGCAACTTCGGGCTACCGGTGGGATGACCCATTTCGTCGTGCTCGAGACCGGCGAGCAGCGGGTATTTCCCATCGAGGATGCGTGTGCCCGGCGGAACGTGCTGCGTAATTTGATCGACGGGATACGGCTTGTGTGTCTGCCTTGGCGTAAGGTCCGGCTTGGGATCGACCATCAACTTTGGAAGATCAGGTTCGTCGAACGCTTCGATACGCGTTGCGAGCGACGAATCGCTCAGAATGAAAACCGGCGTGCTGTATTTGCGCGCGATCCGTGCAGCTTCGATCGCGATGTAGAAGCAATCCTCCACGCTCGCGGCTGCGAGCACGACACGCGGGCTGTCGCCGTGACTTCCAAAGATCGCCTGATGCAAATCACTTTGCTCTACATTGGTAGGCAAGCCTGTGCTTGGACCGCCGCGCTGAACGTTGCAGACGATCAGCGGGATCTCGGCCATTGACGCCCAACCGATTGCTTCCGCTTTAAGCGAAATGCCAGGGCCTGCGCTGCCAGTCACTGCTAGCCAGCCGGAGAACGAACAACCAAGCGCAATCGATACTGACGCCAGTTCGTCTTCGGCCTGGACGAAAATGCCGCCGTACTTAGGCAGCTCGCGTCGCAAAACTTCCATCACGGATGACCAGGGCGTGATCGGATAACCGGCGCCGAAACGCACTCCCCCGGCGATGAGTCCGTAGGCGAGCGCCTGATTGCCGTCCATCGTGAGCTGAGCGCGGCCGCTAGCCCTCGGGATGTGCTCGAATCGATAATGTTTCGTCAAAATATTCCCGACTGGATAGGCGTATCCGGCTTGGAATCCCATCAGCGCCGTGTTCACGATGCTCTCGTCTTTGCCGCCGAATTTCTCGGTGATCAGCCGTTTCAACTTCTCTACGTCGAGATTAAAAATTTTCGCGATCAGTCCGAGAACGAAAATGTTTTTGCCTTTGTCTTTGGCGGTACCGCCGAGCGCTTCGACGGTCAGTCCAGTGATCGGCACGCCGACATACACGAAACGTTTATCGTCCAGGTTCGGCTCGACGTTATCTGAATCGTAAAGTAACACGCCGCCTTCCCGCAGGAATCCCATGTGGTCCTGGTAACTGTGCTGGTAAAACGCGACCAGAAAATCGGCCTCATCACCCGCCGATAAAACTTCGCCCGAACCGATGCGGACTTGAAAAATGGAGGGACCACCCGAGATCGTCGCCGGGATAGTCATGTAGGTCATGACGTCGTGCTCACTGCGGCCGGCGAGTCGTGCCAGGAATGCGCCCGCGGTTTGAATTCCGTCCTGTGAGTTACCCGCCAGCCGGATCACCGCATCCTGAATGCTTTCAAGGCGCAAATCGGCTCTGTCGATGTTCGGTGCTTTCGCTTGTGCAGTGCTATCCGGTGCTTCGCTCACGGGATTAGAAACGTAACAGATTGAAAGACCATTTCCACCGGCAATTCGTTAGAAGTCATGCAATCAATCCGACACGCCCTGTAGCCACGGCGCTGTGCGCCGTAAGGAACCAGTGAGAATAAGACGCCCCACAGGGGCGTGGCTACATGAAGGGTTGTTATTTAACAGACCCCTTGAAATTTCTCCGAGGGTCATTAACTGAGAAGTGTATGAGCCAAACAGGAGCAGTTGATCCTGTTCGTCAGGAGGAATTTGTAGGGAAAGTGGTCGAGCAAATCAGCGGCACAATGACGACGCTGCTCGCAGCAATTGGCGACCGATTAGGATTGTTCAAAAATCTGGCGGAGCGGGGCCCGGCGACATCGACTGAGCTCGCGTCGCGAACGAAACTGAACGAGCGCTATTTGCGCGAATGGCTCGGCGGCATGGCCACGGCCGGTTACCTCAGTTACGACGTTCCGACAAAGCGCTTCAGCTTGCCGGCCGAACACGCTTCTGTACTCGCACATGAGAACGGCCCATTTTTCATGGGCGGCATATACCAGATGCTGCCAGCGCAAGCCGGAGTATTCGACCACATTGTCAGTGCGTTTCGCAGTGGCGGCGGCGTTTCTCAATCGCAATATACCGACATGATGTGGGATGGCCTGGAGCGGTTGACATCGACGTGGTTTGAAAATCTGATGTTGCAGCAATGGATTCCCGCAATGCCTGACGTGAAAGCGCATCTCGAACGCGGTTGTGATGTGGCTGACGTCGGATGCGGGCGAGGACGCGCAATTATCAAACTCGCACAGGCGTTTCCGCGATCGCTTTACGTCGGCTACGACAACTTCGGTCCGACAGTCGAGCGCGCGAGCGAGAACGCTGGCGAAGCCGGCGTGTCAGACCGGGTGCGCTTTGAAGAGCGCGATGTGTCAAAAGGATTACCGGGGAAGTTTGATGTGATCACGACGTTTGATGTGGTGCATGATGCAGTCGATCCGCTTCAGTTGTTGCAATCGATTCGGAGCGCGCTGCGGCCGGGGGGAATCTACGTCTGTCTCGACATCAATTGCTCCGACAAGCTCGAGGAGAACGCCCACCCGCTAGGCGCGATGTTTCATGGCGTAAGCGTGTTTTACTGCATGACCACTTCGCTTGCGAACAATGGTGTGGGACTCGGCACGCTCGGTTTTCATGAAGCGAAGGTCCGCGAGCTTTGCGAGCAAGCCGGGTTTGGCAGCGTCAGGCGAGTGCCGTTAGAAAATCCGTTTAACAGTTTGTACGAAGCAAAACCGTAGAGGCGCTGGTGATCGGAAACACAGAAGAGTTCCACCGACACTTCGTCAGAACTCCGTGATGTTCGCTCGCCTTGCAATGTTGCATCACATATGTGATCAAACATTGCAATGTGGCAGGATCGTCCGTTTTGCTGCATTCGAATGTCAGCCCGGCAACCTGAAGAGTTGTAGCCGCTTGGCTGTCGGAAGCGCACGTTGCCCGCAGGGCAAACGATTGAGACGGGCCGCTCGCGGCCACAGAACCAGCGCAACGAGGGCGTTGCGGCTCTAGCTCGAACCGGAGACGTCTGCAATGTTTGATCACATATGTGATCAAACATTGCAATAGCAGGGTTCGAGATTCCGCTGAGTTCGAGAATCAATGCGGGAACCTGAAAACTGTAGCCGCTTCGCTGTGCGAAGCGTGCACGACGTCGGCAATAGGGCGACAGCTACAGGAGAAAAGGTTTGGAACCGCGTGACGTCGCCGGCAGCGCAAGGGCCAACGGGAACATTTTGAAGCGCCTGACCTTGCCGACAGGGCGACGGCTACCGGGCGTGTTTTGAAGCGTGCGACATTGCTGACACGCCACTGACTACGGAAGCGCCGGGGCGACTATTTTGATGGCGGTTGCGATTCGGTCTTTGTGTCGTCTGCTCCGGGCGCGCGATCGAGGCCGCGCCGTTTGAGCAATGGCTCGATGTACGGATCGCGTCCGACAAAATTCTTGAATAGTCCGAGAGCGTCAGCGGATCCGCCGCGTGAGAGCAACAGGTCGCGAAACCGCTCGCCGTTTTCGCGTTTCAATCCGTCGTGTTGCTTAAACCACTCCACTGTGTCGGCGTCGAGCACTTCGCTCCAGATGTATGAGTAATAGCCGGCTGAGTAGCCGCCGGCGAATGAATGTGAAAAATAGAAGCTGCGGTAGCGCGGCGGCACCGGCGGAAAATCGACCCCGGCCTTGTGTAATGCCTCCGCTTCAAACGCAATTGCGTCTTTCGGAATGTCAGACGGATTCAGTTGATGCCATGCCTGGTCGAGTAGCGAAGCCGACAAATATTCCGTGGTCTTGAAGCCCTGATTGAATTTTTCCGCGGCCTTGACCTTGTCGAGCAATGCCTGGGGTATTGGTCCGCCGGTCTTGTAATGTTTCGCGTAATTTGCGAGGACTTCCGGCCACGTGGCCCACATCTCATTCACCTGCGACGGATACTCCACGAAATCACGCGGCACGGTCGTTCCGCTGAACCGAGGATACTTCACGTTCGAAAACATTCCGTGCAGCGCGTGCCCGAATTCGTGAAACGCGGTGCGTACTTCATCTTGAGTGAGCAGTGTCGGTTCGCCGGGAGGCGGCTTCGGAATATTGAGGTGATTAGCAACCACCGGCTTCGTCGCGAACAGATCGTTTTGTGCGACATAAGAATTCATCCAGGCGCCGCCGCGCTTCGATGCTCGCGCATAGTAATCGCCGATGAAAATCGCCAGCGGTTTGCCATCGCGATCAAACACTTCCCAGACGCGCACGTCCGGCTGATACACCGGCAGGTCGTGCCGCTCTTTGAATGTGAGGCCATATTCCTTGTTCGCGGCGAAAAACACCCCGTCGATGATCACATGATTCAGCTCGTAATACGGGCGCACCTCCGATTCATCGAAGTTGTATTTCGCCTTCCGCACTTTCTCGGAGTAAAAATCCCAATCGGCTGCCGCGATCTGAAAGCCGCCTTTCTCCTGATCGACAATTTTCTGCTGCTCGGCCGCCTCACGTTTCGCATTAGCAACCGCGGGGGGCGCGAGATCGGCCAGCAGTTTGTTCACGGTCGGCACATTGTGCGCTGTTTGGTCTTCGAGTTGGTACGCTGCCCAATTATCGTAGCCTAACAACTTTGCTTTCTGCGCGCGAAGCTGGGCTGTCTGCAGCACGATATTGCGCGTATCGAATTCACCTCCCTTGCTGTTGCGCGCGAGCGATGCCTGCATGATCCGCTCACGCAAAGGCCGATTCTGCAATGACCCGAGCAACGGCTGCCCGGTGGTATTCTGAAGCTGGATGACGAACTTGCCTTCCTTGTTTTCTGCTTTCGCGGCATTGATCACACTCTTCATCTGATCGTCGGTAAGTCCGGCCAACTCTTCTTTTTTATCGACGACCACGGACGAGGCGTTTCGTTCTTTCAAAACATTTTGCTCGAAATCCGTCTGCAACTTGGCCAACTCGGCGTTGATCTCTTTCAGGTTTTGCTTGTCGGAATCGGATAGCTTGGCCCCCGCGCGCACGAAATCCTTGTAATAACGTTCGAGCAAATAAGCCGATTCGGGATCGAGCCCGAGTCCGCCATCGGACGGATTCGCTGCGGCGAACTTATCTCGCTGGTCATAAAGCGCCTGGACGCGGGCGAATAACTTCGGATTCAAAAAAATCTCGTCCCGGTGCGCAGCTAGTTTCGGCGCCATTTCTTTATCGATCTTTTGCCGGGTCGGATTTGTGTCGCAGGCGTTGAGGTTTGAAAAGGTGCGCTGGGCCCGATCGAGCAATCGCCCGGTGCGCTCGAGTGCGACGATTGTGTTGTCGAATGTCGGTTTCTCGGAATTATTCGCGATCGGCTCAATTTCTTTCAGTTGCTCGCGCATTCCCGCTTCGATCGCGGGGATGAAATTCTCGTCCTTAATCTTGTCGAAGGGCGGGTATTGATATGGCAGCACGCTCTCGGCTGCGAATGGATTATCCTTGAGATCGGCGGCGAACACGCCGGTGATTTGCGCAACGTTAAGCAGCGCGCAAGTAAAGAAGCAAAGACGCAATGACATAAGAGGTAAACTTCTCGTCACGTCATGGCGCGGATGCAAATGTCTCTGATTAGCGCGGCCGGCGTTTCGCCGCGGCTATGTCGTCGGAAGACCAGCCGCTTTCCAGGCTCTGAACCCGCCGGCCATCGAATGGACGTTTTTATAACCCATTCTTTTCAGGTTTTCGGCGGTGAGTGCCGACCGGCTGCCGCCGCCGCAATGACAAATAACGATCGCGTTTTTGTCGGGAACTTCTTCTTCAATGTCGAACTCAATCGTGCCACGGCTCATGTGAGTCGCGCCGGGAATGTGTTCTTTATCCCATTCATCTTTGTCGCGGACATCGACGACGACTGCTTCGCCGCTGTTTAGTTTCGCTGCGGCATCCTGGGGCGAAATTTCGGTTATGTGCTTCTTCGCTTCTGCGACCAGTTTTTTAAAACCACGGTGTTCAGCCATAACTCAATCTATCTGCAGATTGCGCAGATTGCCGCAGATTTCGGCGGTCATAGACCGCCGCTACAACAACACGAATTCGGATGAATGACGAAATCCGAATGACGAATGACGAATCAAAGTCGAATGACGAAACCCAAAAAGGTTGGTGATTGTAGCGCGCTGAGTTCGTCATTCGGGCTTCGACAAACCCTTCGATAGTCGTCATTCGGGCTTAGACATTCCTTCGGCATTCGACATTCGAGCTTCGTCATTCGTTTCCCCGCGTTGCGTGGCATGTTACGGAATTCACTCCATTCATCCAGCATCAATAGGTAATTCCTTTTCTTGCGGCCTGGGCGTGAAGCGTTTCAGTCACCTTTTGATCGAAGCCGTCGCCTTTGCCTTCGGCTGCGAACCGTTTGTTCTCTGATTGAATATAGGCTTCGCGTTTTTTCGATAGTTCGACGATCTGCTTTTGCAGGTCAGCGCGTTCGTCACGGGCCCTAGTAATGCGTTTTTGCAGTTCGTCGCGATCCAATTTCTGGAGCTCGGCCGGAAGTTGTTTCTGGTCGATCTCTTCGACCTTGAGCTTGTTCTCGTTAAGCGCGTCGACTAATTCACCGCTGCCCTGCATAGCGCGACCAGTCTTGCTATTGTAGGTGAGCCGATCGGCCATTGCGGAAACTGGAGCACTCTTAGCTGCTGCAAATTTCGCATGGACTTCGGCCTGCAATGTACTGTCACCGTACGGAATGAGAGTGGCCCCGATTTGTTCGTTAAGCCGGCTTAGCTCCTTGTCCATTGGCGTCGAAATCACAGCGACGTTGCCAGATTGCGAGATGCCTACGTAACTACCTTCCGATAATTTCGCGATCTCCTGCCAGACTGCCTTGGTCTCGGCCATCTCACCACACTGAATGGTATTGATAATCAGGTCTTTTTTCGCTGCTTCCCGGCACAGATCCGGATACTTCGGTCCGTTTGGATAATCCATGTGCGGCGGCGCGTCGCCGACGAGAAAGATGATCTTCAGGACCTTCTTGTCGCTGCTCCATGGCATCTTGTGAATGGCTTCTGCAAGCGCTTCGTTCACACTCTCCGGTGCATCGCCGCCACCACCGGCCTGGAACTCGCGCAAGTGTCCGTAAATCGCATCGATGTCGTCGGTGAGACCGAACGATTTCACGACGTAATCATCGCCGCGGTCGCGATAACCAATCAGCCCGAGCTTTAATTCCGGGGTTGGTTGTGCGCTGATCATTTCATCGGCGATCGACCAGATCTTTTGTTTCGCGCCTTCGATCAGACCTCCCATTGAACCGGTAGTATCGAGAACGAAGCAGACCTCGATGCGTGGTTTCGATTGAGGTGTTGGCGGAGTGTTAGCGAACAACGGTTGCCAAAGGCTAACCATGGCGGAGGCGGACAAGATGATCGGCAGGATGCCGATGCGGCGAGCAGTTAGTGTTTTCATTCGATTGTTATTCAGCGATTTCATAAACAGTGTCGTCGAGCTTGAGCACGACGTTTTGACCTAATGCCAGCCACGGGCCGGCTTCGGGATATTTTTTCAGCAGGTTGAAGTATTCTTCGGAGTTAAACTGGACGCGCTGGCGTTTGGTGCTGTTCTGCGCGCTTGAATCGATCCATTGATTTCCGTTTTGGAAAAATGCGCGCCCGTTCACGAATTTGGACTGTTGCGTGTATTGACCAAGGCGCGCCGCCGCCGGTGTGCCAGCGGGAGCTGCAGCGGCAAATCCTCGCAATGATTCGGAGCTACCAGATGCGATCGATGCCGGTGCCTGCTGCGCAAACTTGAACGCATTCTGGCTGCGCGCATTGGCAACGCCGTCCTCACCCTCTTTCTTCTCCTTGAATCCGGTCCAAGCCTTGGCGACTTCGGCACGTGTCGCCGTATCGGTGCTCATGCTCTGCATGGATCGATCGGCCATCGGCACGCGCCGGCGATCTTCGTCTTCTACGATGAGATAAGCAGTGTAAGGCGTAACGATTCCGTATTTCCGGGCCAACTCGGTTGTTTCATCGCGAAGCTCGGCGGTTTCGCCGTGGATGCGGATTTCATCGAGGAGAAACCCGACGCGGCGCGTCGCCCAAAGCCGCGGCACGTAATCGTCGGTCGTCTTGCGATCGTCGAAATGCAGTTTGTAAGTAAACGTCTCTTCGCGGCCGCCGACGTTGCCGGTCAGCTTCGCGTCGACATCACCGGGGCCGTTGTATCGACCCGCTACTACCAATTGGTCTCCTTTGAACAGGTCCGGCAGATCCGCCGGATACATTTTCGATGTGTGAACACCACCACCGAGATCCAGCTTCAGATTTGTTAGGGCAGGCTCTTTGATCCGGGTGTAAAAGTTCGAGACTTTGAGCTCGAGATCTTCATTGGCCAGGACGTATTGGCTGAATGCGCGCGTACCCTCGGCGATTTGATCCAGCAATTGTGTGTTTACGTCGGAGCCAATTCCGAATGAAAAAATCCGAACGCCACTCGCTTTTTTGATGTTCGCAACGATTTCATCAGCATTGCGTGTTCCCACCGTGGGCAGACCATCGGTTAGGAAAATCACCACAAATGGGCGATCGCTCTTGTCCGGTCGAACCTTGAGAGCGCTCTGCAGCGCATCGGCAATCGCAGTCCCGCCGATTGGCTTGAAGTCGTCAATGAAACCATTCGCACGTTTGCGGTGATCGGTGTCGGCCGGAACCAACTCGCGGAAAAGCGGCTCAGCTTCCGTCGAAAAGCGGACGATCTCGAACCGATCATCGGCATTGAGATTTTCTACGCAAAATCTCAGCGCTTTTTGCGCCTGCTGCAGTTTGGCGCCGGCCATTGAACCGGAGGTGTCCACGACGAAAACCACGTCTTTGGCTGCCGCCTTTGCCTCGTTGCCAACGGTCGGGGCAGCCAGAAGCAGAAAATAACCGTCGTCACTGTCTGGTTTGTAAGTGATTAATCTGAGGCCGACATCACGCGTGTCGGAGCTGTAGACGAGCTGAAAATCTGTGTCGGGCTTTTCGTCTTTGCTTTCATAACCAATGATGGCGCGGTTCGGGCCGTCGCGCTTAATCTCAACTTTGTGGCTGGGCGAATAAATTGAGGCGATCGGTTCCGCGCTCTTAAGGTCAATTTTTACGCTCAGATTTTTGATAGGCCGGGCGGAGAATTTCTCAGTGCTGAGCGGATAGAGATAAGTGACGGTGCCAGCGTCGGAGCGGAGCAGTTCCGTGTAGGAAATCTTAATGGGTTTGCGGCTGCGCGGTTCGATCGGAAAAATGCGGACCTTGAAGAGATCGCGGCCGGCGTACTCGAGCAGCGCGGGATCGCGCATTTTTCGCACGATGTCCTCGTAAATGCCACGCGCCTTGTCAGCCGGAAGTAGTTCTGCGTCGACGCTCTTGCCGCCGATTTCCATGCTGAACTTGTCGATGTGTGCCCCTTTTGGGACAGGAAACATGTAAAATCCTTCGAGCCGTTGATCGTTAGGATTGTAGAACTCCTGGTCGATCGATGTGATGGCGACCTGACCATCAATTTTGACGTTGACCTGATGGCTGGTGACTTCGAGCGGTGCGAACGGGAAATGGGTCGGCGGAACATAGATCGGCCGCTCGACGATTATGAAACCATCCCCGCGGGATTGAGAGATCGCTCCAAGAAGGAAGAGCCCGATCGCTAGCACCAATTTTTTGTTCATGGACCATTAGTCGGGAACTCCGGAAAAATGCTCCCGACCTGCCGAAATATTATTTTTGATCAGCAGGCTAGGCGCGACAGTCAGACGTCGATAAGATGCTCCGTCCGCGAGGTGTTGTGATCGATCAGGAGTTTTCCAGCAGAGCCGGACCGCTAACAGCGGCGGATGCTTCAGCGTTGGCGTCGGAAGCTCAAATGATCGCGGGATGCCGTTTGGGAAATACGGCGGCGTGGGATTCTCTATTCGATAAGTAC
The DNA here is from genome assembly GCA_050257685.1 of Nitrospirota bacterium. GTDB lineage: Bacteria > Verrucomicrobiota > Verrucomicrobiia > Chthoniobacterales > UBA10450 > Udaeobacter. Next base: position 22,037 of record JBLMXH010000062.1, read on the forward strand.
TACGGGACGGTCGCTCGCTTTGTGTTTCAGCTATCCGGTGATTTCAGCCACGAAGACACGGAAGAGATCTGCCAGGAAACTTTTTTATCAGTGGTTAAAAATCTATCTTCGTTTCAGGGTCGAAGCTCATTTCAAACATGGTTGCTGCGAATCGCAGCGAATAAGGCGATGGATTATCGAGAAAAAACGCGGGCCGCGAAACGAGGTGGAAACGCGGTGCACCTTTCCATCGATGCCGGCCGAACCGATGACGAACCGCCGATTGATCCGCCAGCCGCGAATCCCGGGCCCGATGCGTTATTGCAGATTGCTGAGACTTCCCGCCTGGTGAGAGAAAGTCTTGATCGTCTCGGCGAGCCGTGCCGGGAAATCATCGAACTGCGGTACTTCGGCGAGTTGAGTTACGATGAAATTGCGGCGGAACTGCGTCTTAATCCAAAAACGGTCAGCTCGCGATTAAGCAAATGTCTGGATCGCTTGCTCAATATCGCGAAGGAAATTTTCCCATCGGACAATCGTTTGCCGTCTAATTTATAGAATCATGGCATCGGAACCAAAAAACCCCATGGAACAAATGCTCGAGGCGCTGGCAAAAGCGCGTCGCGCGCAATTTGGTGACGATCCCCAAATGCCGAATCCGCTGCGTGCGCGCCTGCATGAGGAGATCGCGCGAGCGGGAGCCACGGAAGACGAAAACGCCGAACCGCGACCGTCATGGATGACAAGCTTCTGGCCGCGGCTGACGGTGGCGGCAGCACTGGCAACGCTATTAGTGTTGGTCCCTGCAATTTGGTGGAACCAATCACACCCGGGCGCAGAATCCGGTGACATAGCGCTTCGTGATCGCACCGCTGCAGCAGCCGCTGCTCTAAACCCCGCCGTACCAGCGAAGGACACTCTCGCGAACGCGCCGGCGCTGAGCGCCACCGAACCGACAGTGAATCTGGCCGACAACACTCAAATTAAGGTCGAACCCGCGGAGGCGGCGTCGATCTCTGGGGCGGAAGCGTCAAAATCGTCAACTCATTTTGCACAAGAACGAGCTGCGGCCGAGGTCCCCAGTCAGGCAACAAAAGGCATAGCCAGCGCGAAAATTCAGGCGGCGCCGCCGGCTGCGCCTGCAGCAGGTGCCGATTCGAAAGCGAAGTCAGACACGATATCACCAGCCGCTCCGCCGGTGTCGCAACCGTCATCAGCTGGCAGCCTCGCGACAGCGCAGCAATTTTCCCAGCAATCAGCTGGTCAATCTTTTCGGAATAATGCGCAGGTAAGCGGCGCCGCAAATGTTTTGAACAGGTTTCAAGTTCAGCAAGAGGGGAATCAAATTCGCGTGATCGATGCCGACGGATCGACCTACATCGGTAAGATCGAGCAATCAATAAAGGGCGCGGAACTCGATTCTCGCATGGCTGCGCGACGCGAGATGGCGAAGCAGACGCCGGGGTACGCTGCCAAAGCAGTCGGCGAAAACAAATCAGCGACCTCCCAATCGTACTTTCGCGCGACTGGATTTAACCTGAGCCTAAAAAAAGCAGTGGTGTTCGAGGGCAATTACGCAGCGCCGCCGCCACGACGGCCGATGACGCCGGCGTCTAACGAGAGACACCGAGCTGAACAAAGCAGCGATGCGGTGCGTATTGTTGGAATAGTCCGCGTAAATGGCGAAGCGCCGGTTCCGGTGGATGCGATAGCAGAGACGCCGGAGCCGGCATCAACGAAGAAGAGTGACAAGAATTCACATGAATGACGAATGACGAATGACGAATTAATCCGAATGGCGAAACCCGAAACGAGAGAGTGATCGTATCAGACTGAATTCGTCATTCGCCCTTCGACATTCCTTCGAAATTCGTCATTCGGATTTCGTCATTCGTTTCATTCGTAGCGGAGCGCTTCGATTGGATCGAGCGCGGCAGCTTTGCGCGCAGGATAAAAACCGAAGAAAACGCCGACAGCAGCGCTGAACAGGAACGCGATTGCGATTGAGCTGACGGAAATCAGCGTTGGCCAATGGGCGTAGATCGAGAGCATCCTTGATGTGGCGATGCCGCACATGATGCCGATCACGCCACCGACCGAACTTAGCGTAACCGCTTCAATCAGGAATTGGGTGAGAATGTCGTTCCCGCGTGCGCCGACGGCCATGCGAACTCCAATCTCACGCGTCCGTTCGGTTACGCTCACCAGCATAATGTTCATGATGCCGATGCCCCCGACGAGCAATGACACGCCTGCGATTGCGCCGAGTAGCACTGTCATCACCCGCGACGTGGCCGTAGCGGCCTCGGCGATCTCCTGTTGGGTACGCACCGTGAAATCGTCGTCGCGTCCGGGGCGAATGTTATGCCTTTGCCGGAGCAAGGAGATGATTTGTTGCTGCGCGGCTTGGATTTGCTGGGCGTCACCAATTTGCACGTTGATGTTGCGCAGAGTGGTGCCGCCGATCACCCGTTTCATCGCGCTCGTGAAAGGCATCACAACGATGTCGTCCTGGTCCACGCCTTGCGGGCTCAGCCCCTTTGGCGTGAGCACGCCAAGAATCGTGAAGGGCACGTTCTTAACCCGCAAAATCTGGCCGATTGGATTTTCGTTGCCATAAATTTCGGTCGCAGTCGTGCGGCCAATTACGCAAACTTTATTCGCGCTGCGCACATCCTGCGCGGTGAAGGGCACGCCATCAGCCAGCGGCCATTGGCGGATATCAAAGTAATCCGGTGATTCTCCGTAAATTCGGGTGAACCAGTTTTGATTTCCAGCGGCCACCTGCGTCGTTGAAACAACTTCTTCGCTAACGCTGATGACGCCCGGCACCTCCCGACGAATTGCTTCGGCATCCTCAATCTTCAACGTGCCCGCGCTGCCCCAGCCAGTGCGGATGCCACTGGAGGTGGTGCTACCGGAAAAGATCAGAATCACATTTTCGCCGAGGCTGGCGATCTGTGATTCAACTTGCGCCTTCGCGCCGTTGCCGATCCCAACCATCGCGACGACCGCGCCGACGCCGATGATGATGCCCAGCGCAGTAAGCACCGAACGCATTTTGTTTCGCCGCAGTGCGCGGTTGGCAACGGTAAATGCGGGTGCGATGCGCATGGGATTTCGTGAAAGGTTAAATCGTTACGTCGTGAAAGCGGTTGGAGCGCACGCTTCCAGCGTGCCGCGTTTGGCATCCTGCCGAACGCTTCTGTTGGACCGTGTTCTGTCTTCGGCAAGATGCCGAAGACTGCCCGCTGGAAGCGGGCGCTCCCAGAACGGCAGCAGGCCGCGATGCGAGAAAAAGGCCACCGGCAACATGCCGGCGGCAGCGGGCAGAATGCCCGCGCTCCCCCCGAACACCTCGCAATCCCCCCAGCACTTCATTACTCCGCCTCTGTGTTGTTCGGGTTTTGCAGCTGTGCTTTCGCGTCCGAACGTTGGGTTACGAGGCGATCGTCGCGGATCAG
>JBLMXH010000063.1:0-4080 GCA_050257685.1 Nitrospirota bacterium
GCAGTGCATCGCCCACAGGGCGATGGCTGCAGGCCTTGTCACACAAACGTAACAGTAAAGATTTTGACCGGCTGAATCGGCCTGCGGCAGTTTTGTTTAATGATAAAACTGCACAAAACAAAGCTTGTTGGGCTTGCAATTGCGTTGGGACTAACCGCAAACGCTTCGGCGCAAATGATGATCAACGGTGCGGGCGCGACGTTCCCATATCCGATTTATTCCAAATGGTTCGATGAATACGCGAAGATCGATCCGTCTGTCCGGTTCAACTATCAGTCGATCGGTTCGGGAGGCGGACAAAAGCAGATCATGGCCCAAACTGTGGATTTCGGCGCATCCGACGGCCCGATGAGCGATGAAAACTTGAGCAAAGCGCCGGGAAAACTCCTGCACATTCCCACAGTCGCAGGGGCGGTGGTCATCGTCTCCAACCTGCCTGGCAATCCCGGCCTAAAACTCGATGGAGATACCATCGCGGGAATTTATCTCGGGCAAATCAAAAAATGGAATGACCCAAAGCTTGCTGCGTTAAACCCCGGCCTAAAGCTGCCCGATAAAGATATTGTAGTTGTGCATCGATCCGATGGAAGCGGGACCACTTTCATTTTCACCGATTACCTGAGTAAGATCAGCCAGGAATGGAAGCAAAAGGTCGGGAACAACACGTCAGTCAATTGGCCCGTCGGCATCGGCGGCAAAGGAAATGAAGGCGTCTCAGGACAAGTAAAACAAACACCGGGAACAATCGGCTATGTGGAATTGATTTACGCCATACAAAACAAAATGTCGTATGCGGAGCTAAAAAATTCCGCAGGCGAATTTGTAAAACCCACGATCGAATCAGTGACGGCCGCGCTCGGGACCGCAGATATTCCAGACGACTTCCGTTTTTCTATGACAAACGCTCCGGGCAAGGACGCATATCCGATCGCAGGCGCAACGTGGTTGCTGGTTTACCAACAACAGAAGGATCCGACCAAAGGCAAAAAACTGGTGGAATTCTTAAAGTGGGCGGCAACGAAAGGTGAGGCGATGGCCAAGGACCTGGACTACGCGCCATTGCCCGAGAATGTCCAGCAGCGAGTGTTGAAACGGATCGACGAGATTAAATTCTAAGCCCTTCAAACCGATTAATCGAAATGTTCCACCGGCCGAGAGTCTTATTCATTTGCCTGCACAACGGTGGCCGTAGTCAGATGTGCGAAGCTTTTCTAAAGCATTACGCAGGCGATCGCTTCGATGCACAGAGTGCCGGCCTTGAGCCAGGTGAATTGAATCCGCTGGTGGTGGATTCGATGGCTGAGATCGGTCTCGATATTTCGCAAAACAAAACCAAGAGCGTATTTGATGTCTGGAAAAGCGGGGAAACGTTTCAATACGTGATCGCCGTCTGCGATGCGGAATCAGCTGAGAAATGTCCGATTTTTCCTGGAATCACGAAACGTTTGCATTGGCCATTTCACGACCCGTCAAAAGTCACGGGGTCGTACGAGCGGAAGTTGCAGAAGGTACGCGACATTCGCGGCCAGATAGCATCAAAGATTCAAGACTGGTTGGCATCTCTGCCGGTTGAACAATCGGCGTAACTACATGTCGGCGACTACTGTCGAGGAAGCAGACACCATTCGGCCAGCGCAGGCGCGGATGTCGCGACCGTCACGGTTTGGCGATAAAGCTTTTTATTGGCTTACGCTGTCGATGGCATTTGCGGTGGTTTTGCTGGTTATGCTTATCGGGTGGGAACTCGGACGGGGCTCGTGGCAGGCGATCCAAAAATTTGGATTCCCTTTTATCACCGCGTCGACGTGGGACCCCGTGGCTGAAGAGTTCGGCGCGTTGCCATTCATTTACGGCACGGCAGTTTCCTCACTCATCGCGTTGCTTATCGCGGTGCCACTGAGCATCGCGACTGCGGTTTACTTGACGGAACTCGCGCCGCTCTGGATTCGGCAACCGGTCGTGTCGCTCATCGAGATGCTGGCCGCGATCCCCAGCGTAATACTCGGGCTTTGGGGAATCTTCGTCATGATCCCGTGGCTTCGTGATTATCCGTTTCCCTTCCTGGAGAAGATACTTGGTTGGACGCCGTTTTTTAAAGGTCCAATTTATGGCCCTTGCATGCTGGCTGGTGGAATCATTGTTGCGATTATGATTCTGCCGATCATCACATCAGTGTCGCGGGAAATCCTGCGGAGCGTCCCAGATTTGCAGCGCGAAGCCGCGTATGCACTCGGGGCGACACGGTGGGAAGTGACACGCATCGCGGTGCTCAGTTACGCCAGGAAAGGTTTGTTCGGGGCGGTAATACTCGGACTTGGTCGTGCATTGGGTGAAACGATGGCGGTAACAATGGTAATCGGTAACACGCCGCAGATTGCCGCGTCGCTGTTCAAACCCGGTTACACGCTGGCCAGCGTAATCGCCAATGAATTTACGGAAGCGACCAGCGACATGTACCTGCAGGCACTATTCGAGATCGGATTGGTTTTGTTTGGCGTGACGATTCTGGTCAATCTGCTCGCGCAACTGCTGTTGAAAACGATCACCGCAGGCGCAGACCCCGGTCGAGTTCAATGAATATGGAGACGCGGCACAGTGACCATCACAGTTGGCGCAAGCTCAAGAGCGCCGTCATTTCCGGGCTGACATTTTGTTCCGCGGTGCTTGTGATCGCGCCGCTTGGTCTCGTGTTTTTGTACGTGCTCAAAAGCGGCATCGGCGCCATTAATCTCGACTTCTTTACGCAGTTGCCCAAGCCGGTAGGCGCGGCCGGTGGCGGTATGGCCAACGCGATCGTTGGCACACTGGAGTTGCTGGCGCTTGCAAGTGTCATTGGAATTCCCGTCGGCGTGCTCGGCGGAATTTTCCTGGCTGAGTACGGCACTGCGCGTGTGAATGCGGTGCTGCGTTTCATAGCAGACGTGCTCAATGGCGTTCCTTCCATCATCTGGGGCGTGGTCGTGTACGGGCTGATTGTTTTGCGCTTTAAAAGTTTTTCAGCATACGCCGGCGGACTCGCGCTGGCCTTAATCATGATCCCCTTGATCCTGCGCACAACGGAGGAAGTTATTCTTCTCGTGCCTGTCGGTTATCGCGAAGCCGCTCTCGCGTTAGGCATCGCACGCTGGAAAACAATTCTCCACATCGTGGTCAAAACAGCGTCGCGCGGAATCATCACTGGCATTCTGCTCGCGCTGGCGCGCGTCGGCGGCGAAACTGCGCCTCTTCTTTTCACCGCGTTCGGCAACCGTTTTTGGAACCACGACCTGAGCGAGCCGATTGCAGCGTTGCCCCTGCAAATCTTCACATATGCAATCTCTCCGTACGACGATTGGCATAGTCAGGCGTGGGCGGGGGCGCTTGTTCTCGTCACTGGCGTTTTCTGCGTTAACGTGCTGGTTAGAATTGTCACCCGTGTTCGGACCGCATCTGGTTAATTCTCAAGATGATTGCCGCACCTATGCCGCAACCTGAAGTAGTTGAACCTCGCGATCCCGGCGCCGCGGTATTGTCGAATACAGATGGAGAGCCGCTTCCTGTGGCCATGGAAGCCAACAGCGTATCAATGTGGTACGGATCCAAACGCGCGATAGACAATGTGAGCATGGACATGCCCGCGAAAGCCGTGACAGCAATCATCGGTCCGAGCGGTTGCGGTAAATCGACGTTCATCCGCGCGCTCAACCGCATGCATGAATTGGTGCCGCACACGCGTATTGAAGGCAGCGTGTTCCTTCATGGTCAAAATCTCTACGCAAGCGGTGTGGACCCGGCAATTGTGCGCAGGCGCGTCGGGATGGTGTTCCAGAAATCCAATCCGTTCCCGACGATGTCGATCGGCGACAACGTTATCGTCGGTCTCCGTTTGAACGGTGTGAGCGATCGAAAATTCCTTAACGAACGACTCGAGCAATCATTGAGGATGGCGGCATTGTGGGATGAGGTGAAAGACGATTTGCACAAATCCGGGACGAGCCTTTCCGGTGGCCAGCAACAACGGCTTTGTATCGCGCGCGCGCTCGCCGTTGAACCGGAAGTCCTGTTGATGGACGAACCCTGTTCGGCGCTTGATCCGATCGC
>JBLMXH010000064.1:0-5266 GCA_050257685.1 Nitrospirota bacterium
GGCATCTTTGCGAAGTACTCGCGGCGGATTGAATGCAGGCACAAGCGAAAAGCGCGGCAGTTTGTCCCGAATGCGGGACGCGACTGACGGGAGGATATTCTAGCGGTCTTGGTCGCTGCATGATTTGCCTGCTGCGCGTTGGATTCGATGACGCGGAGGAACGTGATGAAAGATTGTTCGCTCCTGTAACGAATCGACTCGGCAACTACAGGATCGAGCGTGGCGACGATGGAACGGCCTGGGAATTGGGCCGCGGCGCGATGGGCGTCACATATCGCGCGATCGATACGTCGTTGCAGCGGCCGGTCGCACTCAAGCTTATCGCTTCGGAATGGGTGAAGCGCGGAGCGGAAGTACGCGCACGGTTCATGCGCGAAGCACGGACGGCGGCAGCGTTGCGGCATCCAAATGTCGCCACGGTTTACCATTTTGGTATTCGCGAAGAAAACGGGCAGTGCTTCTGCGCGATGGAACTGGTGGAAGGCGAAACGCTGGAGACGCGTGTGCGCCGGATCGGGCCGCTCGACGCGCTCACGACCATCGACATCGCCTTACAGGTCAGCAGCGCACTGGCCGCAGCGGAAAAGCAAGGCCTTGTGCACCGGGATTTGAAACCGGCAAATTTGATGCTGGTTGAAACCGTAGAAGCGGCGGCCCCGCCGATTTCTCGTGCGAGGAAGAACGCGACGAGGGCGTCGCATCTACTCGTGAAGGTGATTGATTTCGGCGTGGCGAAAGCATTGGCCGAAAAGCCGGATGCAATGGGCTTAACCCACGGAGGGTTTGTCGGTACACCAGCTTTCGCCAGTCCGGAGCAATTCACTGATGCCCGGGTGGACGTTCGCTCTGACATCTATTCGTTAGGCGCAACCCTGTGGTATTTGCTTACCGGCCACAGACCATTCGAGGGGGCGACCATCGAGCAGATTCGCGCAAACCAGCGCTCGCGACTTCTGCCGGTCGAACAACTGAAGGCGGCACGTGTTCCAAGCCGCCTTATTTCGTTGCTCGTGTCGATGCTTGCGCTCGAACCGGCAGCACGCCCGAGTGTCCGTGCACTCACATCGCAATTACAGGATTGCCGCGCGCAGATTCTAGATTTCTGGAAAACAGCGAGGCGGTTCGCACTCGCAGCCGCTTGGGTTTCGCTCGCGATTTTAGCAGCCGTTGTACTTTTTCCACAGAAGCGCTACCAGTCGCTCTCCGGCGCGGCGAATACTTCCAGCGTCCCGCCGAAGAGCATTGCGGTTCTACCGTTTCGCAACCTCTCCGACGACAAGGAGAATGCGTTTTTCGCTGACGGCGTTCAGGACGATCTCGTGACCAGCCTGGCCCGGATCAAGGATTTGAAGGTTGTTAGCCGGGGTTCGGTAGCGTCATACCGGGATCTTTCCGGTCGCAGTATCCGCGCGATCGCACAAGAGCTTGGCGTTGGAGCCGTTCTCGAGGGTAGCGTTCGTCGCACTGCAAATCGCGTGCTGGTTAATGTGCAGTTGACCGACGCCACGACAGAACGGCAAATCTGGTCGGACCGGTACGATCGCACACTGAAGGATTCGATTGCTCTGCAAGGCGAGCTGGCGGCGGAAATCGCCACTGCTCTGGCGGCGAAGCTCAGCCCGGAGGAGAAGGCGCAAGTGGAAGCGAAGCTGACGAACAATCCCGATGCCTACGTCGTTTATCTGCGCGGCCGTGAGTTTCAAATGCGGCCTGAGGTCTCGCGCGACAACTTCGTTGCGGCCGAACAATGCTACAGACACGCAGTCGCGCTGGACCCGCGATTTGCCCTGGCTCACGCGCGACTCGCCGAAATACTCCAAGGTCGCTACGAATGGTTTGATCGTCAGCCGGTGCTGCTCGCCGAAGCGCGCAGTCATGCGGAGGAAGCGCTGCGGCTCGATCCGCATTGCGGACAAGCACACTTGCTGATGGCGAAGATCCTGTCGTGGTCCGCTAAATCAACCGAGAGAGACAAAGCGATGAAAGAGGAGGTGGCCAGCGCGCTTCGCCTGGTCCCAAACGACGGCTACCTGGTAATGATAGCGGCCCTGTTCCAAACGGACATGGACTGGCTCGAAGAAGCGGAGGCGACGTTCCAGCGTGCCATGGAAATCAACCCGCGGGAACCAAAAATCTGTTACAACTACTTTACGCTGCTGGATAAGAAGCGAGACGTGGCCAAAGCTCGCTGGGCTTCGGATCGCGCCCTGGAACTCGCGCCGGAATCTGTTTACTTTCGGCTCTCCCGCGCGATTGCGGAATTCCGCTGGACAGGAGAGGTTGCGCGAACAAGGAAATTTCTCGCTCAGATTCCCGCCGGCAAGGATCCGGATGGTCGAGTAACAGCGGCGCACTGTACGGTTGCCCTTTACGAGCGAAACTTCCCCGAAGCTCTACGCCTTCTCGCGGCTTGTCCTTCAGAGCGATTGCCTTGGTTCGACGGCGGATTCGGTTCGATGGTCCCGAAGGGATTTCTTGAAGGTTGGATTCATCTCTATGCGGGGAACAAAGAGCGTGCCTATTCCGTAATCGACTCGGTGCGGTGGATCTTGGAGATGGAAGCGAAGCAGGATCCCGGCGACCACGGGGCTCGCTATGCGGTGGCTATGGCTTACGCGGGGATGGGCTGGAAGGATGCTGCGCTGGCGGAAATCGCGCGCGCGAAAGGAAAGCTGGATGGATTTTATTTGGCGACGCTTGTCGCCTATGCCGGCGACCCCGACGCCGCATTGCGCCTCCTCGAACAGGCTCCGGCAGAGCGAGAGAACAATTATTACGATCTGCGTCTGAACCCGCATTGGGATCCACTTCGTGGCGACGCGCGCTTTGAAAAAATCGTAGCATCTTCTGCGCCTAAGACCCCGCGATAATCCGCGGGTCGAAACTCGTCGCCTTGCTTGCACCAAAATAGTTCGCGAGCTATCGGCGCTTTCGCTCGTTAGGCTGTTGCCCCGCCCTGCGAGAACCGCAAAGCGCTGTGGTTTCGTCACTTTCTTTGCAACGCGGCGCAAATTTTCGGGAAGAAACGGGAAACGGTTCTGCGTGTCTGGGTTACCCGGGACGAAGACCACAAACCTAAAACAAAGAAAGAAAATCGAATTATGAAAAACAGAAAAAATATTCTGAATTATATCGTCGCCGCAGTCGCCCTCCTTTTGACTTCGGCGAGTTCGTCGCTGGGCACGCAGCCGCTGCAGCCTCCACAAAACTACACTGGCAGCCTTACGCACGGCGAGTTCGTCTCCTGTGAGGGTCAGGTTCTGGATCCGCCGGCGTACTCGGTTGCTGGCACATGGGTTCTGAACATCGACGCGATGACCCAACCACAGGTCCCGCCGCCGGCTCGCCTGACAATGGTCGTTTTCCGCGACGGCAGCATTTACTTGGTGTTCCCGCAGGTGGCGTTGACGCCCGTCTCTCTTCAAGATGGCATCTACACGTACACGTACGGAACTCAGGTGACGGCGACGTTCGATACAAACACGACTCCTCCGACGTTCGCATGGCACGTCGTATTCGACGACAACTGCACGCTCCGCAGCTACGGCTCGCTGACTTATTTCGGAGTAGCCACCAATTAAGACGTAACCGCTGAATGCAAAAACCAAAATACAAAGGACAACACGTATGAAGCAAATATTCCTTTACACATGGCTTGCTGTAATGGCACTCGCTGTGACGACAACTGGCGCGGCGCCCGAGCCCTGCGAGGGGACGGTCCAGCTCACCAGCCAATCGAACTTTCAAGTGCGGCAATCCGGCACGCAAACGTTCGTCGAGTTCGATTTCACCGGCCTGCATGACATCTGCCTGGCAGACCACTCGGTCGTGACCGGCATCGTCGAAGGCCACCTGGTCCAGCGTATTTCGGCCAATGGTGACTTTAGCCTTACGTTCGACGAGATCCTGAGCTATAACGGCGGCACGCTCGGGTATCGTGGCGAGGGCGGCCTCACAAGGGGCAATTGGCAGAGCAACGTGATGACGGTGGGCCTCGGCACCGGCCCGCTAGCGGGAATCCACGGGCAGGGGACGTTTGTGTTCACCGGCCCCGCATCGCTGGCAGATGTCATCTATTACGTGTACACGCCCTGACGCGGCGGTCGCGATCAGAATTCTGTGTCTGTCCGTGGTGCAGGAAAGAATTCCGGCCACGGATAGACACCGATGAAACGCCGAGGATGAGCGGACTGCATTTTTGGAATTATAAAGGGCGGGTGGTGTCGACCTACTTAGCGAAAATGCTGACCATAATCGCAGCGACGGCTGCAAGCGTTTCGTTATGCGTGCGGATGAAACGCTGATCGCGTGTCTGGACCTGGAATCAGCGATTCCCGATTCCAGCATCGGCTCCAAACTTTCTTTGCAACGCGGCGCAAAGTTTCGGGAAGAAATGGGAAACGGTCTGCGTCTCCGGGTTCATCCGGAACCACGGCCACCAAACGCAAAACAAGAAAGAACATCAAACTATGAAAAACCGAAACATTCAGTTCAAACCAACAGCAGTGATTCAGATCCCGCTGCTCCTCGCCTGCCTAGCGGCAGTGTTCATCTCGGCACCCAATCTCGCGTCGGCTCGCGACCAGGTGCCATTCAATGGCGTCGTCTCGGGGTACGTTGATTCTCAATCCGGTACGCAGTGCGAGCCATCAATACACGTGATCAACTTCGGACACGCGAACCAATTGGGAGCGTTCACCGGAACCGCAGAATTCTTCCCGCGTCCTTGCGATCCCGACCCCGATCTTTGTGAAAACAATATTCCCTACACTGGTACTTTTGATTGGTTTGCGGCCAACGGCGACGAAATCTACGGCACTTTCGACGGTTACATGTGCCCGACGGAAACGCCGGGCGTGTACGACAACCACGAAACCGCGGAGATCACCGGCGGCACAGGTCGCTTCGCTACTGCTACCGGCCATTTTGAGTTGGCCGGGCAACTCGACTTCACAACGGTTCCGCCCTCCTTTGTCCTTCCATGGGAAGGCGTCATTTCAAGCCTTGGCCCGAGAAGGCGGTAGAGACTGTGCACATCGTCTGCGCATCGCAACTGGCGTTCGTCTGGTTGCGATGCGCCGGATTCACCAAGTGAACGCGCACTCGCATTAACACCGGCCTTCAGGCCGGTGCGCAAAAAAGAGGAGTGTAAAAGCTGTTTCAACAGCTTCATTCGAACGCATGCAGGAGTAAGCCGTTGAAACGGCTCCGCTCGTCTCGCCCGTGTTGCACCGGCTTGAAAGCCGGTGTTAATGGAATTTGATTT
>JBLMXH010000065.1:0-9541 GCA_050257685.1 Nitrospirota bacterium
GTTGCTCCTCCCACGAACGCACCGATCTCAAGAATCGCGCCGGAGCAAAGTTTCGCGAAATGATAAATCAAAATCAGCACATCCAGATGGAGCATGGAATATTTGTCGCGGATCTTCATCAGCTCCGAATGAATTGGCTCGTGGCGATATGCCATCAGCCTGTGCATCAGATCCAGGCATTCGTTATACGCACCGCGCATGATCATCTCTGTAGCGGCGGTCTGTGACCGCCGAATGTTATTTTTCGGAACGGTATTCTATCGCGAAAATCTCTCCCACATACGGCCAATTCTCAGCGCTTGCTACGAGCCCCGCTCGCACCGGATTCTCGCGAACATAGTTCCACTTTTCTGAATATGATTCACTACTACGAAGCAGGTGATCGAAGAATGTTTTCTGCCAATGGGGCGAAGCAACTCCATTTCATTTAGCGTGTTTGAGATTGTGTTCTTCAAGGATTTCATCCAAGCGGAATCGCTATTCGTTCGTCATTAATTGCGACGAATAAGTGCAAGTGATCTGGCATGATCACGTATGCTCCTATCCATGCTCCATGAGACGGACCTTTTTGTCCGAAACGCAGAAAACTTTCGTGAATTGCTGGCGCCGTCAGGATGTTCCGACGGTTGTGGGTGCACGCGGTGACGAAGTAAATCGGCGAACGTACGAACACTAGATCGAGACGACTCAGGCGGCGTTTGCGGATTCCGGCGCTCATAGAGCGCCGCTACAGTAGATCGCGTTCACGGCTTCCGTTTACGATGAGGACTCCGGGAAGGCGCGGATGAACTCGCCGGCGTCGGTGTGGAACCAGCCGAGGCCGTTGCTGCGGGGCTGGAAACATGAAACGCGAATGTCGGTGCCGGAGAAGCAGATGGCGTTCCCGACGCACTCGGCAAAGCAGACGGCGAAGGACTCGGGGTCGGACTGGGAGTAGGGGAAGGAATAATGTTTTCCCAATGGTGCAAAGGCACGCTCGCGCCCCCGATCTCTTTTACCAGCGTTTCGCATCGCGTTTGGATTTTATCTAAGTCAGGAGGACCAAATGGCTTCTCAGCCGTACCCGGGAAAATGATGTAACTCACTTTGAGATCGCTCACCGGCCGATTGTATGCTGTCGCTAGCGCATTGAGTTCTTTTGCGATGCGCAACGACGCCTCGCCAACTTTGTCATTCGGACCAACATCTCCGACAATGACTGGGTAAATCGCATCGCCGAATACCACCAGGGCGTAGTCGCCTACTTTAACCGGATCAGGGCCGCGGGTAAACGTGCCCGGCACTACGATGAACGGATCGGTAGCGCCGATCAGAAAGCTGAACTTTTTCAGCGTGCCAATCTCCGCGCGCAATTCGGCAATTGCATTACGCAGGTCGCGTTTGCGCGCGGGCGGGGTACTTGCGAGTGCGAACTCGTCTTCTGCACGTTTTAACCGCTGTTCAGTAGCTGCGAGGTACGGGTTGGGCGCGTTCGTTCTCTTTTCCCAACGATAACTGGTGGCCGGTTTAAAATTAGTCGGGGCACCGGTACCGGCAGGCAGCCGATCGGAATCGGAGCCGTCAGCGTCTACATCCATCTCGGCCTGGAGGAGGAGCGCCTTTCGATGCGTTTCAGGATGCTGAAGCTGTAGAACGGTCTGGCAATCGAAAAAGTTATGCCGCGACAGGAGCAGATCGAGGCGGCCAAGGTTCTCGCGCAGCATTCTGATTTTTGTGTCGTAAAGGTGGTTGAACAACGGTGAAACCGAATTCTCTGACAGCATCGAGGTTAAACCGGGCAGAAGCGTTGGTAGTTGGGGACTGACTTTCGCGAGCTCCTCGATCGATTTGTTCGGGGAAGGGACGCGTGCCAGCAGCTTGAGATCCAGCACGTAACTCTCGGGTTGGATGCGTTCAGTGGCAGCATCTGCGCCGGGGGTTGTCTCAACCGTGGAGTGAAGGGTGATCCCGTTGAACAGTTTTGCTGTGTCCAATTTTCCGCCGATCACCGGCGGCCGGGTTGCAGTGGGTGCGGGCGTCGGTGTTTCGGATACCTCAGTCGGCGCGAAGCGTTGCAGTCGCTCAAGTGAGATCCAGCGATACACAATGGCGGCGAAAATTGCGGCGAATAAAACGAGAACCAGCCGCCGCCACGTACGAAGGCGAATTTTTCCCACGCGATTACTTTCGCACCCAGACGACGATAGCTGCAACGATCCCGATCACGCTCAGCACTGACATCATACCGGCAGGCATGACTTTGCCTGTGCGAAGGAATTTGGGCACGAACTGCGCAGCCAGCAAAACCGAGATGATAAGCGCAGTCGCTAGCCCAGCGACGCGGTGTTCAGGCAAAAGAAATGCCGCTACCAGCAGCAAAACCCCTGTGATTCCTCCGGCGATGATCGACGCCATACTGCCAGCTTTGACGTAGCCGATGATTCCGCCGGCGATCGTGAGCAGGCCAAAAATAATGAAATAAATCTTCGCCGCTTCCATTGGAACGCCGGTGCATTGGTAAGCCAACTGGGCGCCGCTGTCCAGCCTTGCTGTAGCCGGAATCGCTGATTCCGGCAGTCTGCTGCGACCACCCTTGCCCGGATCACCGATGCTGGCTAAAGGGCACGCACGCTCGAATCATTGTAAAATTCGATCTGTCGTCCGCCCAGACGGCGAATGATCCGCCAGCCATGGCTCCTTGCAAATTCACGGACTTCATCTTCCGACATGCCTCGCAGAACCCGCAACTCCGCAGGCTGGGTGACGACGTACTCGGAGCTTATTGAAAGTCTCTCTCCAATCTTTGCAGCGAGAGCTGGCAAATCGTTGTTCATCTGTTCTTTGCTAACGATTATCTGTGCGATCGGCGTTAGAAATTTTTTTCTTCGATGGCAATGGCGGCGGCCGCTTTGGTTTACGGTTTAGTCTGGCCCCGAGTGCGTGAACTGCTTTGCGTCCGGGCGAAGGGCCCCGCGTGGTCGGTTTCTCCATATGATCTTGCTCGTTGTAGAGGTGTACGTGTCAAACCCTACGTATCAGATTCAGCCCTCGGCACAAGCGCCACGAACGACTTGCGCTGACTGGCGCGGTGCTTTTCCGTGGCTACACTTTGTCGATGTTTTCGGAGACGATCGAGTTGCGCGGTCACATCATTGATTCGCTGATCCTCCCGAAGGTCCTTGACCAGATTCTGACGCATGGCGGGAACTTCAAGATTACTGAAGTCCAAATCGGTCGGAAACGCGCGGATCAAAGCTTTGCCCGAATCGAAGTCTCCACCGAGACCGGCGAAGCATTGGACGAGCTGATGCTGCGGCTTCGCCAGCAGGGCGCCGAAGTGATGGAGCGAGCAAACGCTCAATTAGCGCAGGCTCCAGCCGACGGCGTTTTCCCGCCCGAGTTCTACGTCACCACAAACCAGCAAACGTTCGTTCGCTTCGGCGGCAAAGAGGTCGAGGTGACGCCCGGGATCATCAATAGCGCAATCGCCGTTGACCGGAAAAAACGTCGCGCTCGAGCCGTCAAATTTTTCGACGTAAAAAAAGGCGACGAGATTGTCATCGGACACCAGGGAATCCGTGTTGTGCCGGTGCAGCGGGCCACCACCCACACGGATCCGTTCCAGTTCATTAACAACATCGTTGATGCCGAGGAACCGAAGTCCGCCATTATTCGCGAGATCGCCGAAGAATTGCGACGGGCACATGGCGCTGGCGGGAGAATCGCAATTGTCGCCGGACCGGCGATCGTGCGCACCGGCGCAGGTGGACATTTGGTTCGCTTGATTGAAGGGGGTTACATCGACCGGCTCTTCGCCGGAAACGCATTCGCGGCTTACGATGTTGAGCGCGCCTTGTTTGGAACCTCATTGGGACTAAATCCCAATGTCGCGATCGCGCGCGGTGGCCACGAGAATCATCTCCGTGCCATAAACTCAATACGAAAAGCGGGGGGAATTGCTGCTGCTGTTGGCGAAAAGGTGATTACCAGCGGAGTTATGCACGCCAGTGTCCAGCACAACGTTGATATCGTGTTGATCGGAGGCATCGGTGATGAGGGGCCTATCCCCGGTGTCACCACTGACGTAATTGAATGTGAGAAAATCCTCAGAGACAAGCTAAGGGATGTGACTCATGTGCTGTTGCTAGCGACACTCCGCTACTCGCTTGCGATAGGAGCCTTCCTCGCGAACAACGTGAAGACTGTTTGCGTCGATATCGATCCCCCCGCCGTGGAACGAGCCGTCGAGCGGCAGCCATTGCAATCCGTCGGCCTCGTAACAGACGTGGAACCATTTCTGCGCGAACTCGCCGATTGCCTGGCGACACCATAGTGTCATTCTGAGCGAAGCGAAGAATCTCGGATCAATTTTGACCGATGCCGAATAAAAACAGGCCAGAGATGTTTCGCTTCGCTCAACATGACAGCTATGTATGCGGTGAGTTCTGTGAATTCCACGCTGCAGGATAGAAAATTTTATGCGCGAGCTGCTTCTTTGTCCGCCGGATTACTATGGGATTGAATACGAGATCAATCCGTGGATGAGTATCGCGCAGGCTGCCGAAGTGTCGGTGGCGCAAGAGCAATGGAAGCACCTCCACGCGACGCTTTCCAAGCTTTGCAAAGTCAATCTGATTGCGCCACAGCCACGACTGCCCGACATGGTCTTCACCGCTAACGCCGGGCTGACGATTGGCCGCAAGTTCATCCCCAGCAATTTCCGTCACAAAGAACGCGCCGGAGAACAGCCGTTTTTTGCCAAATGGATGGCGCAACACGGCTACGAAGTCGAGTGGTTGCCAGAGCAACTTTACTTCGAAGGCGAAGGCGACGCGCTCTTCGGAAACGACGTCCTATTTTGCGGTTATAAATTTCGTTCTGACATTCAATCGCACCGCGCGATAGCAGAAATGCTGGGTTGTCTTGTGATATCGGTGGAGCTCGTTGATCCGCGTTTTTACCATCTTGATACATGCTTTTGCCCTTTGCCCGACGGCGGTGGGTTTTGGTTTCCGAGTGCGTTCGATGAGTACGGGCAGCGCGCCATTCGCGAACACATGATTGATTTGATCGACGTCGCACCGGAAGAGGCGATGCACTTCTCATGTAATGCCGTAGTGATCGACCGCGACATCGTTTTGCCTCAAGGCGCGCCGCAGTTGGTAAACAAACTGCAGGAGCGCGGCTATCACTGCCACGCGCTACCAATGACCGAATTCATCAAGGCCGGTGGGGCGTGCAAATGTCTCACCATGTTTATGCCGCAACGGGAGAAGGCTTGAGGTAGGGACGGACCGCCGGGCCGTCCGCTGAATTTCGGCGCGCTCCACGATCGCGCTCTACCGCTCACGTTTAACTCGCAAAGCTTTTTCGATCTTCGCCAGTGGCAGACAGTTCACCACATCGTCTTTGGTCAGCCAGCCTTTGCGAGCGATGCCGATTCCAAACCATAGATCTTGCAGGCGCGCTGTGCGGTGAGCGTCCGGATTGATCACGCATTTAGCGGCTTTTTGTTTGGCCAGTGGCCACCAACGCCAGTCGAGGTCGAGGCGCTTGGGCGCGGCGTTGAGTTCGACCCACGTGCCGGTGCGCGCTGCCGCGTCGAGCACCGCCGGAATATCAATTTGGTACGGGTCCCTTTTCAGCAGCAATCGGCCGGTTGGGTGAGCGAGCATCGTGACGAACGGATTTTCCAGCGCGCGGATCACACGCTGGGTCATGTCCGATTCGCTTAAATTGAAAACGGAATGAACTGACGCGACGACATAGTCGAGTTGCGACAAAACTTCATTGGAATAATCGAGCGAGCCGTCGCGCAAGATGTCGCATTCGACGCCGGCAAATAAACGAAACCCGTCGAATGTCTTGTTTAGCTTCCGAATCGCAGCCACTTGGGCCAGTAATTTTTCCGCTGCGATTCCGTGGCCTTGAACCGAGCTGCGGCTGTGATCGGCGATGCCGAGATACTCCAGCCCGAGTTCGCGGGCGGCTTCGGCCATTTCTTCCAGTGTGTTGTGACCATCACTCGCCACCGTGTGGCAATGAAACGTGCCGCGGAGATTTTCTTTCTCGATGAGTTTTGGCAGAGCATGTTCTTTAGCCGCTTTGAACTCGCCGCAGTTCTCTCGCAGCTCGGGAGGAATGAAATCGAGATCGACGGCGCGATACAAGTCCGCTTCGTCTCGCACCGTCGGGATCTTGCCTGGCGATTTTTTCTTCTTCGCGTTTGGATCAACCGGAACCACCGCCAGCCGATATTCATTGAGCGTCCAGCCCCGCTGCAATGCACGGCTGCGCATTTCGATGTTGTGTTCTTTGTTGCCGGTGAAGTAAGCGAGCGCAAAAGGATATTCCACTGTCGTGACTACTCGCAGATCGCATTGCACTCCCGAACGAAGTCGCACGCTCGATTTTGTCGGCCCGTGCGCGATCACGGATTCGATCAGCGGATGAGATATGAAAAACTTCGTAATCGCTTCCGGTTTCTTCGTTGCGACCAGCAAATCGAGATCGTGGACGATTTCCTTTCGTCGGCGATAACTGCCGGCAATCTCTACTTGCAAAGCTGCTTCGTGCGCAGCCAAATCTGAGCGCAGCGTTTCCGCTTCAGTTGCTAACTGGCCGAATTGGAATGAACCTGCGTGCGATGCGCGTCTGGCAATGGCGTCACAAATCTTTTGCTGGGTTGTTTCGCCAAACCCAGGCAATTCCGCAACGCGTCCCTGCTCGCATGCCTTCTGCAACTGCTCGATCGAGCTGACCCCGAGTTTGTCGTGGAGCGCCTTAATCTTTTTCGCGCCGAGCCCGGGTAGTGAAAACAATTCCAGAATCCCGGTCGGAAATTCAGCACTTAATTCCTGGAAATACTTAAGCGACCCAGTCTCGGCCAGCTCCTTGATCTTGAGGGCAATGCTTTTTCCGATGCCTGGGATTTTCCCGACGGCTTCTTCGTCCTGAAAATTCGATACATTAGCTCCAAACGTTTCGATCGCGCGCGCCGCATTCGTGTAGGCCCGGATCTTGAACGGATTTTCGTCCTTTAACTCGAGCAGCGTTGCAATCTGCTCCAGAACGCCGGCGATTTCCTCCTTGGTCATCACCAGGACGGTTACCCTGAATTACTCTGCCGTCGATACGGCGATTAATTCAGATCGTAGACTTCGACTAAACCAACTCCAACGGTGTTGTTTACTCCGCGGACGATGGCGGTGTAGTTGCCGGCTGGCAGATTTGCGATGATCGCTGACTCGCTTGTCGCAGTCGGAGCGTGGCCGCTGTTCTGAATGGCACTCACCTGATTACCCGTGATAACCCCGCCGATTATCGTCGTCTGCCAGTCATCATTGGTACCAATCAGCGCTCCTGCCCCGTTATGTAGTTCCAGTCTCGGATTCGCCAATGCATCGGGAATCCCAAACTGCGTGAGCTCAGGGCCAATGGCACGAATAATCACCTGCTTTGGACCATTCCCTTGCACAATAAAACCACCAATCATCACGTGCTCACCCGTTTGGACGAAACTGCGCGTACTGATGTTACCCAGACGTGAACTCGCGCCAGGATTCAAATCGTACACTTCAACCAGACCAACTCCGACAGTGTTATTTACACCGCGCACGATGGCGGTGTAGTTGCCCGGTTGCAGATTTGCGATGATCGCCGACTCGCTTGCCGCAGTAGGAGCGTGGCCGCTGTTCTGAATGGCACTCACCTGATTACCCGTGATAACCCCGCCTATTATCGTCGTCTGCCAGTCATCATTGGTACCAATCAGTGCTCCGTTTCCGTCGTGTAGTTCCAATCTGGGGTTAGCCAATGCATCGGGAATCCCAAACTGCGTAAGCTCGGGCCCGATGGCACGAATAATCACCTGCTTTGGCCCGGTCCCTTGAACAATAAAACCGCCAATCATCACGTGTTCGCCCGTTTGAACAAAGCTGCGGGTGCTGATGTTAACAAGGCTTGTCTGACTTGTCTGCGTTAGGTCGTAGCCTATAACGTCGAGATTAATGCCTTCGGGCGATGTCGCCGATATGTCGGAATACTGACCGGCACAGCCGAAAGCATTCTGCACGTACGGATGCGTTTGCGGGCACTGCTCGCTGAACCAGTCCCCGAAATCTCCGCCCGGATCCTGATTGAATCTGACTATGTTGTTCACGCCCCCATTGATCGAGAAATAGCGAATGCCGGAAGTACTGATATTTCTGTTGCCGGGCGAAGACCAACTGAACAAGTCCTGAGGACGAAGATCGTTGCCACCTCCGAGGCGTGAACCGAGACCGATCGCCTCATCGACTTCGTGCTCGATTGAACGTTGAGCGTCGAAGTTGCCTGGGTTAGGCGGCCGGCTGAACTGATAGGGCACAGCAGAATTGAGAGTCACGATCGCGTCATACGGTCCACCCTGCCCAACGTTACCGTTTGCAAACATTGCTGGCGGCGTGTCCAGTCCCACTGCTCTACCGCCCGCGCTGGATGGCCTGATGTTACCCGAGAGCGCCGTGCCGGGCAGACTTGCGTTCGCCTGGCTGTCGTTGCCGCTCCGTGCATCCGCTCTCAGCGCGTTGATATAAGTGCTCCATGGAATCGGGTACAACACGAGGTCAGTTCGCGCGAGAGTCCCCATTGGTAGAGGTCGCCCGTCGGGCGCCGTCGTGGCATAGCGGAACCGAATCTGAATGGTAATCGGATCGGCGAACAACGATTCATGAAGTGAAATAGCCCGGTTGATCACCGCCTGGATTGCTGCCGCATTCGGATTATTTGTAATCGAGCTATCGAATGTCGGATGAATAATTAATCCCACTGTCGGCACCGTCGTAGCAGTCATCACGTCGGAGTAATCGCCCGCCCCAGCCGCGTTATAAGCGCGCACCCGGTAATAGTACGTGGTGCCTTGTTTCAGCCCGGTCACAAGCCGCCCCGTCGCATTACCGATGTCCAGTCCGCGATAACCATCCAGGTAAGTGGTGAACGAACTGTTCGTGGAGACATCGAGCACGTACCCGTTCGCACCGCTTACACGGTTCCAACTCGCCATAAAGCTGGTCCGCGTGGGCGGTCCTGGTTCTGGTTCTGCTTCCGGTGAGAGCTCGTTGGTGTTCGAAAACGGGAGCGAACCTTCCGGTTGGGAGCGCGCCTCATGCACGCCAACTCCGGGTTGAAGTCGGTCGGCCTGTGGAGCAGTCGTCTGGCCCGACAATCTGATCGCGCCCGCAGCTGCGAGTGCCAGGACGACGCAAGCAAATGCAGAAATTCGTTTGTAAATTTCGCGTCCCATTTCCCCTTAACGAAGGTCGGCAACTCTAGTTACACATTCTTACTGCACAAGTCGAAAAACACGATATCGAATCCACAAGAGTGACGACTCCTCCCTTCGTAATCACCGAGACGATTAACCTGAAATAGCCCCACTCTTTGCGCGACTAATTCAAGTCGTACACTTCCACCAAAGCAACCCCAGTGGTGTTGTTTACACCGCGAACAATAGCGGTGTAATTGCCCGGTGGCAGATCTGCTATAATCGCTGATTCGCTTGCCGCAGTCGGCGCGTGACCGC
>JBLMXH010000066.1:0-3430 GCA_050257685.1 Nitrospirota bacterium
GATTGACCAATTCACTGAAGAAAAGAGCGCCGCCATTTTGCAGTGCGTCGAACACAGGTTGACTGGTGACCGAAAGTTCGATTCGCAAGTTCGGCTGAGTCAACGCAAGCCAATCGATGAGGTTTTCACGCCGATAAAGAGCGATTGGACTCGTCCGCAACGGCGCCGATGCTCGTCCGTTCGGATTTTGCGGGATGCTCAAACGCCCCCACCCAATTCGACCGGAAAAACAGAGCCGGTCCAGCCATTCGGGATCGTAATCGGCAACGCGCGCAGGAAGCACCGCCGATTCCCAGGCAGCCAGTGGCAGCTCGCAGCCGTCGAGCTGTTCCAGGACCGATTGCAAACCTTCCAGGCCTTCGACCCGGTGTTCATGGTCCGCTCGCTGCCAGGCGAAAAGGAAACGATAGAAATCGTGAATCGAAACCGGCTGAATCTCCGCACGTAATCGATCGATCGTTAGGCGATGAATTCGTGCCAACAATCTGCGATCACACCATTCTTGCTCGGCGG
Organism: Nitrospirota bacterium; assembly: GCA_050257685.1. Lineage (GTDB taxonomy): Bacteria > Verrucomicrobiota > Verrucomicrobiia > Chthoniobacterales > UBA10450 > Udaeobacter. Next base: position 514 of record JBLMXH010000066.1, read on the forward strand.
CATCGGGATGAAATTTGCCGCGCAAAACAAACCCTTCCGCTTCGAGTGCCAGCAGCGCTGCATCAACTTCAGATTGTTGCAAAACCAGTATATCAGCGAGCTTCCTAGCCGTAATTGGTCCACAAACTTCCAGCCGACCGCGAACCAGTTCGCGAATGGCATCGACGCGTTCCCAAGTTTTTTCACGAAGAGATTCGGGCAAAACAAACTCCGGCTCAAAGGTAGCGTTCGGATAAACCGCCCTGAGCATCGGAAGCCGTTCGGAAGCGATGTAAAACCTCCGAGTCGCGTCAGTCCTGCGACTGCGGGAGAGTGCGCCGGTGCTCCGGCGCTTTTCGGGAGCTGCGTCGCCATTTGAAAGCGGGGCAGTAGCGCCGCGCTCCAAAACCTCGCGGCCGGTACGATGATCCGTCCGAAAGAGAAGACGCCTGGCCCGGTTAACGGCAACAAGTTCGTTAATTAATTGGTGTCCCTCTGGGCTATCGCCACGAAAGGTAGCGCATGCGTCCCGCTTGCCTTCGTGTGGCTGCGCAAGCCGGAGGCTCGCGCTACTCTCGACGCTTGCGCTCCGGTGAACCTCTTCCAGCGTCATTACGCCGATCAACATTAGCGCGTCATGCAGTTCATCTGGGTTCGATGCCGTGGGCCATGCTTCCGCTTTGACCTTTTCGATAGCAGCAGAGTCGAGGATGCCTAATCCGTCGCTGCCGTTTTTCTCCGAGGCGCGTCGCGTGTAAACGGCCTGTGTCCGGCGTTCTTCCAGAGGCGCATTATCAAGAAATGCGTAGGGCCGGGCATTGAGGATTTCGGCAGCGAGCGGCGACGGCTCCGGCAAATCGCGCGCGATGCACCGGATTTGTCCGGACTCAATTCTGCGCAATACATCCTCTAGTCCATCGATGTCCATCGCCTCGGTGAGGCAATCATCAATCGTCTGCTTCACCAATGGATGGTCCGGGATTTCGCGATCACCCACGATGTGCTCCAGGCAGGCGAGCTGATCAGGAAAAACTGCAGCCAAAAGATTTTCCGACTCCATCCGTTGCAAAGGAGCGGCGATTTTCGCGCCTCCGCGGAAACGTGGCACAGCGAGCGACCGGGTTGCGTTCCAGCGCCAGCGAATCGTGAACATTGGCGCGTCGAGCAAAGCTTGAACCAAAAGGTCGCGAACTGTTTTGGAATTGAGATACCGAAAGACTTCCTCGAGCGGAAACGAATGCTGCGTGCCGAGCGAAATCACGATCGCGTCATCGGTCGCCGCAGCCTGAAGCTCAAAATTAAATGAACGGCAAAAGCGTTTTCGGAGCGCCAACCCCCAGGCGCGGTTGATTCGGCTGCCGAAAGGAGCATGCAATACGAGCTGCATGCCTCCCGATTCATCGAAAAAGCGCTCCAGCACCAATGTTTGCTGTGAAGGAATTGCGCCTAGCGAACGGTATGTCCCGGCAAAATACGCAGCGATCTGTTCCGCGGCATTTTGTGGCAACTGGAATTCTCTAGCGATCGATTCAATAAGGGTATTGGAAGGGACGGCACTCTGTGCCGTCCGATCATCGCAGCGCGGCGCCCCGACTAACAATCTTTCCGCTTCTATCCGGAAATTAGAAACGGCAGTCGAAAGCTCGTCAGTCCGCGCCGGAGCTTCGCCCAGCCAAAATGGAATCCCTGGAGGCTGACCTTTTGCATCCTCCACCCTAACGACCCCGGAATTCACACGCAGGATTCGCCATGATGCGTTTCCCAGCTGAAAGATATCTCCCGCCAGACTTTCGACGGCGAAATCTTCGTTGACCGTTCCCACGAAAGTTTCCGATGGCTCGAGGATCACTCGATAATCGGCATTATCAGGAATGGCTCCGCCGGAAGTTAATGCGGTAAGCCGCGCTCCGCGCCGCGCGCGCAAACGGTGATTGATCGCGTCATGATGAATTAAAGCCGAGCGCCGTCCGCGCTTGGTGCTGAAACCTTCCGCCAGCATTGTTACAACCTGATCGAACTCACCGCGCGTGAGATTGCGGTACGGCCAGGCTGAACGGACGAGCTTGAAGAATTCATTCTCATCCCAATCTTCCGTCGAAGCTGCGGCAACGACTTGCTGGGCCAGCACATCCAGTGGCTTTTCGGGAATGATCAGGCGGTCGAGTTCGCCCCGATGAACGCAACGCAGCAACGCCGCGCACTCGATCAATTCATCGCGGCTCAATGGAAAAATTCGGCCTTTCGGTAACCCGCCGCGCCTGTGTTCGGCCCGGCCGACACGTTGCAGCAAGGTGGCTATGGAGCGCGTCGTCCCCAGCTGGCAAACGAGATCAACCGAGCCAATATCAATTCCCAATTCGAGCGAAGCCGTAGCGACCAGCGCTTTCAATTCACCGCTCTTCAATCGGTCTTCTGCTTCAAGCCGCAGTTTTGCAGAAAGACTACCGTGATGTGACGTGACAGCATCGGCGCCTAACAACTCGGTGAGGTGATGCGTGACACGCTCGGCCATGCGGCGCGTATTGACGAAAACCAAAGTCGTTCGATGTGCCTGGATTAATTCCGCGAGCCGATTGTAGATTTCCTCCCAAACTTCATTCGACATCACCGCTTCAAGCGGCGATTTAGGCATTTCGATCGCCAGGTCTAGTTCGCGGCGATGGCCGATATCGATGATCTCGCAATCCGGATGGTAGGCCATCTCTGTCAGACGCCATCCGGGATCGTCCTCGGCGTTTGACATAAACCCGCTACAATTCCGAGTGCCCACGAGAAAGCGCGCGACGTCCTCGATCGGTTTCTGAGTTGCGGATAAACCGATGCGCTGTAGCGGTCCTTCCACTAACGCGGCCAAACGTTCGACGCTCAGCGCGAGGTGTGCACCGCGGCGATCATCCACGACCGCGTGAATCTCATCAAGGATCAGCGTCCGCGCTGT
>JBLMXH010000067.1:0-81689 GCA_050257685.1 Nitrospirota bacterium
ATTGGCTCCTGGGACGGCAAGATCTATGTTGCCGGCGGCTTCATTGGCGGCAGCAATGTGACCAACGCCCTGCGGATCTACGACATCGCCACCAATACTTGGACCAGCGGCGCAAACATGCCCACCAGTCCCGGCGTCGAAGCGGCGGCTGGGGCAGTGGTCAACGGCAAGTTCTACGTCATGGGCGGCGATGACTTCAACAACGGCCTGAACACCACCTTCATTTACGATATCGGCACCAATAGCTGGACTACAGGGGCGACGCTGCCCGATAACCGCACCAACACCTATGGTACGGCCTACAACGGGCTGATCTACGTCTATGGCGGGGTAATGCTACCCGGGTTCACAACGACCGACACCCTACTGCGCTATGACCCGGTGGCCAACAGTTGGACCAACCTCGGCTCGGCAGGCACTGCCGGGCTGGGCAACTACGGCGGCATCGCGCCCTTCGGCACAGACCAACTGCTGATTGCCGACGGCGCGGATTCAACAGGTGCCTCCACCACCGCCACCCATATGTTCGCCATCACCAGCGGCACGTTCAGTGCCGGCCCAGCCATGATCGGCAACCGCGCCGGCCATGCACAGGGCACGCTGCCCGATGGCCGGGTGCTAGTCGCTGACGGCTTCGACACGGCGAGCACTACCATCAGTACGGTCGAACTGCTCACCACCCCATGCCCCAGTGCGACGCCTACGCCTACTGCCACTCCAACTGCGACAGCCACCGCCACAGCAACAGCTACACCAACAGGAACGACTGCGCCGAGGTCAACGGCCACACCAAGACCGCGTCCATCACCTGCGCCCCGGCCGTAATTGCACGAGTAAATGGAACTGTTTGAGGCGGGAGCTCGCGGGAGACACTCGCCAGTTCCGAGTCGAGGTGGATCGGCTTTGGTGGCAACACATCACCTCGCGTGGGTAGATGTGGCGTGTGTGGAGACATACAAGGTAGGCATCAAATCAGTGTTTCCTTAGAGAGGAAGGGATTGTTACTCCGTCGGGGCGGGTGTTCGAGTCACGCCCGGGCGCGCAGCTGCGTCTCTTAACCGCCAGAGAATCAGAAAACGGATCGCATCGCCGCCGGGTTTGCTTTCCTGAGAAGCCAGTCAACCGAAACACCGATGCTCAAGAGGGTCAAAACAGAGACGGGTTGGAGGTAGCGAATGCATGCCTGTGGTGAGAGAGCGGTTACCACCACCATCAGGATAGATGCATGGACAAACAAAAGAACCGCGAACACTCGACGCCGACTAAACCATATGGCAAACAGGCAAACTAGAGGCGAGACGATCACAACGAAGTAATACGGCCAGGCTACAAGAAAGTACTGCTGCAACAATGAGTGGGGTTGCGTCGATGGGCGCTTTACAGTTTGTAATCCGAACTTCTCAGCAAACATCTTCACGTCGTCGTCGCGCATCCCGGCATAGCCGAGATCGCTTCGGGCATACCGCCAAATCGATCCCGGATACCAATATTGCATGTAAGTTCTCACAGCGAGCGCGACAATTTCCAAAGGCCGGTGCCGTAACGCATTAATCGCGGTCTCGCGCGCAACTCGATCATTCGTTCGATAATCTCTTTCGATTTCGCGCCACCGATCCATCAGCATACCTCGGCCGAACTGTTGCGCATTTCTTAAGCGCAGATCCTTGATTTTAAACTGATCCCCGTTGGCAATTATCTGTCCCAAACGTGGATCGCTAGCGTCAGAGGACTCAAGCGCCGGCGCCCAAACTGCCACAAGATGGGCTCCGGTATCATACAAATAATCCGGCTCGCGATTGCTAACCCAGCCATTCGCATACTTATAGGCGCCGTGCATTACGAACATCATCGCAACACTGGCAATCATGTGTGTTAACCCGATTGTTAGAGCGCGCGTTTGTAGCGCGCGCCGCTCCGACCCGTTGTGCAATACCGGAAAAGCACAACGAGCAAACGCAATGAGAGGCAGTAGAATAGTGCAAGACTGAACAACGAGGAGGTAGCTCATCCTGAAGCCAATCAGCAGCACCGAGAGCGCCTGGACAACTACGAGTTGCCACAACCGGCGATCGCGTAAGTAAGTCAGAGACCAGTATAAAACCAACACGTAAAAAAGAAGGCTGAAGGTCTCGGTCATCACATACCGCTCCCAGACAAGCTGACACGGATCGACCGCGCACAACAATCCGAACAGAAACGAAAGAATGTTCGACATTTCGAACAAGCGACGACAAATCAACGCAAACACGATTGCTGTAGCACCGCTGGCGAGCGTCTGAACAAATAAAAGCGGAGCAAAACTGTGCGGCCAAACCGCAAGCCAACGTATCACGTATCCATAGAAGTAGGATCGGTCTCCAGGAATCCAACCGGTCAGCGCCGTATGAACGTAAGCTCCCGAGTCGCCCATAAAAAGTTTTGGCGTTGGATCCAGCCAAAGGAGTAAAAGCTTGATCGCGAGTACCAACACGCAGAATAGCCACCAGGCGTTGCCGCCCCGCAGTGCGGAATCAAGCAACCCGCGTGGAGCCCCTGGCGACTTAATTCCTGTTGCTGTGTCGCGAGAGCGCTCCATCGCGCATCACGACTCGCACAGCAGTCGCCTGTGTCAAAGCACCCGGACGCGCTATCACTACGCCATCGCCGGTTTCGTTTGTTCAGAATTGGCGAAGCAATATTCCCAGGAAGTACGCCTTACCGCTGATCCCGATTGGGCCGCCGATAGTTGTATTCAACCACGCGCATATCGTCGTTCGTGATCAAGCAGCCATTTCTTGCGCCACAAACCACCGCCATAGCCGCATAGCGTACCGTCCGCCCGGATTACACGGTGGCATGGGATGATGATGCAGATCATGTTGGTGCCATTGGCGCGACCAACTGCACGACGCGCGTTTTCATCCCCCAGCTGCTTTGCCATCCACGAATATGAACGTGTCTCGCCAACCGGAATCGATTGCAAGATTCTCCACGCGCGCAATTGGAATGACGATCCAACTGGAGCCAAAGGAACATCAAACTCCAACTCCTTACTGGCAAAATAATCATTCAGCTGAGAACGAACGGTTTCTAGATGGCGGTGCTTCCCCGGCACGACATTTGTGCGCAATCGTTTCCGCAAAACCGACAACTCGCGTTCGGTCGCGCGTCGGTCGACGAATTCAAGCAAGCGCAAACCTTGATCGTCAGCGACCGCGATCATTGGCCCGAGCGGCGAATCGATTCGCTCCGCAAACAGTGGCGCATGCGTCTTAGCATTTGTTGGCGATTCGCCAAAGATCCTTGTGAACGCGTCGCGAAAACCGCTCTCAGATTCAAAGCCACTCCCGTTTCTCGCTTGATCAACACGATCGCCTTGCCGCACCTGGCTCAGAGCAAGACCCATTCGACGCGCGCGATGATACGCTTGGAATGTCATTCCATAATGGCGCTTAAACTGTCTTCGCGCCGTTGAAGGATCGATCGAGAGTGCGGCCAGTTCCTTGTCCGTGAGGCGTCCGCCCGGCGCACGCTCCACTTCCGCGCGCAAGCGCTCGATCAGTTTCGGTGGACGCGCGTTTGGATCCAGCGGGTGGCAGCGCAAGCAAGGCCGATAACCGCTTTCCAAAGCGTCACTCGATGTTGCAAAAAAATCGACGTTTTCGCGTGCTGGTTTTTTCGCCGAACATGTGGGCCGGCAGAAAATTCCAGTCGTACGCACGCCGATGTAAAAGATTCCTTCAAAGCTGGGATCGCGGTTCACCAGTGCGCGATACATCGTCTCGGTCGGAGGTAGAAGTTCGAGCGTTTTCATAAGAAAAGCTAAGCACTCACAATTGATTGATGCATTGACGAAATTCGAGCAACGAATTCTGTAGGGACGCCAAACACTTTAATTTGTAGGGCGTTTCTGTGAAACGCCATGGCGTCTGACACAGACGCCCTACAGAACTGGTCCGTCTCCGCTTGGAGAACCATCGTGTTCATGCGCGTTGAACCCGGAACGTAAAACAGCCTCGGGTTACACTGCGTACATCGACAAACGCGGTGTCGGCATTTTGGAACAAAGTTTCGATTACGACTTCCGGTTCGCTGCCATTCATAAGTTGCGCGTCGACGATATTGTAATTCGAATCATAAGCGCGAAATACACGGCCATTTCGGAAGTCGGAAGGATATTCGTTAGTCGCGCGATAGCGCTGGCACTCGTTGGCGTGAACAAAGATGGGTCCTGTCTCGGAATAGGGGTGACCAGAAGGAATCGCGGCGTAGGGAAACAGAATGACGCGCTCGCCAGGCTGTGCCCAGCGCAGGCAGTGGCGGCAGGGACTGCTTTCGGGAGAATCTACTGTGATGAGCACGTGATCCGCTGCCCCTGCGTTCGCTACACGCCGTGCTGTGTCTGCGATTTCAGTCGGAAGCGGAACAATCTTAAAGCTCGAGGTTTTCATGACCGACAGGTTACATCGAACGAGGCAAATTGCGCATCGGCGAAATTCAGGCACGTAATTCTTCTCTTCTGTAGCGGCGGTCTATGACCGCCGAACGCGTCACGTGCATCAACATCAGAGTCGGCGCTCACAGAGCGCCGGTACAGTTTTCCATCTGTGACATTGGGGCGAATTCTGAAGGTAGGGCGAGCGTCGCGCTGCGACAAAGGCAACTGCAAGGAAGAGGCGTCCGCTACCTTAAAGACTCCGTAACGGTGCGTGCAACGTCCGCAACAGTGGCAGCACCATCATCCGCTGAGGAAGTCGATCCAATTATGTAAATAGCAACCAGGATCGGTGCGTGCCCTGGTGCCCGAATAATCGCAACATCATTTGTCGCTCCGTTTCCGCATCGTCCTGTTTTATCCCCAACGGTCCACGTTTTTGGAACGCCGGCGCGAATCAAGAGCGTGCCAGTCTCGTTGTGCTGCAACCAATCTTCGAGCTGACGCCGTGAGGATTCGGATAACACATTGTCCAGTATTAACCGTTGCATATTTGCGCACATCGCGGCAGCACTTGTGGTGTCGCGCTCATCCCCGGGGATGGCGCTGTTCAATTCCGGTTCCTTACGATCGAGCCTCGTCGTCTCATCGCCAATGCTGCGCGCGAATTTCGTCAATCCAGTTGGTCCGCCAATGGTATCCAGCAAAAGATTACCGGCCGTGTTGTCACTCTGCTCGATCGCCGCCGCGCACAAAGCGCCGAGCGTCATGCCGCCATCCTTGAGATGGGCTTTTGTGACCGGCGCATACTCCAGAATGTCTTTTTCTGCATACGATACAAACCGGTCCAGGTTCTCTTGTCCCGCATCTACGCGCTTTAACACTGCCGCTGCAGCGAGAAGTTTAAACGTGCTGCACATCGGGAAACCTTCTTTCGATCGGTACTCAAGACGTTTACCGCTGGCACTGTCGAGCGCAGCGACTCCGATTCGAGCGCTGGTTCGCTGCTCGATAGAAAGAACCTGATTCGCGAAATCGCTGGTCGATCCCGGCGCACTCGCAGCGAGCAACAAAAGTAAAACGAAATGTACCGCGAGCGTCCCGCTTGCGACTGCAACAAATCTCGACTGCGCCATCGGAGACTCTATTCGGCTGGCAAGCCGGAGGGATGCCTTACCTTTACCATCGATGGTACGCGGGATGCCCTTCTTTCACCGCCACAAACACTCCGCGACAGGTCGCGCAAACTTTTCCGCCAGCGCTCAGCGTGCCCTCGACCGTCGCACGGTCATCAGTGATCTCAACAACCTTGGCAGAGAGAAAGACGGAATCGTGCGTCGGTGTTGGTCTCAGCAGTTTGATAGCGTATTCCGCCGTGACTGTGAAAGGCGGGCGATTTTCCCCGGCGCGTTTCATCAGATGATACGCTGCCGTCCAGTTGCAATGACAATCGAGTAACGTTCCGATGATCCCGCCGTTCAAAACTCCCGTAAACGCTTCGTACTTTTTCTGCGGCTTCCATTCAGCGACGATTTCATCGCCTGCTCGTGATTCATCGGAGTTCTTAACGAAACTGCGAATGTGCAAGCCGTCCGGGTTTGCCACCCCGCAACCGAAGCACATGTTTCGGGGCGCGTATTTTTCCTGCAGCGATTGTTCGGCGTTCACCTTGTGGGGCGTTTCTGTGAAACGCCATTGGAATGCTTCATCATGCAAAAGGCGTCTGACACAAACGCCCTACAATTTGTTGGTCGTCACGCAGGCGAGCCAGGATACGGACGCAGCTCTGGCCCGACATAGAGTGACCGCGGCCGGATAAGGCGATTGTTATCGTGTTGCTCGATCACATGTGCGCACCAGCCGGCGACGCGTGACGCAGCGAACAACGGCGTATTCAGCTCTGGAGGAAAACCGAGCATCCAAAATACAGGCGCGGCGTAGAGATCCACGTTGGCGCAAAGCTGTTTCTCGCGGTCCATCACTTCTTCGAGCTTCTCGCAAATCGGCACCCAATTCTCTTTCCCTGTTCGTTTCCCAAGGTCGCGCGCGATCTCGCGCATGGCCGGTACGCGGGAATCACCTTTCTTGTAAACGCGATGGCCAAAGCCCATGATCTTGCCTCTTGTCGCGAGCTTTTCCATTAACCATGCTTCGGCACGATCCGGCGTCCCGATTTCCTCAAGCATCTTCATCGATTCCTCATTCGCGCCGCCGTGAAGCGGACCCTTCAACGTCGCAACTGCTGAGGTGACTGCTGCATATATGCCCGCCAGCGTAGAGGCAGTCACGCGCGCTGCAAAGGTGGATGCATTATATTCGTGGTCGGCGTAGAGATTGAAAATTGTGTCGAGCATCCTGGTCTGCCATTGCTCAGGAATTTTCCCATTGAACTTGTAGAAGAAATTCGCCGCCTGCGTCAGCTCCGGTTTCTCCGGGAACGGCTGTTCGCCCTGCGAGATGCGCCAGCCGTCGGTGATTAAAGTGGAAACGCGCGCGATCAGTCGAATTGATTTCCGAATGTTCGCGTCATGCGAGTTGTCGCCCAAGTCCTTGTCGAACGCGCTCAACATCGAGACGCCGGTGCGCAGCATGTCCATGGGATGCGTATCGCTCGGGAGAAGCCGCAGCATTTCCGTCACCGGCCCAGGCAACCCACGTTCACTCGCGATTTGTTGTGTAAAGTCCTTCAGTTGCTTCCGGTTCGGCAATTCGCCGTTGAGCAACAAATAAGCGACCTCCTCGAAAGGGGCCTTTTCGGCCATTCCATGAATGTCGTAGCCCCGATACATCAACCCAGCAGCGGGATCGACCCAGCAGATCGCCGTTTCACCGGCGATTACCCCGGCCAGTCCGGGGCTGTATTGTGGTTTTGTTTCAGTACCCATGTTGTTCGCTGATTGTAACTACGATACGCGACACGACAAATCGTCAGTCGCTCTAGCCCAGCCACTTCTCCGCAGTTGGATCGTAATCGAGGAGTTTATAAAGCTCCTCGCGGGTCTGCATCTCATCGAGCCATTCCTTTTGAGTCCCGCTTTGCTTGAGAGAACGCAGAAAGTTATGACTCGCTTTCATCGAGGCGCGGAATGCGCTCTGCGGGAAAATCACCATGCGGTAGCCGAATCCGGCCAGCTCCTCAAACGAAAGCAGCGGACTTTTTCCAAATTCCGTCATGTTTGCCAGCAGCGGCAGTTTGACCGCATTGGCAAAATCACGAAACTCCTCCACGCTCTGCAATGCTTCAGGAAAGATTGCGTCGGCGCCAGCTTCCATGTAGCGCTGGGCCCGATCAACTGTTCGATCGAAATCTTCGACCGCGCGTGCGTCCGTCCGGGCGATGATCATAAAATCGGGATCACGCCGTGCAGCTACCGCCGCTTTGATTTTTTCTGTCATTTCTTCAACATCGATGAGCGATTTTCCAGAAAGATGGCCGCACCGTTTCGGGAACTCCTGGTCCTCAATATGGCAACCAGTTAGACCTACTGCTTCCAGGTCGCGTACTGTGCGCGCGACATTTTCCAAACCACCAAACCCGGTATCCGCGTCAACGATCGCAGGAATTTTCACCGCTCTCGCGATGTATCCGGCCAGTTGAACCACTTCCGTCAGCGTCAACAAACCAATATCGGGAACGCCGGCTGTCGCATTCGCCATTCCTGCGCCACTCACGTACACCGCGTCAAACCCAGCGCGCTCCACCTGTCGCGCCATCGACGCGTTTGGGACACCGGGCAGCATGATCGCGCCTTCCGCAACAAGGTCGCGCAGTCTTTTGCTCTTGCTCTTGCTCATGCTCTTGCTCGAGGAATAATGAACGCACTCACGGTTATCGCGAGCGAAGTGGAGGAACCCCGTGATGAAACGGTTCGTGGTAATTCAACGCGGTCCTTCGACTTCGCTCAGGATGACAATGCGTTCCGTGCTTCGTCATTCTTCCGTCACTTGTCATTCGGAATTTCCATCGACTGCATTAGCTCATCCACGTTTTTCGCTTCATCCAGTTTCCAAACGAGCTCGATAATCTTTTTTGCTCGGTTCTCCCCAATGATATGCTCAACAAGCGCGAGGAATTTTCCTTCGACTGCTGAATCTTTGAGCCGATTTTTCGCGTTGCCCAGCGGGTAATCGACGCGGCGGCTCAATCGAGTGCCATCGGCAAGATCAACGTGCACAATGTTGCCAACCGCTTCTGGATACATCGCGCTTAATTCCGCATTCCGGTTAACCTTCACGTTCTCCAAGAATTTCCAGACCTTGGGATCTTTGAACCGGACCGGCTCGAACTGACGCTCAGTGATTTCGCCGTCAATCAGCGCAATCGCGGTGATGTAAGGCAGACTATGGTCCGCCGTTTCGCGCGTCTGCGGTTTCCATTTTTCGGGCTCGCTCCCGATGATGTCGACTGAAGCGTCGTGGCTCTCGATTACCACGCCTTTTATTTTCGAGAGGTCATCGATCTGGTCTCGTAAAAAGAGCGCCGCTTCAATGGCGCTCTGACTGTGATATTCCGCCGGCCAGTATTTAATGCTCGTCTTTAAAATCATTGTGGGGGATCCGCGGAATTTCTCGCCAATATTGCCTAACGAGACCCCTAATTGTTTCTCGAATCCCATTTCGCCTTCGAAGATGGGCGCTGGTCCGGTCATACCGTGGCGGGCAAGCAACGCGGAGAAAACCCCGTGGCGCGCCGCAGTGGCAAAAGCCACGCCTTTCCAGTGCGAGAGCTCGCCTGCGCGCGCCTGGCGCATGGCCGCACCGGCTACACCAGCAATATTCACCGCGTGCCGAGTGTTCGCCGGATCAAGCCTCATTAACTTCGCGGATGCCAGCGCAGTCGAAAACGTGCCGTAAGTCACGTGATCCCAGCCCCGAGCGCGAATGCTCGCCGCATCGCATAACCGGCATTGCACTTCGTATGCAAGCGCGATGGCGGTGATCAACTCGCGGCCGCCGGCGCCCACGCTCTCTGCGACGGCAAGCGCGGCCGAAATGTTGTCGCTGGGATGGGCTGGTTCTTTCGACAAATATGTGTCGTTGAAATCGAAATAGCGGATCCCGCAGCCGTTGGCGAATGCAGCCCAGTCCGGCGGCGCCTTGTGGTCAGTACCAAAGATTGTCGAGCCATGTGCCGCTGAAAAATCTGCGGCCACTTTTCGCGCAATCACAAAAGGTTCTTCGTTCCATGCACCGAGTGCGCAGCCGATGGAATCGATCACGCGCCGTTTCACTTCGTGCACCACTTCCTTGGAAAGATCCTCAAACCATTGTGCACACGTGTAATCAGCAAGTTGATGAGCAAGCGTTGTTTTCATTAAAAGTTGGGAGGCTCAATCTGCCGACGATTCGTGGACGGGCAAGCGACCGCAGGATTTCTGTAGATAGGGCGACCACTCTGTGGGTGCCGGTGTTGTCGTTGCCGATGATTACGCGTTGCGCCGATTAGCGCGGCGGATTCGCCGGAGCCACGGCTGCGGCCATCGATTTCAACATTCGGCCAAGATCGCTGTTGGTCGAGATGACCGCCGTCGTGTCCTTTTCAAAAGCGGCGCGCATGACATCGAGGCTACGCAGAAACGAATAGAATTCCTGCGCGTCAGGCGCTCCAAACGCAGCCGCATAAATCGCGGCAGCTTCGGCGTCGGCTTTTCCTTCAATTTCGAGCGCATTTTTCGTCGCGTTCGAACTGATTGAGGCGACGTCGCTTTCCTTTTGGCCGTTAATGTTCGCAGCTTCGCCGCGGCCTTCGGAACGAAACCGCGCTGCGATTTGGTGTCGCTCACTGGACATTCGCTCGATGATCTTTTCGGCCACCGCTGGATTGTATTTGCTGCGCTTGAAACGCTCATCGAGGAGTTCGATTCCAAAGTCGGCGATTTTCTGCCGGGTGCGCTCGGTGATCTGCTTTTCAATTTCGCCGCGCCCGAACTCGATTTCGGGAATTGTCGTCGGCAGAACTGTGCCAGTTTTCTCCAGCTCCTCGTCCCGAACAGGTTTCCTTCCTTTAGTTACTCGAATGATTTCGACCAGATCATGTGTCGCGACAGCGCTGCGCGTTTCGCTGCCGAGAATGTCATCGAGTCGCGAGAGCGCGCTCCGCTCATCATTGAGCCGGTTATAATAAAGCCTCGGATCGTTGATTCGCCATCGAGCGAAAGAATCGACGATGATGTACAGCTTGTCCTTCGTCGGACATTCGGTCGGCGGCCCGTCCCACGCGAGAATGCGCTTGTCGAACCGCTGCAGCTTGTCGATAACCGGCAGCTTCATCTTCAACCCCGGCGTGGTGATGGTGCGGACGATCTTACCAAAACGCGTGATGATCACCGTTTCATACTGCGGCACGACGAACAGCAACGTTCCCCATTTCAATGCGGTCAGTATGAAAATAATGCCCAATATCGACATCAACGGGTTTTGCAAAAAACGAACCGCAGCAGTTACGGCAGCGGGTCGGGGAGTGACATCGATCACGTTCATGGCGAGCCCCTCGATTCTCCACCGCCCTGAAGCGGCAGCGTTTGGAGAATGTTCTTCAAGCTGTCATCGACGATGATTTTCCTTTGCAAGCTCGGCAGTATGGCCTGCATGGCTTCGAGATAGAGTCGCCGACGCGTCACCTCTGGCGCTTTCCGATACTCGGTAAACAACAACGAAAACTTTTGCGCTTCGCCTTTGGCTTCGTTTACCCGCCGAAACGCGTACGCTTCCGCCTGCTTCTCGCGCTCTTTCGCCTGTCCGCGCGCATTCGGAACCGCATCATTGTAAACGGCCCACGCCTGATTAATCGCGGTCTGCTTTTCCTGTTGCGCCTGATTCACGTCGTTGAAAGCAGCCTGCACGGCCGGCGGTGGGCGGACGCTGGTGAGCTGAACCTGTTGAATCTGGATTCCCAAATCGTACTGCGAACACAGCTCGGCGAGACGTTTCAATGTTGACGTCTCTATATCGTGACGGCCAATCGTCAGGACTTCGTCAACCGTGCGATCGCCGATTACTTCGCGCATCACGCTTTCGGAAAGATCGCGCAAGGTTTTCTCCGGTTCGCGCGCACCGAACAAATACATTTTTGGATCAGTGATCCGATATTGCACCACCCATGGCACAAGAGCGGTGTTCAGATCCCCGGTGATCATCGTCTCAGTTTCCTGGGCCTCTGGATCGCCCTGGTAAACGTTTGTCGCACCCGGCGTGGAAAAACCAAACTCCAGCTTTTGCAAACGCTGTGTGGGTACGATGTGGATCTCATCGACGTACGGAATCGCGTAGGTCAAACCGGGGTTTACGATGTCGTGATACGCGCCAAACCGTGTCCTCACTCCCACAGAGTTTGCGGGAATGGTCATGAACCCAAACAGCAGTGTGAAGAGCGTAGACGCAATCCCAATACACGCGACGACACCCAGGATCAGCGGTATGGGTTTGATGGGAAGATGTTCCGCAACGTCCGGCCTCGCCATAAAAGCGCTGTTATTGACGCAAAGCTGTGACCCAAGCGCAAGCTTTCATTGCGGGGAGCGCACGCGCCTCGCGTGCACATTTCGGCGCCCCGCCGAAACATCGCCAGTCTAGCCAGTGCTGGAAGAACAGACGTGTCTCAAAAGTCGGCGATGGCGAGGGCGCCATCGCCAACACGCGAGTCGCGTGCGCTCCCCGGAGCTTCCCTTGACTGAATACGTCTAAGCTTCAAAACTGAACCATGAATATCAGAAACACGATCTTGTCAGCGGTCGCCGGTCTTGCAACGTTCACATGCATGGCCGCAACAGAATCCCAAACGCAACCCGAAGTCGGTAAGCCCGCGCCCGATTTCAGTCTCACCACCGGGGATGGTTCGCAGGTGAGTCTCAAAGATTATCACGGAAAATGGGTGGTTCTTTATTTCTACCCGAAGGATTTCACCAGCGGTTGTACCCTCGAGGCCCGCAATTTTCAGCGCGATCTCTCGAAATACAGCGAAGCCGGCGTAATCATTCTCGGAGTGAGCGTCGACACCGCGCAATCGCACAAAGATTTTTGCGCGAAGGAAGGGCTCAACTTCAAACTGCTTGCCGATCCCGACGCGAAAGTTTCCACCGAGTACGGTTCAATGATGGATTATAAAGGCCAGAAGCTCGCTGCCCGTAACACGTTCATCATTAATCCGAACGGCGAAATCGCAAAGGTTTACACGGGCGTGAAACCCGCCGAACACAGCGAGCAGGTGTTGAAAGATTTGGCTGAGCTAAAGAAGAGCTGAACGAAACTGGAGGTCACCCAATGGCAGTGCAGAGAAAATCCATCGATTGCAGGGATTACCCGAGTGAAAAGAATTGCTCTCTCAAAATTTCCGGGACGGAAGAAGAAGTGCTCGACGCCGCTGTTCAGCATGCCGCCTCCGTTCACGGGCACGAAAACACGCCCGAGTTGCGCCAACAAATAAAGTCGATGCTCAAGGACGAACGCGACTGACCGGGGTGATCGCGGATGCCGACCCGCTTTTGGCCAGTCGCGTCCGTTGCATGTCTGCTTCGATGTCCAGTTCTGTGAGTAATTGGCGTGCGATTTCTGAAAGTTTGCCGGACCATGCCACACCCACAACAATTGGCGGGAAGTCTGGTAACGGAAGTGCACGCAACTGCGGTGGTGGCGTGAAGCCGGGCGCCGCAACGGTTAAACCGATACCATAACCGCTGGCGACGTATTGCTGGATTAAGCGCTCGGACGTGACTTCGATCCCGCAAAACCAGTCTACACCGAGCCGTTCAAGGCCGCGCTGAAAATGCGCATGGACGGGATCACTCCGTGAAAAACACACCAGCGTTTCCTCGATCTTATCGCGCTTCCACAACTCTTCCGCACGAGTCAACTTGGATTTCTTGTGCACCAACAAAACCAACGGCAGCTCCAATAGCGGTCGCACTTGAATTCCCGTGCGCGATTTTTTATCGATAACCATAATGGCGAGATCGACATCGCGAGCCAAAAGCAATCGTTCGGCATCAGTGCGGGTTGCCTCGTGTAGATAAAGCCGGAATGCCGGGAACTTTGCTTGAACACGCTGCAAGATTTCTGGCAGATAATCGTGCAGCACGATCGCCGGAGCCGCGATGCGCAACTGCGGCGAGCTGTTCTGGCGCAGCCTTTCGGCGACAACATCAATGTTTTCGAAGAACGGCCGGATGAACTCGAAGAGCTCCGCGCCTGTGGGCGAGAGTGCGAATGGTCGCCGCTGAAACAGCTTTGTGCCGAGTGATTCCTCGAGTTTAGCGATTTGCCCGCTTACGGCTGGCTGCTGAATGCCGTAGGGAATATTGCGAACCGCTGCTGCTATGCCGCCGTGTTTTGCGACGAAGTAGAACAACTCCAGATGATGAATGTTCATACCAGGTATTTCACGATCTCATTCTGATCCCGCAGTCGCGAGAGAAGAATCTCGGATCAATTTTGGACAGATATCCAACGGAAATAAATCAGAGATGTTTGAGAGCCTAGCCTCATGCTTCGCATTTCGTTGCCGCGCTCCGCTCGACATGACAGCGCGACCCATAAGGGGAGTTCTAATCGAAAGGGTCGATGAAATCCGTCATTTTTATCAATTCACACTCGCGGCGCAAAGCAGGTATCCTCTTTCGCAAAGCTGGAGTGATCCAGCCAAACCCCTACAACAATGGAATTTCTAGGTTTTCTTGTAATCGGTTTCGCTATCGCGATTCTCGTTCTGCCGTTTGTCGCCTTGGTGAAAGCAATCAGGGCAAAGCGAGTCGTTCAAGATCTCGCCAGGCGAGTGGCATCGCTCGAAACCGAGTTGCGCAACCTGCGGCCGCAAACGGTTTCCGCCGGGCAACAGGAGGCCGGTGTGACCGCGGTGGAGCCAAAAGTAGAAGTAGTCGCCCAAGCGGTCCGGGCGATGACACCTGCTCCCGCCGTACCCAAAAGGACGCCAGAGCCGCCGCCAATCCCACAGGAACTCCTCACGCCAAAGGCGCCGCAACTCGCCAAACCAGCCAAACCGCCGATCAACTGGGAACAATTCATGGGCGCAAAATTGTTCGCATGGATCGGCGGGCTCGCGCTGTTCCTGGGGATCGCGTTTTTCGTAAAATACTCATTCGAGCACAATTTGATCCCGCCCGAGCTGCGGATTGCGATCGGGTTCATCGTCGGCGCTGGTCTCATTGTTGGCGGTTTGCTTCTGAAGCGAAAAGAAAACGCCGTTACTGCGCAGACGCTCTGCGCGACCGGCATCCTGGTGCTCTACGCCGTCACCTTTGCATGTCGAGCTTACTATCACTTCGCGTTCTTTGGTCTGATTCCAACGTTTCTGTTGATGACTCTGATCACAGCAGTCGCGTTTCTGCTTTCCGTGCGGTTAAACGCGATTGTCGTCGCGGTGCTCGGGATCGCCGGTGGATTTCTCACCCCGATTTTGCTTTCGACGAACCAAGACAATCCACTCGGACTTTTTGGTTATATCGCGCTGCTCGATATCGCTTTGCTAGCACTAGCCCAACGGCAACGCTGGAATGCGCTGCCGATCCTGGGCGCGGTTGGAACGGTGCTGATGCAATTAGCATGGGTCGGCGCATTCTTTGTTTCGGAGAAATATTTCGCCGCGAACAGAGTTCTCATCTTTATGGCGGTGTTTGTTGGGTTTCAGGCACTGTTCCTGGCGGCGTCTGCATGGGCAAAGCGCACCGGAAAAGCGAATAAAACATCTTTCGTTTGCGCGATCGGTCTCGGGGCGATCGCGATGCTCTCGGCGTTTTACCTACTGGATTTCCAAGCAGTCGCGCATCGGCCTGCGCTGTTGTTCAATTATTTGTTCGTCATCGATCTCGGCTTGCTTGCACTGACACTGATCGCAAGAAGGCTCGCCCTTGTTCAAGTGCTAGCTGGACTAGCCGCATTCATTTTTCTCGGCGCTTGGACGAGCAATTACTTGACCATCGGTCACATTTATACGGCGCTGGGATTCTACTTCGTGTTCGCCCTGTTTCATGCAGCGGTGCCGATCGTGCTCCAACGCTTGCATAAAATCGAGGTTCCACGCTGGACTCACATCTTTCCTGCGCTGGCCCTTGTGCTTGTGCTGATACCGATATTCCGGCTCACTGAGCTTTCACTGCTAGTCTGGCCGTTCGTCTTCGTCATCGACATTCTCGCAATTGGTCTGGCGATAGCGACTGCGACTCTGCTGCCCGTCATCGCTGTGCTGGTGCTTACGCTTGTCGCAGTTGGCGCATTGTTGCTGCGAATCCCGACTGAGCTTACCGGATTGCCAACGGCTCTGCTCATACTCGCCTGCTTCGCGATTTTCTTTTTCGTTGCCGTTACTTGGGCCTGTCGCCGTTTGGTTGCGCCGGGAACGCGCGCGCCAAACCTCTTCGGCAACATCACGGACCCTGCAAATCTGTCCGTTCAACTTCCGGCGCTTTCCGCGACATTGCCGTTTCTGCTGCTTATCATGGTGGCGTTGCAGTTGCCGCTGGCAAATCCCTCTGCTGTATTTGGCTTGGCGCTTTTGCTGGTGATTTTGCTTCTCGGCATGAGCGAAATCTTTTCGCTCGATCTGCTCCCGGCGGTCGCACTTGTCTCCGTGCTTGGGCTGGAGCACGCATGGCATTTCCAACATTTCGATCCGGCGCACGCAACGCTGCCATTGATGTGGTACGTCGGGTTTTATGCCCTGTTCACAATTTTTCCCTTCATTTTTCATCAGCGGTTTGCCGGGAAAACCGTCCCGTGGGCGACAGCAGCGCTTGCTGGTCCATTGCACTTTTATCTTATTTACCAGGTCATTCGCACCGCCTACCCGAGCGGCGTTCCCGGCCTGGTGCCGGCCGCATTTGCGTTGCCGGCGTTGGGTGGATTGTTCGTGCTGCTAAAACGGACACCACTCACAAGCGCGGCACGCAACGCGCAACTGGCGCTCTTTGGCGGCGCTGCGCTGTTTTTCATCACTCTGATTTTCCCGATCCAATTCGATCGGCAATGGATCACAGTGGGTTGGGCACTTGAAGGCGCAGCACTATGCTGGCTTTATCGTCGGGTACCCCACCCCGGGCTTCGTTTGGCCGGCATCGGTCTGCTGGTGGTTGTATTCGTTCGCCTGGCGCTCAATCCAGCCGTGCTCAGTTATCATCCGCGCGCCGCGTTTCCGATTTTCAATTGGTATCTTTACACATACGGCATCGCAACGGTTTGCCTGTTCGCTGCCGCGCGATTACTGGCACCCCCGCGCAATCTCGTGCTCAGTCACAATGTGCGGCCGTTACTTTACACACTTGGCGCCGTGCTCGCCTTTTTCACCGTGAACATCGAGATCGCTGATTACTTCAGCACGCCCGGCGTCGCTGCGCTGACGTTTCAGTTTTCAGGTAATTTCGCACGCGACATGAGCTACAGCATCGCGTGGGCGCTGTTCGCGCTTCTGCTGGTCATTGTCGGAATCCGAAAACAAACTGCGGCGACGCGTTATGCCGGCCTGGCATTGCTAGGCCTGACAATCGTGAAACTCTTTTTTCACGATCTTTCGCAGCTTGATCAACTCTATCGCATCGGCGCGTTCATCGCCGTTGCGATCATAGCAATTGTGGCATCGTTTCTCTATCAGCGGTTTCTCGCCGTACCCTCGAAAAGCAATGAAACGAATACTGCAATCTCACCTGCTCCATAGCTTCTGCGTTTCTGTCGCGCTGACGATCTTCGTCGATGCGCAGACCACTCCGGCATTCGATCCTAACGAATGGCGTACCACGCAGGCCCTTGAGGTTCCAGCCAGGGGGCTCGTGCGCGTAAATGTTCCGGCGGCCACGTTGACTGCAGCGCAGCCCGGGCTCGAAGACCTGCGCATCATTGATTCTAGTGGAAACCAGGTCCCTTATCTGATCGAGCGACTACTGCCGGACGCCGAATCACGGGTACGGCCAACGGAATTTCGGAGCACGATCGAGAACGGTGCGACACAGTTAAATCTCAAAACAGGGACGGCCGCGCCGATTATTGGCGTAAGCCTCGAAACGCCGGCTGCGCAATTCATGAAAGCTGTGGACGTCGAAGGATCCAATGACGGGAGGACCTGGACCAAACTCGCCGGCGGAGATTCAGTCTTTCATTTGCCAAACGGCGCGACGAAACTGCGCGTTTCATTACCCGAAGGCGTATGGCAATTGCTACGCATCACCATTGACGATCTGGGCTCGCCACCGGTGCCTTTCACTGGCGCGCAACTGCACAAGGCGCGCACGAGTGCACCGGCCGAACCGGTCACGGTCACAATCAAATCGCGCGATGAAAGTCCCGGCACAACGAGGCTCGCGCTCGATCTGGGCGCAGCGAATCTCACCTTGGGATCTTTGCGCATCGAGAGCACCGAACCGGTATTCACACGCGCTGTTACGCTCGCGGTACCCGAGGTTAGCGACGACGGCATCGGCGAGCGCGATATCACTGACGCTGTGATTTATCGCGTAAACGTGAACGGCAAAAACGAAGCGCACCTGGAGATTCCGCTCGAATCGCAAATCAAGACACGCGAATTGTTGGTGCTGATTCGAAACGAAGACAGCCCACCAATTTCGATCGACGCTGTGCGGGCCGACAGGCGGCTGGTACGCCTTACCTTTTTCGCTAACCAACCCGGCCAGTATTCACTTCTCAGCGGCAACACCCAATCTATTGCGCCGCATTACGATCTTTCGGCCCTTGGTGGAAAACTCAGGAACGCCGCCGCAATCGAGGTTGTTCCTTCAGCGCTTGTTCCGAATCCAAATTATAAACCGCCTGAAGCACTCGCCGCGGTCACCTTGAGCGGAGCGAAAATTGACGTGACAAAATGGAAATTCCGAAAACTTCTGCCGCTCACACAAAATGGCGTGCAACAAGTCGAGCTCGACCCGGAATTGCTGGCTCACTCGGAACCAGACCAACGCGACATCCGGATCGTGCGCGGCGAGTATCAGCTGCCATTCGTTTTTCAGCGCACGTCACTGTCGCGTCCGGTCAGTGTCAGTTCCACCGCGGCAAATGATTCGAAGAAGCCCGCTCTTTCGCGTTGGTCTATAAGACTTCCCCAACCCGGAATCCCGATCACGCGACTGGTTTGCACGTCATCCTCACCTCTTTTCCATCGGCAAATGCGATTGTGGGAGGAAGTCACTGACGAACGGGGCGACAAATTTGCAGCCGAACTCGGTCGCGCCACGTGGGATCAAACGCCTAACTCTCCAAACCGCGATCTCGTTATCAATCTCAACGCGCGCCCCAAAAGCGATACGTTGCTTCTCGAAACAGATAACGGAGACAACCCGGCAATCGAGCTGCGCGACTTTCGCGGCTATTACCCGGTAACGCGCGTGGTATTCAAGGCGACGCCGGATCCTGTGCAGCCGGTTTGGCTATACTACAGCAATCCGGATGCAGCGACCCCGCATTACGATGTCACTCTCGTTGCCGGCGAGCTTCTGAAAGCGGAACGAAACAACATAACCGCGGGTGCAGAAGAAAATCTTTCGCCTAAACTCTCCCTTGTTGGCCAAACGCTAACCGGATCGATTCGCTACATTTTTTGGGCCGCCCTGGCCTTAGTTGTGGTCGTGCTGCTCGCGATTATGTCACGCTTCCTGCCGAAACAGCAGCAACAATGATCAGCGTTAGAGTTGTTCTGCGCACGAAACACTCGAAAAGACACGAAAGATTTGGACCAAGGGCGTCGGATAACCGTGTCATCACTCTCTTAATCGCTTCCTTTCGTGCACTTCGTGTGTTTTGTGGGCTACAGAAGTGTGAGGCTAAGAACTGTTCCAACGGGTTGGAGGTTGCTCATCCTTTGCCTCGGATATTTTGCTTTCATGTTCTTCGGACATTTGGCGGACCATCTCATTCTTTTTCCGACAACGGCGCCCCTTGATGCGAGCGGCGCCGTTCGCAGAACGATCGCTTTCGAGAATGGCGATTTGGAAATCTGGACGGCCCAATCGAGACGCGCACAGCAACAGGGCCGCGCAGATCTTTTCATTTTGCGCTTTTACGGCAACGCCGATCGCGCGGATCGCTGGGCTGCCATGGAAGCCGAGATGTGGAACGATCGCGCCGTGGAAATTTGGGGAATGAATTATCCAGGGTTTGGCGGCAGCACAGGACCGGCTCGATTAGCGCGTATTGGACCAGCAGCGCTTGCGGCATTCGACGCGTTGAAGGGTCATGCGGCGATGAGCAAGAATGCTGTAGCGTCCGCTGTCCCCAGTGGATCGTCGCCGAACCCTGCGCTGGGGACTAGCCTCCGCTCCGCTCCGGCTCGGCAGCCAGCGCACACTACAGCGCCCATCGTGTTATTCGGCACGAGCATCGGAGTGACGGCGGCGCTGCACGTCGCCGCGTCGCGTCCCAACGAAATTGCCGGATTGATTTTGCACAATCCACCGCCGCTGCGCGAAGTCATCTTGCGCCAGTTTGGCTGGTGGAATCTATGGCTGTTGGCAGGTCCAGTGGCCTCGCAGATCCCGCGAGACCTCGACTGCGTTGCAAACGCAAAGGCGATTCAGACGCCGGCAATCTTTTTGCTCGCGGAAAGAGACGAGATCGTTGCGCCCCGTTTTCATCGCCTCGTCGTTGAAGCATACGCCGGAGAGAAACGCATCATCGAATTGCGTGCCGCCCATCACAACGATCCGATCGACGGCACGGCGCTGGCGGATTTAAATGATGCGCTCGACTGGATGTTAGGGCGCGCCCGGTGAATCCGTTCCATTGGTAGGGAGCGCACTCCCGTGCGCGCCATCTTCTACGACATCGGCGTGCAGGGGACTGCCCGCCCTACCGGTTCGTACTCGCAGCGTCGTTTCCGAATATTTGCGTGAATCGGTTTCCTCGCGGGAAAGGCGTCTTGGGGCTTCTCGCGAACGCTTTCGGAGCTGCGTTGCAGCCTCGACTTCGCTCGGAATGGCCTTTATGAGAGGACTCGCAATGCAGAACGCTCAAAACTTGATGAGCAGTTTCGAGTTCATCGCCGCGCTCATGTCCATCATTGTCGGTTTGGGTGTGACCAATCTGCTCGCCGGCGCCGGCCGCGCATTTTACCGCCGCAAAGAGAACCCGCTCGACGAAGTTCACATTGTTTTAACCATCGCGACGCTGCTGCTGCTGAGTTTGCAATGGTGGGTCACGTTTAAATGGAACACCGAAGTGAACTGGAGCTTCGACAAGTTCCTTGTTCTCATCGTTTGGACCATCACCCTATACATGCTGACGGTTTTTCTTTATCCGCCTGATCTGTCGGAAGCGGAAGAACACCAGGGCCGATTCGAACGAAACCGGTCGGGTTATTATTCTGCGTTTATTGCGATGTGCATCCTCGACATCGTGCAGACCGGAATCCACGAGGACTTATTTCATCCGATCTGGTATTTGCCTTTTATCGGTCAATACGCCGTGCTGGCTGCCATTGGTCTGATTGCACACCGACGCGGATACGATCGTTTCTTTGCCTGGTACCAATTGATCACGCTGCTGGTCTGGGCTCTTGTCGTACGGCGGCTTCTCGTCGGAGCCCATTGATGTGGGCGTTGCGTGTCGGCTAATTCCGCGAATTTGAAAATGAGGCTACCGCTTGATTGCCACCCACTCGTTCCGTGCACGCGAATCGGAGACAGCTTGCACGACGCGCATGTAACGAAGGCCGTCTTCGAAATTTGGATGCGGAAGCACGCGGCCCTTTGACTTCACCGCGGCGAGGAAATCTTCTTCCACGCGCCATTCGCCTTCCAATTCCTTGGGGATATCCACGATGTGCAGTCCGCGATCGCCAGTCTTTCCAGTCTGCATGACATCGGCCGTGAAGTCATATGTCAGGGTTCCGTTGTTGCCGTAAACTTCGAGGCGATCACCTTCGGCGAGCGCGTTGATTCCGCTGAACTCGAGCACGCCTTCGGCGCCACTTTCAAAACTGCACAGCACTGTGAGCAAATCGGGAACGATCACGTTGTAAGCTTCGCGAAGTGGTTGAATGACTTTTCCGCGCGCGAATACACCAGTGATGTCGCCAAGCCAGCGCTGCAAAACCTCAACATAAATGCCCAGCGTGAGTGTATTGAGTCCACTGATCTCGATTTTTTGACGCCAATGCGCCGGCGCATCCGGATCCAGGTAGTTTCCGTGAAAACTTTGCAGCCGCACATGATGCGGCTGGCCAATGTAATTTTCGGCCAGGAGTTTTTTGACCATCAAATCGCCGCGTAATCCGAAAGGCGGCGGACAGAGCATTGTCACCAACTCGGGATATCGCTTCGACGCAGCCAACATTTCTTCGGCCTCGGCCAGATCCATCGACATGCGCGCCTGACAAAAGACGTGTTTTCCGGCCTCAAGCGCAGAGATTGTGACCGCCGAATGCATATACGGCGTCGTGCCGATCCAGATGATGTCGATCTCTGGCGTAGCGACCAGTTCCGCCCAATCGCGTATCGGGAGTGCCGTCAGCGAATTCTCGCGGCAGAAGCGTTCCGCACTTCCGTACGTGGTGTTTGAAACGGCGACAATTTCCACGTCGGGGTTTTTTTTGAGCGCCGGCAAATGTCGGGTGCGCACGATATTGCCGGCTCCTACGATTCCGATCCGCAGTTTGTGATTATTTTTGTGCATTAGCTCTGAGCAATGATCGCCGCTACGAAGGCGATTGGTTGTGGTCGAGCTAGGTTTGACCGCAGCCAACAATTGCGCGTTCAACCTCAACCGACTACAGCGGCAGAAAGGCCGCGCCCGAGCCCTGTGGGTTGAGCATTCCTCCTTAAGGAATGCGAGCAATGATCCGCTTGACCTCTGGAGTCAATGACGGCAGGTTAGGCGGCTTTTTTTGATATGAAAGTTTGCGATATCACAGGATCCAGAGCGGTGCGTGGCAGCGTGATTCACCGGCGTGGTTTGGCCAAGAAGAAAGGTGGCGTAGGCCGGCATATCACCAAAATGGTACCGCGCACGTTCTCGCCTAACTTGCAACGGCAGCGTATTTGGGTGCCGGAGCTCAAAAAATTTGTGCGCGTTCGTGTCACCGCGCGCGGTCTCAAGACGATCAACAAGCGTGGCGCTTACAAGGCGCTGAAGAAAGCCGGCGC
Organism: Nitrospirota bacterium; assembly: GCA_050257685.1. Taxonomy (GTDB): domain Bacteria; phylum Verrucomicrobiota; class Verrucomicrobiia; order Chthoniobacterales; family UBA10450; genus Udaeobacter. Next base: position 22,504 of record JBLMXH010000067.1, read on the forward strand.
TATCTGATTTTGTAGGCTCCGTCTCAGAGGCCGACGAGGCTTCTCACAAAGACGCCCTATAGCAATAGCTTACGTTCTGGCCAGGTTAGCTGTAGCTGCCAAATTGTCACGGTAGCAGTTGTTTCAACCGTCGTGCTGCTCGGAGCGTCTGCCGATTGCGGCTGTTTCGATTTGATCCGTGGCCGGTCAAGCGAACCATCGTTGAATTCGATCAGGTAACCTTCGTTGATTAGCCAACGCAGATCTGACGCGAGCGCGAGTCTGCGCGGCTCGGCGTCTCCGCTCGCGCCGTTGCCAGTCAACGTTTCGAAAAGCTGCTTTCGATTAATTCCCGCTGTGGCCGAGACTGCTTCAAGTATCGCGTTCACCAAAGGGGACACACCCGCGTGTTCATGAACAAACGCTCGGACACGAATCGGCGAAACGAACAACATGCCGCGCCGGTGTCGGAAAATGTGCAAACCGTTTTGGCGGAATCGGCTCGCCAGCTCTTGCATAATGTTTGAAGGGGACCGGGTTTCACGCACCCACGCCTCTTCGATTGCTCGGTTCAGTATGCGGTCTGGCAAACTCCGGCTCGACGTACCGCCAATGGTTACGTCATCGACGCTGCGGACGAGTTCCGGCAAATAGTGGGAGCGAAAATGTCGCTCCGCATCCGCAACGGACGAAAACGCCTGCGGTGTTTCTTCGCGCGAGGTTGTATAAGTGGTAATCTTTCTGGCCTCCTCTTTCCAGTGCTCGACCACCGCGGGATCGCTAACGATCTCGATTTGCCGCTGATAATCGGCAAAGCTCATTCGCCGGCTGAAACGTTGCTCGTACAGGCTTCGCAGCTGCGGCTGGTAAGCGTGGTGATTGGTGGGTCCCAGAAGCGCGCCGCTCAAGCGACACCTCGCCACATTCGAGAAATTTCCTTTTATTGGATCACTTTCGACAACATTGACCTGGTAAAAGTCGCGTTGGGCAAACCGGAATGCATTGCGCTCGAGGAATTCCCGATCCACGGAAATTCCGCCGTTCTCGCCAAGCTGATAAACCGGCGCCTCGGCTTTTGCGGTGAGACGAACTTCGTATCGCCCCGGTTTTTCCAGAAACAAGCGGGCCAGAACAAACAGTGAATACGCAACCGAGCCGGACTTGATCTGCGTAACGACATTTTCGAACACGCTCTGTCTCGGGAGAAAACGAATCGTTCCCTCAAATGGCCTTGGGGAAGCCTGCGCAACTCGATCCGACGGACGGCGATTTTTGGCTCGGTCCGAATCGCGACGCCTGGCGCTTCCTTTTTGGGGCATTCTGCCGCCGTGGCGCCTGTCTGGCTTGGATGTTGGGTGACGCGTTTCTTGTCGCCGTTCGCGGGAGCGGAATTTTTGATCCTTCTTTCTGCCACGACGGTCGCGGGTATGTCGTTGAGTCGGCGGCTCTTCTCTCGTGTAATGGTCGTAATGATTCGTTGAGCCGGGTTCTTTCACCCACGCAGGCAACAATTTCAGATCAAGCAGATCGGCAGGCTCGACGGGCTGAGCGCTCATCACGTTCATCTACTCGAAGCAGAGTGGAAGGCAACTTGAAGGTGTATCATCGCACCGCTTTGGTCTCGCCCAAGACGACAAAAGCCGCAGCCGTGTCGCTCTCCCGAAATTGATTGACATCCTCTTTAATTCATTTACTTGCGATGCTGTGCCCGGATTGTTCGGCAGCTGCCGGACTTAACCCCAGCGCGACTAATACCAAACGAACAAATTTTATGGCGGATAAATCGATCGAAGAGAAGGTCAAGGACATCATCGTCGAGCAACTCGGCGTTAACCCGGAACAGGTCACGCCGCAGGCATCGTTTATTGAGGATTTAGGGGCAGACTCACTGGATATCGTCGAACTGGTGATGGCTTTTGAAGAGGAATTTGGGGTCGAAGTGCCGGACGAAGACGCGGAAAAGCTCCAAACGGTCGGCGACGTCATCAAATACATCGAAGAAAAGTCGTCCAAGCAGCAATAACATCCGACGGGATCGCCATTGGCATCGCTCTGCAGCCTTCAGGGTTCCCGAACTGCAGAGGCTCAATGACCGCCGGTTGCCAAGGCCTATGAGACGTTCACACTAGGGCGTGGACATCACGCTGCTGCAGCGCCCGCTGTTTTACGTCGGCCATCATTACATAACGGTCCTTGGACTGATCGGCTTTGTCGGGTTTTTCGCCGCCGGACTGATTATCGCCCGGTTTTTGCAGAGCCATATCGTTCGGCGTTTTTTCAGCCGGTTCAAGATCGACACAAACTTCGTCGCGATTGTCACGACCATCCTGAGTCTGGCGGCGATTGTCTTTTTCACTGTCACTGCCGTGAATGCTGCGGGAATTCCGCTGCCCTGGACGGCGCCGCTTCCGGCAATCAGCCTGAGCCTCGTTCAAATCTTCCTGCTGATCGCCCTGTTGCTGGGCGTGTTTTGGTTTTCCTCGGGAACAAAACGTTTTCTGTTCAACAGGCTTCTCGCGCAAAGCGGGCTCGATCGGTCGATGCAGTACGCGATTGCTCAGGTCGTCAGCAACATCGTGCTGGTGTTTGGCATTTTCTTCGTTCTGGAGAACGCCGGCATTCATCTCGCCGCACTGGCCGTTTTTGCTGGTGCGGTTGGCGTCGGTGTCGGATTTGGTTTACAAAACATTGCCAGCAATTTCATCAGCGGCCTGGTTATTCTCGCGGAGAGACCGATCACGATCGGGGACCGAGTTGAAGTGGCAGGAATCGCCGGTCAGGTGGAGCACATCCGAGCGCGCAGCACAGTCATTCGGACTAACGATAATATCATGATGATTGTGCCGAACTCGAAATTCATCGACTCGCCCGTGACTAACTGGACGTACGGCGACCGGCGGGTGCGCTTTCGTATTCCTGTAGGCGTCGCCTACGGCAGCAATGTTAACAAAGTTCGCGACGTGCTGCTCGCGGTCGCGCACGAAGACCCTCATACCTTGAAGGAGCCCGCCCCGAGTGTTTTTCTCCATCAATTTGGCGACAACTCGATCGACTTTAAACTGATGGTGTGGAGCAGTGAAATGAGCAACCGTCCCAGCCGTTACCGTAGCGACATTAACTTTGCGATCGCCGAGAAATTTCGTGAAGCTGGGATCGAGTTTCCGTTTCCCCAGCGCGACGTGCACATCAAAGACGGCCTGCTCAGGTTGGAAAACGTTCCGAACAAGGAGAGCACGAAGTAGGGCGGCCTCATTCAGCTGCCTTGTCATGTTGAGCGAAGCGCTGCAACCCAATGCGAAGCATAAGGCCAGGTTTCAAACATCTCAGATCGTTACTCTCACGAGCCGCTCCAAAGGTAATCAGAGATTGAAAGCCTGGCTTCGTCCCGAATATTTTCAGGACTGCGCTGCAGCTTCGCTTCGCTCAGAATGACACGTTTTGAGAGCTTTTCGTGAAGCACGACCATACAATTCCGTTTCCCCAAGGCGTGGCGAAGGTATTACAGCTACGTGACCTGCAGGATTCCGAAGTCTGGAAACGAGCGCTTCGGAATAGATCGAAAGATCATCGTTACTACGAGATCGTTGAACAAACGCTGCACTGCGGATTCGAGCATCATTATCTGATGATCGAAGACGGCTCCGGCAATGTGCGCGCGATTCAGCCGGTGTTTTTTGTCCGGCAAAACTTGGTCGAAGGCATACCGGGAACAATCCGCTCCATTGTGGATGGAATCCGAAGCGTGTTTCCACGCTTTCTCACCATGCGTGTGCTGATGGTTGGCTGCGGAGCCGGCACAGGCGACCTGGCCGCAAGCGACAAAGAAAATGAGCCGTGGGTGGCAAATGCATTACAGGCGACCCTTCAAACGTTCGCAAAGCGCAACAAAGCCTCACTCGTCGTATTCAAGGACTTTCCGGCGAACTATCGGTCAGTGCTCGATAACCTGGTCTCGAATAGTTACGCGCGCATTCCGAGCATGCCGATGACGCGACTACCGCTCGGTTACGCCAATTGGGACGAATATTTCGCCACGCTCAGCAAGGCGACACGGAAAGATTTGCGGCGGAAGTTTCGCAAAGCTGAGCGCGCACCAAAGATCGAGATGGAGGTGCTAAGCGACGTCACGTCTTTGGTCGACGAAATCTATCCACTGTATCTGGCCGTCCACGAGCGATCGCCATTGAAATTTGAGACGCTGACAAAAGATTACTTCCGCGCGGTTGGTCAGCGGATGCCGGAACATGCGCGGTTTTTCATCTGGCGACAAAACGGCAAAATCGTTGCGTTTAGTTTCTGCCTCGTCTGCGGGGATGCTATCTATGACGAATGCATCGGGCTTGATTACAGCGTCGCGCTTGACCTGCATTTATACTTTTACACCCTGCGGGACATCATCTCATGGGCGCTACAACAAGGGTTGAAATATTACTACAGCAATCCGCTGAATTATGAGCCAAAGCTGCATCTGGATTGTGAACTAGTCCCTCTGGACCTTTACATCATGCACACCAATCCTTTCCTGAATCCAATCTTTCGTCGGCTGATCAAATATCTCGGTCCGACGCACCACGATCCAGTGTTGCACAGATTCCCAAATGCGGATCAGCTTTGATATTTGAAAGACGCGGTAGGGCGGGCAGTCCTCTGCACGCCGAATTTCCGGCGCGCACTCGCTACGGCCAGCAGGCCGCGTGACGCGCCCTACCAACGGCAGCTCAAAATCGGTTGCGGCGCTTTGATCGCGCGCTAAAAAAGCGGATGCAAAATCGGCCATCTGGCTTCGGCAATCCCTGGCTGCAACTCGGGTTTAGTGTTGTGTGTGTATTCGCCTCCGAGTTGCTATTGAAACGCGGCGCAACCGAGGTTGCCGCGCCGGACGACGCGTTTTCCTGGAGCGGAATCAATGGCCTGGCGTCGCCACTGGTGTGGTGGGCGATTCTTCTCATCATCGCAAGCTTCATCACTTGGCTGTACGTACTTCGTTATATCCCGCTGAGCTTTGCTTATCCGCTCTCGCGCGTAGTCGATATTCTTGTTCCGCTGGGCTGCTGGCTTTTCCTCGGCGAACTCATTTCCACATTGCGTTGGTGCGGTATAGCGCTGGTGATTTTCGGCTTGGCTTTGGTGGCACAGCCGATCGCAAAAATGGAGGAACGTCTGTGACTCTTCTCGCTTTCCTATTCGTCCTCATCTCGCTAATCACATTTGTGGCAGCGCAGCTCATCCTAAAAAAAGCGATGGAATTCTCAGGCACGCACGGCATGCGCAACTCCTACTTTATTTGGCGGGTTGTCATTGGCGTTGTTCTTATGACAATTTCCTTTTTCCTGACGCTCGGCTTACTGCAGCGGTTCGACCTGAGTTATCTTTATCCTTTCCAAGGATTGAGCGTGATCTTTATCACGATCCTCGCCGCCGTTGTGTTGAAGGAAAAACTAAGCGTCCGGCTCACCATCGGCGCGCTCCTGATCACCGCGGGGATCATTTTAGTCTCCTTCAGCTGAGAACTGTGCTGGGATTTTTTGGCAGCACTCTCATTAACACCTCGCTTCAGCGAGGTGCTAAGTGGCTCTAGTTTGCTGTAACCGCTTCAGCGGTTTCTTTGGCTGGTTGTGAAGAACCGTTGAAGCGGTTCAGGAACCTATGGTCCAGAGTGCGACGCTGCTAAACCAGGGGTTAATAAGAAGATCGCAAGAACAAGGCCTTTAATATGATGTCTCCCTCCGCGGGAACGAAGCGATTCGCCTGGAAGATCAGATTAATAACGGCCAGAGTTTTCCCAGAGTGGCTAAATTAGTCGCGCGTGTTTCCTCCGGGTTTGGTGGCGCGAGCTTCGGCCGGTCGAACTCAGCGGCGAAACTTTGCTTCCAACGCGCATACTGCGGTGGAGAATATGCGCCGCATATGTCGCCACCGATGATCCGAGAAGATTCGCGCAATTTTCCAAGGGCCCACTCAAGATCGGCGACCGTGAAGCGACCGCTTTCCCAGTTTGTCACCGCCTCTTCAATGCGCAGGCAATCGAGGTCAATTGTGATGTAGACATTTTCGCCCACGAGACCGTTTGCAAATTCTTCAAAACGGTCGCGCCAATTCTCCCGCAGAATCGCGCCCTTCCGTTGTCGATCCTTGAATGACCGATCGTCTGCCCACGGATGCACTTCAAGACTTCCGGCGCGTTCCGCGCGACGATTCCCAAAAATCTGGTGCGGCCACCAACATTCGAAATTGCCGCAGCCCCAAATACTGGCCAGCCGTACCGTTGGAAGTTCTAACGCACGGTTCACCCATCCGCCGCAGGCCCATTTCGGAGGTCGCACATCCCAATCCGGGTGGTTATCGAAGGAGACGAGAACCATCGGTTCCGCAACGGAACGTAATCGGAGTGCAGTTAGATAGTGGAAATCGCCAGACCCGTAGAGCAGGAACGGCGCCGCCAGTTCTCTCTCCCGCTCCCGATAAAATCGTTCGACCACGCGTGCAGGCGCGGAGAAACGCAATTGCGGGCCCCAGTTCCGTCCATCCACGGTCGGAAGGCCGACTGATTCGTTCGGCCACGCGTCATCGAGATTGAGATGAAGCGCGCCGTCGCTCAAGATCACCGGTTCGCGGCTGGGAAAATCTCAGCATCAGCCGCCTTCGCCACGCGCAGGTTCTCCTCGGCTTCCTTGTATCCAGGATTGCGCCGCAGCGCTTCACTGAACTGCACCACGGCTTGGGAAATTTGACCCTGATTCAGGTACACTCTGCCCAGATTGTTGTAGGCCACCGTCAATTCCGGGTCCGCTCGAAGAGCCGCCAGATAATGGCCTTCCGCCTCCTTGAGATTTCCATTGGCGAAAAGTGCGTCTGCGAGGCGAAGCTCAGCGTACGGGTAATTCGGCTTAAGCCGAAGAACCGTCCGAAGCTCGCTGATGTATTCGTCGTTTTTGCCCAGTGCCAGAAGGAAAGCTGCATAGGTGTAATGTGCATCAGCTGAGTTTGGTTTCAGGCGTGTGCCGGTTTCGAACTGAGAAGCGGCGTCATCGTTGCGTCCGATCCGTTGCAGCAGATTCCCGTACAACAAATGAAAATCACCGCTGTTCGGTTGAAGCCGCAATGCGGTTTCCATGTGCGGGACCGCGGCGTCGAATTTGGCTTGCGCACTTAATGTAACACCAAGGTTCATGTGCGCTTCCGCGTATTTGGGATTAAGACGGATGGCGGTTTTGTACTGTTCGGCGGCTTCGTCCAATTTGCCTTCCTTCTGCAATGCCGAGCCGTAATCAAAATGCGGTTTCGCAGCGTCAGGCACATCCGCGACTACCCACGCCGTGCGTTGCGCTTCGGGTACGGAAACATGTGTTTGCCAAAACCACAGTGCGCCGAGTGGCACCACGAATACGCTCACCCACTTCAAGCCGTGCCACGCCCAACCAGGAAGCAGACCCCCAAGCGACACGTCAGCGGTGCCACCGGCAAGCCCCAGCGATTGACGCGTCGAGCGTTCCCGAACTTTCCAGATAAATCCGTCGTAATAAAAATGCAGGAGCGTGGAAGCAGTCACCACGCCAGTGAGGATGCGCTTAACTGTGTCCATGCCAATATGCGAATTGATGAAGGAGACTGAGCCGTAGGCAAAGACCAGGCCGACATAAAGGCCAACGAGCGAGCCGCTCCTTCGGAACACAAACCGCATGAATCCGCCAATGTTGCTGTCTTTCTCGACGCGGTTGCGATTGTAAATCCAGACAAGCGACAGGTATTGCACGTCGTGAAACACTTCGAACAATGCGATCCCGACGAGGATGTTTGAGACCAGATTATTGCAGTACCACCAGAACGCGATGCTGGTGACTAGTAAACCCAGTTTTACTGGATTTGGTCGATGGCCCGCGACCCAAGTACGAATAAAATGCGCAGCGAACAAAACCGATACAAAAATGGCTGCGCTGAGAATGACGTTCTGGCCGAGCTGCACAACTGAAGGCGGAATAAACGGCCCGCCACACATGTAAAAAGTCTCCAGTGTATCGCCTAACCGGAACGGCGACAGCACCACCGCCGTGGCGAACCATATCAGGCACATGGCGAAATCGAGCCGGCGGGTAAGCGCATCGAACGTTCCGGTCTTGGCGTCGTAGATGCGGCAAAAGCCGTAGGTCTGCATCAACCCATGCCAAACCCCCCAGAAGAAAACCACTAAGAGAATTCCTTTGAGGTCCCACCAGAAGAAGGCCACGCACACTCCGAGCAGAAACAGCGGTGCGAAAATGAACCGCCATTTGAAGCGGTCGAACAAAGCACGATCACCGTACGCCCGTATCATTCCGGGCAGGTGATGGCCCATGGCACCGAAGGCAGCGACAAAAAGATAAATATCCTCTGGACTCCACTTCGACTGGGCAAGCGCGAAGGCGGGTATCAGCAGGAGCGGTGTGCCAACGTACAAGATCAAGTCGCGCCATGAATCGAGGATCCACAGCTTCCGCCCTGCGGCAGAGGGCGGCGCAGTCGGAACAGTTTGCAGACGTGAGAACCCGGAAACTTGCTGCATGAAGTCGGGGGCAAGTCTTCCCTAAAACGGTGACGAAATCAATCCGCTTTGTGCCTGGCGGCTCCCACCGCAGATAATGGTGCGCGCAAATTGGCTCTCACGCGCGAAGGATAAGTGACATGGCGAACAATACTCGGGCAGCGGGAAAAAAGAAGAACGGCCAGGAACGTGATGTCTTTTGCGCCATTAGCGATGCATTCCGGTGTTTTGCGAACCGTTCATCCATTTTGCTCGGCAGCGCATGGGCCTTTTGCGGCGCTGTTCTGGTAATTGTGGTTTGGCTTGTCACCGGGCCGACTTTTCATTTCTCCGATACGTGGCAATTGATCATCAACACCGCCACCACGGTGATCACGTTTCTGATGGTGTTTATGATTCAGAACACCCAGAACCGTGACGCCAAAGCCGTGCACCTCAAGTTGGACGAGTTAATTCGTGCCGTGGAAGGCGCTCGCAATCAACTTGTTGATTTGGAAAACCTCTCTGATGAAGATCTCAAGAAACTGGAGGACCAGTTTCGACGATTGCGGAAACAAGCTGAAACCCGTCCGGCACGTTCGAGTAACGGGCTGTCCGCGAAATCCCGGTAAAAGCTAACCGTCTCGATCCAGGCTGGTTTATTGCCGCGCATTGCAAATTTACCGCACTCGCATCTAATCTCTCGCACATGACGTCAGTGTGGGAGGTGGCCAATTCCCGGTTGCGTGATCTCGCCGTCTACGAACCAGGGAAACCGATCGAGGAAACAGCGCGCGAATTAGGCGTGGATCCGAGTACGATCGTTAAGCTGGCGTCGAATGAAAATCCGCTCGGTCCTTCTCCCAAAGCCATCCAGGCGATGCGCGACGCCTTGAAGGATGCGCATCTTTACCCTGACGGGAGCGGGTTTTATTTGCGAAACGCACTCGCTGTTAAACTGAGCATAACACCAGAGAACGTAATCCTTGGCAATGGATCAAACGAAGTCATTGAATTCCTCGGACACGCATTTCTGAATCCCGGCGATGACGTAATCACCTGTCAGTACGCCTTTATTGTGTACAAACTACTCGCGACGGCTTTCGGGGTTCGCACCATCGAAATCCCGAGTCCTGGTTATCAGCAAGACCTCGATGCAACACTGGACTCGGTCACCTCAAAAACCCGAGTCATTTTCATTCCAAACCCAAACAATCCCACCGGTACGTTGATTTCTCAGAGCGCGATCGAGCGTTTCATGTCGCGAGTCCCGGACAACATCATTGTCGTCTTCGATGAGGCCTATTTCGAATTCATCGATGATCCACCCGACACACTCCGATTCGTTCGCGAAGGGCGAAATGTCGTTGTGCTCCGTACCTTCTCGAAAATTCACGGGCTTGCCGGGCTCCGGATCGGGTATGGCGTTGCGCCGCCGGAAATCATCGAGGTGCTCCACAAAACCCGACAGCCATTCAATGTAAACAGCATTGCACAGGCGGGCGCGATTGCTGCGCTCGATGATCAAGCGCACCTCTGCGAAACCAAGAGGGTGATAGATGAAGGTCGCGCTTACTTGCAGGAGCAATTTGCCGAAATACAGATTCCATTCGTGCCAGCCGCTGCAAATTTCCTGATGGTAAATGTCGGCGATGGCTGCGCGGTCTTCCAGAAGCTGCTGCAACGGAAGATCATCGTGCGCCCGCTTAAAGGCTATGGTTTGCCTGAATGGGTTCGCATTTCGGTAGGCACGATGGAAGAAAACAAGAAACTGATCGCCGCGCTGACAGAAGTGATCCGGGCGCGATAGGCTCAGCATTTCCACCTCAAAAGCGGCGCCGCAGCGCCGCACTCGAAAACCCAAGCGCACATATTGAGTCTGGAATTTCGCGGCCACCTTTTGGAGTGCGCCGGGGCTCCGGCGCTTTTCGACTTTGGCCTCGCAGCATTTGGCATCCGGAGCGGTTGCCCTACAATTTGGATCCAAACTCATGACGATTTGTGACACCATCGCCGCTATCTCGACGCCGCCCGGTGAAGGAGCGATTGCACTTGTCCGAATTTCCGGCGCGAAAGCGATCGAAATAGCTGACAAAATTTTTCGGGGGAAAGAACTCCCGTCGCGATTCGCGTCACACCTTCAACATTTGGGTGAGATTTTCAGTGCGAAGAATCAGCTGGTCGATCAAGTCGTGCTTTCAGTGCATCGCGCACCGGCTAGTTACACCGGTGAAGACTTGGTGGAGATGAGTTGTCACGGCGGCACGCTCGTTTCCGCAAAAGTTCTCGAAGCATGCTTGCGCGCAGGGGCCAGAGCAGCGCGTCCCGGTGAATTCACGGAGCGCGCATTTCTAAACGGCAAAATGGATCTCACTCAGGCCGAGGCGGTGATCGATTTGATCCGCGCACGAACTGATCTGGCGCTGCGTTCGGCCACCGAGCAATTGGAAGGCCGACTCGGCGATCAAATCAGAAAAATCCGCGATGACTTGATCGCCCTGATTGCGCACATCAACGCATCAATTGATTTTCCGGAGGAAGGCATTGAGCCCGATGAAGACCAAGCGCTTTGCGCCCGGCTCGACTCTGTTCGCGATCAAATCACCATGTTGCTGGCGACCGCTGATCAGGGTCGTGTGCTGCGCGAGGGGGTGCGCGTGGTGATTTATGGCGCGACCAATGCCGGCAAATCCAGTTTGCTCAATCGTTTGCTTGGTTACGATCGCGTGATTGTCAGCGACACGCATGGCACCACGCGAGATACGATCGAAGAAACGGTCAATCTTGAAGGTGTGCCGATCCGCTTGCTCGATACTGCGGGATTGCGCGCTTCGCAAAGCGAATTGGAGCTTGAAGGAATCGCTCGCACAGAAAAATCATTACAACTGGCTGATTTACGTCTGCACATCGCGGATCGCAATGCGCCCAAGCCTGCGCATTTCAACTCGCGAAAGGGCTCGGATTTCAACGGAGCGACGGGCGACGCGAATGAAATTGTTGTCCTGAATAAAAGCGATTTGCCGGAGGACGACGACTGGAAGGATTCCCTGGCATTACGAATCTCGTGCACGACTGGAGACGGACTGCCAAGACTGAAAAACGAAATTCTGGCACGCATTCGCCAGCAAAATTTGAGACCGGAGAGCACGATCGCAATTAATACTCGGCATCGCGATTGCCTTCGGCGCGCATTGGAATCGTGCGATCGCGCCCGTACCGCTCTCGGCGATGGATTATCCGGCGAGTACGTTGCGGTCGATCTTGATCAAGCTCTGCGCGCCGTCGGTGAAGTCATTGGTGTCGTGGATGTGGAACAAATTCTCGATTCAGTGTTTAGCCAGTTTTGCATCGGAAAATGACGCTGCGATTGAATCCACAACAGCACTGTCATGTTGAGCGAAGCGAAACATCTCGGTTTTCTTGCCGGCATTCGCAAACGAATGACCAGAGATTCTTCGCTTCGCTCAGAATGACATTGCTGCGATGAAGAAGCTTTACGAAACATTCGTTAGGCCGCTGCTGTTTTGTTTGGATGCTGAGACCGCGCATCATCTCACAATTGGATTGCTCGGCGGTGTGTCCAATTTCGACGTCGCGTTGCGTGCGCTCAGGCGTTTTCAGCCCTCGTCGAAACCAAAAACGCTCTTTGGTCTCAATTTCCCTAACCCCATTGGGCTTGCCGCTGGACTGGACAAAAACGGTGTTGCTCTGCCTGCCTGGGCAGCGCTCGGCTTCGGTTTTATTGAGATTGGAACCGTGACTGCAAAAGCGCAATCTGGAAACCCCAAGCCGCGCATCTTCAGGTTGCCGGATCAACAAGCGCTGATCAATCGACTTGGTTTTAACAATGACGGCGCAGACGCGATTGCGAATCGGTTGGCAGCGCTGCGCAAAAGCGAACATTGGCCAGCTATTCCAGTCGGGATCAATATTGGCAAGTCGAGAGCAACGCCACTCGAACAAGCGACGGACGATTACCTCTATTCCTTTCGTCTCCTGCGTAGTTTTGCCGATTACGTCACCTTGAATGTCAGCTCGCCAAACACACCCGGTTTGCGCGAGATGCAGGAGCCACAAAAACTTTCGGAGTTACTGTCCGTGATCAGCAGGGAAGCAGGAACAGCTCCAAAACCGCTCATCGTGAAGATTTCACCGGACTTGTCGGGCGCTGAGCTAAAAGCCGTTCTCGCCGTCTGTGAAGAGAACGGTGTGTCGGGAATTATTGCTACGAACACCACCCTGGATCACTCCTCGATTCCGCCTCAACTGGATCAAGCAGGCGGATTGAGTGGAGCGCCACTCCGACACAAATCAACCGCATTGGTCCGTGAAGTTGCTGCCCGATCTGCAATTCCAGTGATCGCTTCCGGGGGAATTTTTGACGCAGAATCGGCGCGAGAGAAATTTCAGGCGGGCGCACAGCTGATTCAGCTTTACACCGGGTTGGTTTACCGCGGTCCGCAGCTTCTGCGCGAAATCATTCAAGCCATTTAAAGCGGCGCAGCAGTGCCGCACTCCAAAACGCAAGCGTCGTAGTTCGGGGTCGCGGACGGCGGCTACATTGTGGAGTGCGGCAGTGCCCTGGCGCTTTCACGTTCCGATTCGCTGCTTCCTGCCTCTGGGAATTCTGGCATAGACTTGCGTCCCGATTGCCCGCAGGCAGGATTGCCTGCATCACGAATGAAACTTTCCCGAAAGATTCTAAAGTTCACTCAGCCATTGACCTACCGGCGCGGCTGGCGCAGAGCACAACGTTCGATTTTCCGGGTGCCCCTTAAGCCGATGCTTGCGCAGATCGACTTGGACCGTGCACGGGAAATCCAGCAGCGATATGCAAATTCCACTGCGGGGTACGCCAAGTACGCAGACATCGAGCCCTGGTTAAAATTGAATCGTGAACGTGTACAGGATTTAAATCTCCATCGCTCGGAACCCAAACGTGTTCTCGACCTCGGATGCGGAGGTGGGTTTTTCTTATTCATCCTGAAGAACCTTGGCCACTCCGTCCTGGGTCTCGACGTCGATCGCGTTCCGTTATTCGGCGAACTACTGAACTTGTTCGGTGTGGAGCGCGTTATTTACAAGATCGACGCTTTCGAGCCGCTGCCCGACCTCGGTCAACAATTCGATTGGATCACGGCATTCTCTGCCAACTTTTATCTTTATCATCCGGCAAAAAAACGCTGGGGAACGGCGGAATGGGATTTCTTCCTGCGCGACTTACAGCATCACCTGGCGCCGGGTGGAAAAATATTTTTTGGGCTCAATCCCTCCTACAACGGCGGGTATTACACGCCGGAGATCCGCGATCTGTTTCTCAGTCGTGGTGCAGACGTTGAACGAGAACGGATTTCTTTTGAAAAGGGCGTGCGCATCTGACGTGGCTTAACAGGGCCAATCTGCGAACCGCACCGTGGAAGACTTGCTAGGCATCGCGGAACTTCGCCCTGCATTGCTTCTAAGGTGTAGCCGACGGCATTTGGTCCGAATGATCGTGAAAACGACGATGTCGCCATCGCCGATGTCGCTCTTCGATTTGCGCCAGCTTTTGGCGCTGTTCGTCAGTGAGCTGGACAGCCATCTGCTGATGCGCATCGGTTATGATGTCGTGAACCCGTCTCCCCGTATCTCTCCGAATATCCCGGAGTTGAGCAGTTGTTTTATCGATGATCGGAGAGACCCTGGCGAGTTGTTCAGGGGTTAAATTGAGTTCGGCACGCAGTCTTTCTTTCATTCGTCCGCCGATCCGCTCGGGATGGTGCAGTTCAAAAAAATGGTACCGCGCGTAGGATCCCCCAACGAACGCGCCGGTGATTCCACCCGCGATAAACACCAGGAGGAAACCGGCGATGAGTTTCCATTGCAACGCCCGATTCATTTCAGAACTCATCCTGAATCGCTGAATCCGCAATGGCGAATTCATTCGCGAACGATTCGCGGATCTCGCGACTCTGATTTGCTTCACGAATGGCCGCGATGGTTGATATGACAATTACGGCGATCGACAACACGGCCACGCCGCGAAGCAACTGGACCACCCCGTTCGCCTTTGACGTACCAGCGCGCCACAGCGCAACCACGCGAGTATCAAAACCAAACGGCATCGGCGCCGGAACGCCTTCCTCCGCCTGAGCGGCAGATCGCAATAGCCGATCGAGGTGTTCGTTCTTCATCGCTTTTCTTTTTCCGAAATTTTCGCGAGCTGTTGTTTCATTTTCTGCCTGGCTCGAAATGCTCGTACTTTAACGAGTGCCGCGCTCCAGCCAGTGATTTTTCGAACTTCTTCTACGCTACGTTCCTGCAAGTATAGCAAATCGACCGCCAGCCGTTCGACAGGCTTCAACGCAGCCAGAAGATGCTCCACCAGTTGGCGCGAAGCGAACCGCTGGTCGGGCGCCAGCTCATCGCTGGAGCTTGCCAGATTTTCCACTACTGCTTGCTCTTCGACACTGAGATCAGCATGACGCAGTTCCGGCCGAACTTTTTCCGATTCGATTTGATTGAGACAAGTGTTGACCGCAACGCGCGACACCCAGTGCTCCAGCGGCACGTTGCCCGAAAACTGCGACAGTTTTTGAAATACTTTAATGAAAATCATTTGGCAGAGATCTTCCTCCGGCGTTCTACGCGGCCGATGTGCACGGACGATCTTGGCAACGAGCGGATAAAGCCGTCGCACCAGCACGCGAGCTGCCTCATCGTCATTTTGAAGCGCAGCCTTAACCAGCGCGCTTGCGTCAGATTCATCCATGTGATGGAGAGCGCATCCACACCATTAATCATGACCGGCTCGGCTGCGCTTTGGTTACAACTTCTAGTGTAGAGGTGGTTGTGCCAAGGACCTGCCGGTCTCAATATAAGAGGAGTCTTGAGGGTCGTGATAATCGCAGAACCAAGCCCTCCCACATGTTGAAAAAAATTTTGTAACCGCTCTGCTCCGCGCTCGGTCATCTATTTCAAAGGCGCGAAGAGCGCTTTGCAGAAACAATGAAACCAACTATGAAAAGAAACATATTAGCACTTGCAGCCGCCGGTGCGATCGCGATTGGGGGCTTTGTCGTTGTGCAGGCACAACCGGGACCCGGCGGTCCTGGACATTGGCATGGCCACGCGTTCGGCCTTCGGGGACTCACTGAGAAACTGGACCTGACAGCTGACCAGCAGACGAAGGTTCAACCGATCCTTGATGCGGCCAAACCGCAAATCGCCGCCATCCATCAGGAGGCGATGCAGAAGATGCACACCGTGATGAACAGCACGATGTCGCAAATTCGGCCGCTGCTGAACGCCGATCAGCAAAAGAAACTCGATGCGATCCAAAAAGCGCATCAGGACATGCTGAACGCCAAAAAGGAACTGCACGACGCATTGCAGGACTAATTTCCGCTCGTTCAGAGCGACAAGGGAAAAAGGCGGCGATCTCAAAAGGGTCGCCGCCGGGTCGCGTTGTGACGCAGGCAATCCTGCCTGGGAGTATTTTGCCGTAGCACAAAGTCGCGGTCTGAACGCTGAAAATGGCAGACAAGGATTGTCTGCCTCACGGCATTAGCCTCGTCTCTTCCTCAGCGAGACCAGAAACATTACCAGGCCGATCACTGCGAGGATGACGGCGATGGTAAAGCCCGTAGAGGAAATCTCCCCGCGATAATGGTAATTTTCTTTCACTGCACCGGCGAGGCCTATCAGGAAGGAAAGAACGCCAATGCAGAACAAGATGATCCCGATCGCTCGCTGGTCATCGGCGGAAATTTTCATTACAGCGCCAATCCAATATAGCGGCCGTCCCAAAATTCAAGTCCGCATATCAACTCTGTCATGTCGAGCGAAGTCGAGGCTGCAACGCAGCCCCGAAATTTCGGAGCGAGGCCAGGCCTTCATTCCCGAAGAACGTGTGTAAGCTTTCACGACGGGATGTCTCGACTTCGCTCGACCTGACGTAGACAGCTTGATGTATCCCTATGATGGACGTGGAATGAAATTGTCGATCTAAAATGACATGAGATCATGTGACGATGAAAAATCGCCTTTGTCTTGCCTGGTTCGCATTGCTCGCTGGCATTCCGCAAACGCATGCACAGATCGATCGCATTACCGGTAAGAATTTCGCTACGCGATCGGAAGTTTTCGCAACGCATGGAATGGTTTGTACGAGCGTGCCGGCAGCCACCGAGGTTGGGGTCGAGATTTTAAAACGTGGCGGCAGCGCAGTAGACGCGGCGATCGCCGTGAATGCGACGCTCGGTCTGATGGAGCCGGTCTCGAATGGAATTGGCGGCGATCTGTTCGCGATCGTTTACAGCGCGAAAGAAAATAAACTTTACGGAATCAACGGGAGCGGTCGTTCGCCGCTGGGTCTGAGCTACGACGCGATGAAATCAGAACTGGCGAAGCTGCATACCGAAACTATTCCGCCGCGAGGCATGCTGCCGATCAGTGTTCCTGGATGCGTTGATGGATGGGCTGAGCTGCACAAGAAATTCGGCAAACTTAAGTTGGGCGACGATCTCGCTCCGGCGATTCGCTATGCTGAGGAAGGTTTTCCGGTCACCGATTTGATCGCGTATTACTGGTCGTTAGGTCCGCGCCTCTACAAAGGTCTGCCGGGGGCGTTCCTCGCAACCTACACGCTCGATGGCAAAGGACGCACACCCGGTAAAGGCGACATCTTCAAAAACCCGAATTTGGCGAGAACGCTGCGATTGATCGGCGAGAAAGGGCGCGACGCTTTCTACAAAGGTGAGATCGCTGACAAGATCGATGCCTTTATGCAGGGCAACGGTGGATTCCTGCGGAAAGCCGATTTCGAGAAGCATACTTCTACGTGGGTCGACCCAGTCTCGGTGAATTATCGCGGCTACGATGTGTTCGAGCTTCCACCAAACGGTCAAGGTATTTCCGCGCTGCAGATTTTGAACATTCTCGAAGGATTCGATCTGCGCGCAATGGGACGCAATTCACCCGAGACGCTGCACACGATGATCGAAGCAAAGAAGATCGCCTGGGCCGATCGCGCGAAGTTCTATGCCGATCCTGCATTCGCAAAGATTCCGCTCGCCGGGTTGCTTTCAAAAGACTACGCGGCGCAGCGCCGAAAATTGATCGATCCGAATCACGCCGCCAAACAAGTCGAGCCTGGCAATCCGGTGCTCAATCAAGGCGACACGATTTACCTGTGCACTGCCGATGATGAAGGCAACATGGTGTCGCTCATCCAGAGCAACTATCGCGGGATGGGCAGCGGGATTGTCGTGCCAGGTCTTGGATTCATGTTTCAAGATCGCGGCGAGCTTTTCTCGATGGATCCGCAGCACGCGAATGTTTACGCGCCGGGCAAACGCCCATTTCACACCATTATTCCCGGATTTGTGATGAAAGACGGCAAACCGTGGGAAGCTTTTGGTGTTATGGGCGGTGGGATGCAGCCGCAGGGTCATGTTCAGGTGCTAACAAACCAGATTGATTTCGGTTTGAACGTCCAGGAAGCCGGAGACGCCTCCCGCTGGCAGCATGAAGGCGATAACGAACCTACCGGCGAAAAGATGAACGCTTCAGGTGGATATGTTGAAGTGGAAAGCGGTATTCCCTACGAGAGCGTGCGTGAGTTACGCAAGAAAGGTCACGATGTGCGTTTCGATGTTGGTGGCTACGGTGGCTATCAGGCCATCAAAGTTGAGATGCATAATGGCCAGCGCGTCTACGTTGGCGCCAGCGAATCACGCAAAGACGGAATGGCAGCTGGATACTGATCGCCAGCGGCAATTGTCTCACAAAGGTCACAAAGTTATTGTCAGCGATTCTCTTCGTGACCGTGTGGACTTTGTGTGAGCTAATTCTTCGGCGCCTTGAGCTCAGCGAGTTTTTCTTCGGCGCTGGTTACGTCGGATTTGTGCGCACTGCCGAGCTTCAGCAGTCTTTGCTGACGACGCAGATTCGCTTCGGCAAATTCAAGCTCGGCGCCCTCCCGTTTCGCTACTGCTTTTTGCTCGGCTTCGATCAATTGCGTTAGCGCTTGTTTCGCAACTTCCAATTCTTGCTTCGTAGCTTCACCAGAGGCCACCCGCGATTCCTGCTCGACGACTGTTCCTTTGGCTTGGGCAACTCGAGCGCTTGCCAGTTCAGCTTCGCATTTGATCGCCTTCAACGCGCGCTGCTCCACTTCGACCTTCGCAAGTACGCCGATTTTCCATAGGCGCTCCGCCCCCGCAGCATTTCGTTTCGCACGCTCCAGTTTTTTTTCGCACCGGGCAATGTCGCCGTCGGGCGTTGCCGCCTCGGCCAGTTCGTCAGAAAGGTTTTGCTTCAATATTGGCGGCTCGATGTCGAACTCGCCGGGCTCAGCAGAGTTGCTCGCCTCATCCGCAGCTAATGCGATCATCGCGCTGGCAAGAAACGTCACCGGCAACGCGATCGCGCGGAGCATGCTGGCAGTTTATCACAAGATTAGGTTGGGGAACACGTTGTCTTCAACGCGTAGGAAACGCCGCTTCGATGCCCAAATATTCTCGCTTTTGGCGATTCGTTCGTCATCGTCTTGGCACAAATCAATCCACCTAAGTTCATAAAATTTTTCTTTTCATCCGCCGCTCTCTTTCTGTAGAAGACGGACCCGGAGGGATTTATCTATCCGGTCAATCGTCAAATTCTGCTAGTTGTCGTCATCTCAGGATTGATCCTTCCATCCGCATGGGCGGATCTTTTTCCAAGTTCCGGACCCACTATATCCGCAAAAAATGCGCGCCTTAAATTCGGGAAAGCGGCCGCACCGAAGAATGCGCCGCTTCAAGTAAAACGCGCGATCTGGGCGGCCAATCAACTTCGATCAAAACCGTATCGGTACGGCGGGGGCCACAAGTCATTCGATGACCACGGTTACGATTGTTCAGGCACGATCTCTTATGTACTTGCCGCGGCAGGGTTGATCAGCACACCGATGAGCTCAACCGAGTTTCGCAGCTATGGCGAACGCGGCGCCGGCAAATGGATCACCATCTACGCGCGCGAAGGTCACACATTCGCAGTGATCGCCGGGCTGCGGCTCGACACCACACCATTTGATCATTACACAGGCAAGTGGGCGCCTCGTTGGTATCCAGTTTACCGCCCGCCGCATGGGTTTGACGCGAGGCACCCGGTCGGATTGTAGCGCAAAGAAACCGTCGCCAATGAGGGCGCGAGCATCCGCCAGAATTGTAGGGCAACCGCTCCGGTTGCCGTCGCGGCATTTGGCAGGCGAAGCGTCTGGCCTAGAATTATTCCGTCTTGGATGATCCGAAAGGGTGCACGCAAAACGCGCGTGCCCAGATTACCTGGTCTAACTTGGACCTTTCGTCATTTGTTAGTCCCGTTAGAATTTGGCAAAACAAAATGCACAACCTTCGTTTCGCATCCTTCTGCGCCGTCGCACTAATTGCGCTTAACTCTGCTTCTGCGCAGGCCGGTGCTTCCGGCGATGTTTTCACGCCCGTGATTGCGTCAACGCTTTCGTCGGAGGCTCACCCAATCCTTGGCACCGACGGTGCCTATCACGTTGTTTACGAATTGCAGCTTACCAATACCAAGTCGGTCCAGGCTACGCTCCAGAAGATCGAGGTGTTGGCGGGCCCAAGCGCATCTCAGGTCATCACCAGTTTTTCCGATGCCGACCTTGTAAAGCGCCTCCGAACACTCGCGCCGCAACCCGCTACCGACGCAACGATTGAGCCTAACGGAGGTCGCCTTTTTTATGTTGAACTGACCTTCAAGAATGCAACGGAGGTTCCCAAGCTGCTCGAACACCATCTGCACCTGATTGGCGCGCCTAATCCCGGGCCCGCGAAGCCAGCACCTCTGAATTACGTAGTCGCTCCAATAAAAATCGCGGACGCCAAGCCATTGATCATCGGTCCGCCGCTGGCGGGCGCAGGCTGGGTGGCGGCCAACGGCTGCTGCAATCCGGATATTACCCATCGTGGGTCCGTGCAAAGCGTTAACGGCGCGCTGTACGACTCGCAACGGTTTGCCATTGATTGGATGCGCCTGGACGAACAGGGGCGTCTAGTCCACGGCGACGAGGGCGACGTCCATAATTACAGCGACTACGGCGCGGACGTCTTGGCGGTAGCCGATGCCAAGGTCGTTAGTGTGTTGAATGATCTCGACGACCAGATTCCGGGCCGTTTGCCGGAACCGAGTTCGATTACCATCGAAACCGTGGACGGTAATCATGTCGTGCTCGACCTCGGCGGTGGGCGTTTCGCTTTCTATGCACACCTGCAGAAAGATTCCGTTACGGTCCGCCCCGGCGATTCGGTTAAGAAGGGCGCGGTTTTAGGAAAACTCGGAAACACAGGGAACACCTCTGCGCCGCATCTGCACTTCCATATTATGAACCGCCCGTCACCCATGGCTGCCAACGGAATTCCTTACCTGATCGACGCCTTTGATTTTTCCGGACAAATAGACATCGCGGGATTCGAGGCCGCTCCCGCTCTGGCAGGCGATTGGGGCAAAGGGCGGATCGCTAAACCCGAACCGCGCCGGCGCCAATTCCCGCTCAATCTCAACATCATCAATTTCGCGCCGGCGGCTGCTCCCAGGTAATCGAGCGGAGCTCAGTGAAAGGCGACACATTTGCGTGAGCGCTGTAGCGTTCGCTGTTCTCAGCGGATCGTGCTCGGGGCGCCTTACCTGGATACAATGCGCTGAGGAAAGCTCACGTTTACAGTGCCAGATGACGGGAAGGCTTGAAGTGCGAGCTACAAAATGGCACATCGAACAAAGCGACGCGACGACGCGTGCGCACTCCCAAAGCACTATCATGCGAAATGGTTGGGCATGGTTCTATTTTGCGTAGGCTTTGGGAGCGCGATGCGTCCTCGCATCGCTTTCACGTTTCCCGTGATTCTTATGCGCGCTCGCGGTTTACTTGATTTTGGACTTTCTCTTAAGCCTTCGGGTGAGTATTGGAGTTCTTCTCGTGGCAGACACAGATCGGTTCGGGTTCACACCATCAGAATTGCGAAAGCTTCGCTCACTAAAAACGCCAGACGGTATCCAGAAGTTTCTCGACGACCTGCCTTACAACCTTAACTACACGGCGCGTTCACCGAAGAAAGTCCTGGATGATCGCGTCGCGTCATGTCTCGAAGGCGGAATTTTTGCCGCAGCCGCGCTGCGCATAATCGGTTTTCCGCCATTGATCTTCGATTTGGAAGCGGAGCAGGACACCGACCACGTCGTCGCGATTTTCAAGGTGCGCGGACATTGGGGTGCGGTCGCGAAATCGAATTTTACGGGCTGCCGTTATCGTGAGCCTGTGTATCGCAGCCTGCGAGAGTTGGCCATGAGTTATTTCAATATCTACTTCAACCTGCGCGGCGAACGCACTCTGCGGCGGTACTCGCGTCCGGTAAACCTGGCGCGATTTGATGAACGTAACTGGATGGCCACGGAAAAACCGACCTGGTTCATCGCCGAATACCTCTGCGAAATCCCGCACATTTCATTGCTCACCCCGGCAATGGAAAAAAATCTCACGCGCATCGATCGCCGAACCATGTCCGGCGAAATGGTCGGCCACAGAACAATTCGCCAGCATAACAAATGACAATTGGTCCCACACCGGCGTTATAGTCGTTGCGAAAAATTTGATAAGCAATTGGTTAGGCCGATCGTTAGGGCTATGAACACTCGCATAGCCGCGGCGATATTGCTTGTCATCTGTCCAGTCGCTACAGCACTGGCCGATACGAAGGTTGTTTTGCCGCACTCTCAACGTTTCGCCAAGAGTGGTAGAGATTTCCTTCTCGAAACAACTATTCCGGGCGACTTCAAAACGCTGGAAGGCGTGGTGTGGGGGTTGCTCACATTGTCGTCGCAGTGCCCGAACAAAGATTTTTCGGCGCCTTTTTTTCCTGATACCATAAGTTCGACGTCGCAACGCGACGGTGCACAGCCTCTTTACATGTACTATCGCGGCTTACGGCGAGATGGCCGGAAGGTGATTGTTTGTTTTACCGGTGATGCTTATCGCTACCTCAATAACACCGCTGCCATTCAAGAACTCGTGAAAGGCGCGTTAGAGGCGACCATCAGACTGCACACTAACAAGTCGACGATTGTTGATTACGAGATCGATGGTGAAATCGTCGACGAATGGGACGCGTAATAAACCCGTACAGATTCGCCTTGTCCCAAAGTCATGTCATTCGTAGCTGATCGGTATCCGAACCTGGGAAACGGAACCGGGTTTAAATCGCCAGCTTTTGAAAGTTTGGATAGTGAGTTTGTCGAGTAGCGGACTGCCGGTGCTTTGGGACATCGTTGCGTCAGTCACTGTTCCAGTCGCCCTGTCAACAGTGACAACACAAATGCCGCTGCCGTTGAGATTGCGGCGTTTCATTTCGTACGTGTACTCAGGTAACGGTGCAGTGGTTGCCATGGATTGTGCGACCGAAAGCGATATCGGAACGGGCGCCGAAATGCTGGGCGCCTCCGGCTCCACAACAACAGCAGGTCGCGGCCGTTTTCTTGGTCGAGTTTTTCTTTGGTGAGGCACAGCGACGACTGCCGGTTGTTCCGCAGAAGAGGCTTCTTCGGTCGGAGTCGCCGGTGTCTGATTCGGTGGGATTGAGGCGGTGTTCCGGTTGGACTCGATCTTTTTCTCTTCCCGCGGGGCGATCTGTGCTGGCACTTCTGCTGCAGCGGGCGGCTGCTCGGGTACAGGAGCAGCATCTTGCTTCGCCGCGGTTGCGACAGTTTGCGAGTTCGCTTCGCCTTTCTTCTTTTTGGGCTTCTGAACTTGAATCATCTCGCCGGTCTGAAATTGATCCGGAAGATTCGCCGAGGTCGCCTCCTGAGATCGACTCAACTGGGCACCAGCGAAACAAACACCCGTGCACACAATCAAGAAGCTTACGCCGCGGGCAGGCATGGCGAAAATGTCCGCCCCGTGTCACGAACGTCAACTTACGGGTTGACGATGAAATGCTGGAAAGCGCGGGCCCTCGCCCTCGCCTTTTCGGCGTCCGCGCCGAAAGCTTTCCAAAATGTATCGCGAAACCCGTGACATACGGGCAAAACACTCCCCCGCTGTCTGTTGCTTGAACTTTGTTATGAAGGGGGAACGTTTCACAAACGCTTTTGGCGCTTATGCTTCTCGTCACCAGTACTGACATCACCGTTTGGATTATTTCCGTGCTGCTTGCACTCGGCATTGGGGCCGGTAAATACGCAAAATGGAGGGCGCGCAACCAGCTTGTGCGCGAGCTGGCAGCAATGGACCGTGAGCGTCGCGAAAAAGTGCTGAGCCGCATGAATCCAACACAGGCGATGGAAGCACGCCAGGAATTAATGCGACGATTTAACATTTTCTGAACCCGTCCTCTCGCGTTTTTAGCGCAACCAGATCGACTGCCAGCCAGGCAGGCGGAGCGCCCGCGCTACAATTCGTCTGACTTGTCATTCTGAGCGAAGCGAAGAATCTCTAATTTCGTTCCAATGTCCTCTACCCCGTTTGAAATAAGTGTGTCAGTCATGACTGACGACATTGACGGGCAGAATCATGTTAACAACACCGTTTACCTACGCTGGGTTCAGGAGGTTGCGACCGCGCATTGGCAGGCGATCGCCAGCAGCGAAGCACAAGAGAGCATCGGATGGGTAGTGTTGCGGCACGAGATCGATTACAAAGCGCCGGCCTGCCTGGGCGATGAGGTCCTGCTGCGCACATGGGTCGGCAAAGCGACCCGACTTATATTCGAACGGTTCACGGAAATTCTGCGGAGCAGCGATAACCAGTTGTTGTCCAAGGCCAGGACGCTCTGGTGTCCGATCAATGCGCAAACCGGCCGACCGGTGCGCGTGCCGCTCGAAGTGCGCGAGCAGTTTTCGATCTAAGCCAATCGCTCATCAAGCGCGGTGATGGTGCTGGTACCGGCGGTCTCTGACCGTCGAATTTCGAGGGCGGCGCTCGGCGAGCGCCGCTACAGGCGCGGTTGGACGCTTCAACGCTAAACGTTTAACCTTCGGCCTTGAGCACAGCACTCGAGTCACGCCCGGTTATCGCTTGTTATTGCGCGACGTTTCTCAAACCGGAGATGCTGCATATCTACCGGCAAATCACCGGCCTGAAACGATGCGCTCCGGTGGTGATCGCACAAAAACGCGAGAATGCAGACCGCTATCCGTTCGAGGACGTCCACATCATTCCCAAACCGACAGCGCACATCCTTCGGCGGTTTTGGTTTCGACAATTGCGCGATCAGCCGTGGCAGATTTCCGATGCGGAGCTCGCCGAGTTGCTCAGGGTTTTAACTCAAACGCGCGCACGTCTTTTGCACATTTATTTTGGCCACATCGCCGTGCATCTTCTGCCGCTGATCCGGGCATGGAATAACCCTTCGATTGTTTCCTTCCACGGTGCCGATGTCATGGTTGACATGGATAAGGCGGCCTACCGAAAACCGACTTTGCAAATGCTGGACGCAGTCACGCTGGTTCTCGTTAGGTCAGGATCGTTGCGGCGCGCGCTCGTCGATCTCGGCTGCGATCCGGAAAAAATCGAGATCCAGCGCACCGGAATTCCACTGGAGGAATTCCCATTTCGCGAACGTGCCGTCCCGAAAAATCGCGAATGGCGACTCGTGCAGGCGGGCCGATTAATCGAAAAAAAAGGTCTGCCGGTAAGTCTTCGCGCTTTCTCAACTTTTTCGAAGCAACACCCAAATGCCACGCTAACCATTGCCGGTGAAGGACCTTTACTTCCCGAACTCCGGAAATTTGCCCGAGAATTAGGTGTTGCTGACCGGGTCTCATTTGCGGGATTCGTTTCGCAGGAACAATTGCGTGAGATCTATTATCGCTCGCACATTTTCCTGCATCCCAGCCAGACCGGTCGCGACGGCAATCAAGAAGGCATTCCAAATTCGATGCTTGAAGCAATGGCCACTGGACTGCCAGTGTTTGCTACCGATCATGGCGGCATTCCCGAAGCGATCGAGAACGGCGTCAGCGGTATGCTTGTCCCTGAACGCGATGAGGAAGCATTAGCGCGAGCGTTGCTCAAAGCAGCAAAAGATCCCGATTTACTCTCGCGGATCGCGCGCGGCGGCGCCGACGCAGTTCGAAAGAAATTCGATCTCCATCAGCAAGCGCAGCGGCTGGAAGAACTTTATCTTCGATTGATCCGAAGGACGGCTTGATGTGGATATTCCAATGACCAAATCGCAATAGCGGTTCTGGGGAGCGCACTCATTCCGAGTGCTGGTGCTCGCATCTTGCGATCACGGACGTTCACATCAACGCGACAACCAGAGATTCGGCCTATTTTCGACAAAAGTTCCGTCGCCACAGAATGCGGCGACCAGCATGCTATAAGCGTGCGCTCCCCGAAATTGCGCTACAACAAGCGGGAATTCTCGGCGGTCGCGTTTTACTGCCGGTGCCACTGCTGCGCGAGGTTCTGAATCCTTGGCTTGCAGACGTCGTTCACCAACATGAACGCCAAAGTGTTTGCGTCCGGTCGGCTGAACTTATACACGCCGGGGCCTTTGCAATTTTTGGGAGTCGCGCCTTTGCCGCGAGTCTCCTGAACTGTCATGGTGTCACCGGCAAGCGTGTATGTGCCCCAGATCTGTGCCTTTGGCTTTATAGATCTGACGTGAAACGTACCGTCGGGATTGATCGTCCAAACCGTACCCAACGAGTTGGTCCACTGTCCGGCCACCGCGGCCGGTCCGGTTGGGACAGTTTCGCATCCAGCCATCACTGCCACTAAGACGAGTGCAAAGAGAATTCCGAGAATGTGTTGTCGCTTCATGTCCGCCGTTTTATCTGAACACAATTGAAAGCGTCAAGCTCAAGGCTTGACGGCTTCGCAGCGCTCACGCCGCCTCGACGGCTAGAAAACCATCGTCCTTAGCCCTTACTGAACAGATTCATTGCAAACAACTTTGTCACTGAAGTAGAAGAAACCCTGGATCAACCGCTCACGCATATGGGAACATCGAGGCCAAACTGGTGGAAACGAAACTGGAAATGGTTCGTGCCGCTGGGCTGTTTCACTGTAGCGCTGCTGTTTCTTGCGTTTGTTGGCTCGATACTCCTGATCGTTTTCAGCGCGATGAAATCGACTGACGTTTACAAGGAGGCATTAGCCCGGGCTAAGGAGAATCCTGCTGTAATTGAAGCACTCGGTTTACCTATCAAGGACGGATTTCTCATGTCGGGGAACACAAACGTGAACGGCGCATCCGGTGAATCCAATCTGGCGATTCCCATCTCCGGCCCCAAGGGAAAGGGAACAATTTACGTCTCGGCAAACAAGTCGCTCGGGCAGTGGAATTATTCGGGGCTCGTCGTGGAACTCCGGCAAACTCATGAACGGATCGATCTTCTTCATCAACCGACGTCGTCTAATTCGCGCTGATTTGTCGAGTTCGCTACAGGAGGGGTGATCGCGCAGCTATTCCCTTCCGGGGGAGCGCACGCATCCTGCGTCCGGCATCCTGCCGGATGCATTCCATTTGTAAGATTCAGATCAGTCCGCCGCAGGATGCGGCGAACAGCACGCTGGAAGCGCGCGCTCCCGAATCAGATGCCATGAAAACTCCACGCAGAGTTTACGTCTGACGCTGCGCACGTAATCTTGATGCATGTCGATTTCTGAGGAGCAAGTGAGGAGCGCATTGCGAGCTGTAAAATATCCCGGTTTCAGTCGCGATATCGTTTCATTCGGATTGGTCAAATCGATCCAGATTGACAACGGAGAGGTGAAGGTGCAACTCGCACTCGCGACTAATGATCCCAATGTGCCCGCAACGATCAAAAATGATGCGGAACGCGCCCTGGGCACGATCGAAGGCATTCGCAGCGCAAAAGTCTTGATCGACATCCATGCGCCCCCCGGGGGTGCGGGAGCGGCCGCAGTCGCCACGCGGATCCCCGGCATCAGACATGTTATCGCCGTGGCGAGCGGTAAAGGCGGCGTAGGAAAATCAACAGTCGCGGTAAATCTTGCAGTGGCACTGGAGCAAAGCGGCGCACGCGTCGGTCTGTGCGATTGCGACATTTATGGTCCGAGCATTTCCCTGATGTTCGGCACGCGGGAGCGACCAATGGCGACGGATGAAAACATGATCGTGCCGATCGAGCAATACGGGTTGCGGCTGATGTCGATGGGATTTCTGCTGGATGACACTTCGC
Organism: Nitrospirota bacterium; assembly: GCA_050257685.1. Taxonomy (GTDB): domain Bacteria; phylum Verrucomicrobiota; class Verrucomicrobiia; order Chthoniobacterales; family UBA10450; genus Udaeobacter. The sequence goes on from JBLMXH010000067.1 coordinate 50,162, forward strand.
CAGCGATTTTGCGCGGACCGATGGTGACGCGCTACACGCAACAATTCCTGCGGCAGGTCGAATGGGGCGAACTGGATTACCTGGTGCTCGATCTTCCGCCCGGAACAGGCGATATCCAGTTGACCATAGTGCAGACTGTCGCGTTATCGGGAGCGATCATCGTTACTACGCCGCAGGAGGTGGCGTTAATCGATGCGCGCAAAGCGGCAACCATGTTTGAAAAGGTCAACGTGCCGGTGCTCGGTCTGATCGAGAACATGAGTTATTTCGTCTCGCCGTCGGATAATAAACGGTATGACATTTTCGGCTCAGGAGGCGGAGAGCGTGAAGCCAAACGGTTGCGTGTCCAATTGCTGGGCAAAATTCCAATCGATATCGCCACGCGGGAGGGTGGCGACCGCGGGATACCAATTGTAAGCGAGGACCTGAAATCGCCTGTGACTGCCGAATTTAAGCGGATTGCCCAGGAAATTCGTAAGTCGCTGCCGTAGGGACACATCCGGCGCACCCGCCACAAACGGAATAATTTCGCGATTCACTCGTCCAATTGTGGTGTTTCATTCTTGTTGTGGCAAAGCCGTTCGGAGTTGACTACGTGAAGATCTTATGAAAGAAGAACCGGACATGCCCCCTTCGGAAGTAGATCAGGCCCAGTTCGTCAAAGACTCGGCGCTCTACAAGGAATTCCTGGCGGAGCGCGCAGAAATTTTGAAGCACAAGTGGATCGAGAGCGAGAAAGCCGGGAAAGACATCGGCTTTGAAAGAGCTTTGCTGGATTGGATTGTGAGACATCGGTCCAACTGGCGAGAGCGACGACGAAAGGAGGCGCGCACGGAACAGGCCGCCTCCTAATTTTTGTACCTTTAAGGCGGTCCTGCGAGGTCGCCAAGGAAACCGTGAAACAAAAACAGAATTCATCCGCCGCGGTCCCGATCCTGGACGCGGAAGCAATTCGTCGCGCGCTAAGCCGAATTGCTCACGAGATCGTGGAGGGAAATTCGAATCTCCAAAGCCTGGTGCTCGCTGGAATTCCGTCGCGCGGAGTAGAGATCGCCCGCCGAATCGTGGCTTCTATTCGCGACATCGCGAACGCTGACGTCGATTCTGGCATCATCGATGTAGCGATGCATCGAGACGACGTGGGCACGCGTAGGGAATTGCCCGTGGTGCACGCATCGAACCTTCCGATACCTCTGGAAGACCGGACGGTGATCATTGTCGATGATGTCCTTTATACCGGTCGTACTGTGCGTGCAGCGATGGATGCGATTAGTTCATTCGGCCGTCCCGCGCGCATTCAACTCGCAGTCTTGATTGATCGCGGCCATCGGGAGCTGCCGATTCGTCCCGATTACGTCGGAAAAAATTTGCCGACTGCAACGCGCGAACAGATTCAGGTCCGCCTGCAGGAAACCGACAACGAACCGGATGGGGTATGGCTGCAAAGGTAATGAAGATGCGATTGGTTTGGGAGCGCACGTATCTTGCGTGCAATATCCGGCATCCTGCCGGATGGATTTTGCTTCAAACATTCGGAAGATGTTCGCCGCAAGATGCGGCGAACTGCACGCTGGAAGCGTACGCTCCCCGGATCACATGACAACGCGCTGGACACGGAAGGATTTGTTAGGCCTGCGCGAACTGACGGCGGAGGAAATCAATTTCGTCCTCGAAACAACCGATGCGTTTAAGCAGGTCGGCACGCGCGAGATCAAAAAAGTGCCTGCACTACGCGGCAAAACGCTGATCAACTTTTTTGTCGAGCCGAGCACACGTACACGCACCTCTTTTGAGCTGGCTGCATTTCGCCTGAGCGCTGACGTGATTAACATTGCGGTAACGACTTCGAGCCTGACTAAAGGCGAAACGCTCAAGGACACCGCGCGCAATCTCGAGGCATTGCATGCCGACATTATCGTGCTGCGCCACAGCTCCGCAGGCGCGCCTCAGTTTCTGGCAAATCGATTGAAAGCGAGCGTAATCAACGCGGGCGACGGCGCGCACGAACATCCCACGCAGGCGCTTCTCGATCTCTACACGATCCGCGAGCGCAGAGGTACAGTCGCCGGGCTGCACGTCGCGATCATCGGAGATATTTTGTTCAGTCGGGTCGCGCGTTCGAACATTTTCGGCCTAATCAAGCTCGGCGCGCGCGTTACGCTCGTTGGCCCAAGCACGCTGGTGCCGCGCGAGTTTGAGAAGCTCGGCGTCGAAGTGTCGCATAGTGTTGAGGACATATTGCCCAGAGTCGATGTCGTGAATCTTTTGCGAATTCAGCACGAGCGCCAGCGCAGAGAATATTTTCCCGGGCTTGGCGAATACATCCGTTTGTTCGGCCTAACGAAAGAACGCGCGAAACTGTTGAAGCCCGACTGCCTGATCATGCATCCCGGACCGATCAACCGCGGGGTCGAAATCGACAGTGAAGTCGCCGATGGACTGCAAAGTGTGATTCTCGATCAAGTTACCAACGGCCTCGCCGTGCGAATGGCGGTTCTTTATTTGTGTGGAGGGATCGCCACGTGACAACAGTGGCGACGGCATCTCTGGGGAGCGCACTCATCCTGAGTGCTGGTGATCGCATCTTGCGATCACGAACTTTAAAGTCAGCAAAACGAGCAGATCTCGCGGCAAGATTTCAAACAAGTTCGTCGCCGCAGGATGCGGCGACCAGCACGCTGGAAGCGTGCGCTCCCGGGAGATGAACGCGACCATCATTCGCAACGGTCGCGTCATCGATCCCGCGAACAAACGGGATGAAACCGCTGATCTTTACGTCGCCGGTCGAAAAATCGTCGCTTCCAGATCCGAAATTCGACTTCCGGAATCTGAAATTGAAGAGATTGACGCGCGCGGGTTGATCGTCGCGCCTGGGTTAATCGACATACACGTGCATCTCCGCGAGCCCGGATTCAGTCACAAGGAAACGATCGAGTCGGGTGCACGAGCCGCAGCGGCTGGCGGATTCACGACGATCGTTTGCATGCCGAATACTGCGCCTGTTCCGGACAATCCGGGCACGATTGCGTGGATCAAAGAGCGTGCCTCCACCGTTTCGCGCGTGAATGTTTTGCCAACTGGCGCGATTTCAAAAAATCTCGCAGGCGAAGAACTCGCATCGATCGGTTCACTGGCACAGGCGGGGGTTGTGGCAATCACAGACGACGGTCATTGCATTCAGAATCACGAACTCATGCGGCGCGCGGTTGAATATGCGCGAATGGTTGGCGTACCTGTGCTCGACCATTGTCAGGATTATAATTTGGTCGGCAACGGCGTCGTGCATGAGGGCTATTGGAGCACATTGCTTGGCCTACCCGGCTGGCCCGCGGCCGGTGAAGAAGCGATAGTGATGCGGAATATTTTGCTCGCGGATCTGTGCGATCATCAGATCCATTGCCAGCACATCTCGACTGCAGGCAGTGTGCGGTTGATTCGTGAAGCTCGGGAGCGAGGCGTGAAAATCAGCGGCGAAGTTTGTCCCCATCATATCGCGCTCACCGACGATGCGATTCAAAATTTCGATACGAATTACAAAATGAATCCACCGCTGCGATCCCAGAACCACGTTGATGCGCTGCTGGAAGGAATCGCTGATGGAACCCTTTCGATCTTGTGTTCTGATCACGCGCCGCATGCCAATTTCGAGAAGGAGGTCGAATTCGATGCAGCCCCATTTGGGATCGTTGGGTTGGAGACGGAGCTCGGCTTATTTCTCGATCTGCTCGTGCATCGACATCGCACAATCGAGGTCGCGCGTTTGATCGAGATGTACACAGTCGAGCCGTCGCAATTGTTGAAGATTGACGCCGGCACGTTGTCGCCGGGCGTACGCGCTGATGTAACGCTCATTGATCCGGAATTGGAGTGGACCGTGAAGGTTGATCAATTTCACTCAGGGTCGCGCAATTCGCCATTCGACGGCTGGAAACTCAAAGGCCGCGCCGTGCGGACAATTGTTGCAGGGAAAACGGTTTGGAAATTATAAGGTCGTCATTCCGACCGAAGCGTAGCGGAGTGGAGGCTGCAACGCAGCCCGAAAGCTGTCGGGCGAGGCCAGGCTTTCAATCCCGTTGCGATACCCTGAGCTTGTTCCGCGGGATCCCTCGACTTCGCTCGGGTCGGCGGAACCCGACTACCCCGCGGCGAATCCGCCGTGAATGTAGCTTTCCAGATGGGCAATTGCTGCTTGCTGGCAGGAAATCACGTGTTTCACCAAATCGCCGATTGAGATGACCCCGACGACGTTGTCACCATCAAGCACGGGCAAGTGGCGAATGTGTCGGTCTGTCATGAGGTGCAAACATGTCTCGACACCCTCGCGTCGATTGGTTGTGAACACAGTCGCTGACATAATTTCTGCGACTTTAGTTTCACGGGAACGTTTGCCGCGCAGCATAATCTTGCGCGTGTAATCGCGCTCGGAAATGATCCCTACCAAGCGCTCCCCGTCCATTACCAGCAACGCGCCGACGTTCTTCGTGTCCATCAATTGCACGGCTTCGAACACTGTCGCGTTCGGCGACACTGAGTAAATCTCTTTGCTTTTCTGATTCAGAACTGCGCCGATCGTGCCGCTAACATCCATATCATGTAGTCGTCAAGACTCGAAGAACATACGGCAATCCGGCCCTGAGAGGCAAAGCAATTCTCGTTCTTCAAATCTTTAGCGCCAAAGGCGCAAAACTCAACGGCAGCCTGAGGCAATGCCTAAAAGATTCCTGCGGCGATGCCCGCGGCTAGGATGAGAACGCGCCTTTGGCGCTAACATGTGGTCGAGAAACTGCAGCATATCTCCGGGGGGCGAGTTTCGGCGGCCGTTTCCCGTTCACGATTGCGCCGGCCACCGGGATGTACGAAAGTTCCTGACGATCCGCGGCGCAACGCAACGTCAAGCCGCCGCGACTCATGTCACCCCGGCCGACAAAATCCGCGGGAAATCGCAGGCGCTCGCCAAAGTTGGCTAGCAACACGTCGATGTATTTGCCGGTGGCGATGCTGCCGAGAAGAATCACTTCACTTTGCATCGGTAATTCCGTTGCCAGATGTCGCGCGTCGCGCTCGACCGGCATTCGGTAGCGCGGATCGTCCTTATGAATGTCGACCTCCGCAAATTCGCGCAGGTCATCAAGATGAATTCGTGTTCGCGCATCGATTAATCCGCGTGTCGGCGTTATTACAAGCACACCTGATGTTCCCCGCGCCGGCCGCGCAAACACGTTAGCGTAAGCAATTTTTCCCCGAAAATAGAGGCCGCTCAGAAAGGTGAACACGTCAGCGATCGGCGCGCCACGTTTCGCGCGCAACTTTCGAGCAAGCGGAAATTGCGCCTGATCGCGCAAGATCATTCGGGCTCGTTCACCCCCGGCGTAAGCGGGCGAGAGAAGAAAAATCCGATGGCCGCTTGCGCGTTCCATTTGCTCACGAGCATTAGACGTGACTTGAACGTTTTGGTTGTTCATTAAGTCCCGAAGTATGCAGACGGCCTGATTGATGCAATAAACCATCCATGATTCCTCCAAACAAAATGGAGAGTGACACAATTGTGAGCTCCCACATTGGAAGTGTGTAACGCGGCTGGAATATAGCTAAAAGGCAGTTTGCGAGCATTATTAATATCGCGATCACGATCAGTGCAATAGCGAATGAGGCAACCCCGGCAATGTCTAGCTTGCGGATCTTTGCGACTGCAAGGAACGCAGCGAGAAGTACGATCCAGATGACCAAAAAGGCACGGTAACTCACGTTTTTCAGATGCCGAAAATAGGAGTGTTTCTTGAAAATCGCGAAGATCTGGTCCGCGTTCTTGTCGCGGAATGTAATCAGAGATGCGTATTGAGGCATTACGTCACGATGGGAAAAGTAAAACCTTGTAGTTACAAAGAGGAAAGCCACTACCTCAGGAATCGTTATTTCTTGAGATCTTTTGAAATCCGTCGCAATCGCCCTCACGAAGAGTTGTTCAGGTGGCCAAAGGAAAGCCCGGACCGTGCCGTTGAGCGCACTATCGACTCTCTGCTGCTCGGCGAGGGTCCCTGGAGGCGGGAAGAACGCCGCTCGCGCGTTTTTTATTAAAGCGCCCTGGTTCCAATTGGCAATCCCGCCTGCGGATTCCTTTCGCAACACGGAAATCACGTTTTTAACGTCTGCCGAGCCTGCGTTTTTTGTCGCCCCATCAAGTAGCTGATTTCGCTGTTCAAGGGGTAGCGCCGCAAGAAACTTCAATCTGCCAATGAAGGCGAAACCGGCTACAGAGTGGTAAGGAATATTTGCTGCGTAGCACAACGCTCTTAAGGATGCATTCGCGAGCGTGATGCACGAAAGACCGATAACAACAGCAATGGTCGCGTTTCGGAGCGCTTGCTGCCACCGTAGTCGGTTCCACCGGCGAACGGATTGTGATCGAGCGAATCTGAGCCCGATCAAACGACATATACTCAGCACGATAAAAGTCAGGGGGAGGAGCGCAGCCAGAGCGGCGTTGATATGGCGGGTCAGAATACAGAGCCATAAAAGCAGGCCGAATAGAATCCACTCTATCTTGGGAATCGTGCGGGAATGCTGAATGATCTTTAGCCCTGTTGCGCCGACCAGAATCGTAAGAATCATGCTGAGTGTTTCACCCCCTACACAATGCGCAAAGCTAAATAAAAGCGGATTGGCGGCCCAGGCGATGGCTAGAGTAACACGAACCCAAAAGATTCCGGTAACTACAGTGATTAAATAAAACGCGGCAAAACAAAGCGCGACATGTTGTACAAGGAGCAATAGAAAGACGCCCGAATCGGTTAAAACCGGATGAATAAAAAAAACAAGGTCCGGTAAGGTATGCCCCGCTCGGACGCAGTCGCTGGCGTAGCCGATATAAAGTGGAATCCTCGCCAGGAAACAGTACAGCGGCCCATATTGTAGGATAGTTTCACCTCCGGGCGGCCGCGTTACTTGCAAATAGGCATCAACGTCTCTCCAAAGCGGCGGGATTGCAGCTAACATCCAGATTGACGGTGTTAGTAGGATCGCAACCAGTACAAGTGATAGACACAGCTTAGGCAGACCTATTTCGTCGATTTGTCGGCAACGGCATCCTTTTGTGTTCGATAATGTCACGGCAAGCAGCGAGCGCACTGACGGTTTTGATAGGGCTTTGGTAAATTTAAATCGAGCGGTAGCGAGACTGCCACATCGTGTGATCTAGCTTTCAGCCAAGATCGCAAATTGATCGTCCACTTAGAATTGGCATTGTTCGTTCGAGCTTGCTTTTTAAGTCCATAATGGAAAATATGCGTGGATGCGGTGGAGCTGGCCATTCAAATCGCCCAACGGTAATCGTCGGAATGGTCATGATAAGAACGGCTACCACCGTAACGGCGATACCGGTAACGGACACGAGCCCAATTGGATGATCGGTGATGCACGTCCCGACTTCCTGTGCGTCGGGGCACAGAAAGCCGGAACGTCCTGGCTATATCGGCAGCTTGAGCGGCATCCTGATTTCTGGATGCCGCCGCTGAAAGAATTGCATTACCTGGATCAGTTAAGCAAAACGAAAGGGATTCATGGTCCGCGTTGCGGCGATAACCGCGATGCGTCTTTTATGGACAGCATGCAAAACCTGCGTGGCCGATTTTATCTTGATCTGGATACCTACGGCCGGCTCTTTCAACACAAAGGCGAGCGCCTCTCTGGCGACATCTCACCGGCTTACTCAACATTAAATGATGAAATTATAGAGCGAGTTGTTGATCATTTTGCCAACCTGAAGGTGGTATTTCTTGCTCGCGACCCGGTTGAGAGAGCGTGGTCGCAATTGTCCATGGGTGTGCGGCTCGGAATGATTGCTCGTTTCGACGCCACGGATCCCGAGGAAGTCGTTTGCAATTTGCTCAACCCAGGCGTGCTAGTCCGATCGCATCCCAGCAAAATTGTTGCGCGCTGGAAGCGTTATGTTCGTCCAGAAAACTTCCGCGTCTATTTCTTCGATGATCTAGAGGAAAATCCCGCTGGGCTCCGGCGATCAATTCTTCTTTTTCTGGGGGGCGACCCGGACAAGCCAAGCGGCGGATTAAAAGCGAACGAGAATAACGATGCAGGTCGCGACAAGCTCCGGCTCAGCGCAAGAGTGCGCGACCGTATGGCGCGATTTTTCGAACATGAACTGAAAGCGTGTGCCTCGGAACTTGGCGGGCGCGCGAAAAGCTGGCCGACGCGGTACGGCTTTTCAATGCTCTTATTCATCTGGGACCTGCTGGACGACAGCATCGATCTCCTCTTCTGGTGTGATTGGATTTGCTGACGTTTCCCACGTTCTCGCCTTTTCGAAGTCAAAAGAAAAATTATGAGCCATGAGATGGACTTGGCCGCTCAACGCTCGCAGCAGCAACGCCCAACACCAAAACAGCAACCGCTCCGGCGCCAACGGGGCAGGGCCCGATTTCTTATGTGTCGGAGTACATAAGGGCGGAACAACCTGGCTGTACCAACAACTCGACTGCCATCCCGATTTCTGGATGCCTCCTTTAAAGGAGCTGCATTATTTTGATCAATTGAGCAGAGTCCAACGCTCATCTTCTCCGCGCTGTAGAGACGAGCGCGATCGGCGATTCCTCGAGAGTATAAATAGCCTCAGTGCCAAACCGTACCTCGATTTCGAGCATTATGCCCGATTGTTTGAACCGAAAGGACCGCTGCTTTCCGGTGATATTTCGCCAAACTATTCAATACTGACCAAAGAAGTCATTCGGCGTGTCGTCAGATATTTTCCGAATCTAAAAGTGATTTTTCTTGCGCGTGATCCGGTGGAGCGACTGTGGTCGCACTTATCCATGGAAGTGCAGTACCATCAAATCGAACCGTTCGACGTAACCGATATTGACGAAATTGATCGGAATTTGCTCCGGCGAGGGCTGCTCTTGCGTTCGTACCCCAGTGCGATCGCTGCGCGGTGGAAACGTCATGTTCATCCGGATCGGTTTCGCATCTTTTTCTTCGACGACCTGCAAAGGAATCCGGCTGAACTGCGGCGCAGAATCCTCGATTTCCTGGGTGCTGATCCGGACAAAGCAGACACGGGGGTTCCGGCGGACTACAACAGTTGGGAGAGGGCGGGAAAGCTTCCGCTTAGCGATAAAGTTCGGTCGCATTTAGCTCAGTTTTTCAAGAAAGAACTGAAGAGTTGTGCGGCGCGTCTCGGCGGGGCGGCCAGAAATTGGCCGGCCCGGTACGGCTTTTCACTGCTCCTAGTTGTCTGGGCTCTACTGGGAGACAGCATCAATCTCTTTTTGTGGTAGGACTTAATCGCGAAGGTAGGGCGGGCAGTCCTCTGCACGCCGTCAACTTTCCAAAACGGCGCACACGGAGTGACGCGCCAACCATACACGTCACCCTCCGGTCAACCGTGCCTCCGCCAGATCAAGGTCGCGCTGAATTCGGCGCAACGCGTCATCATTGATCACCCGCTCATTTCGCAGACGGATAATGGTTTTTCGCTCGATTCGCAATGCTTGGTGTTGCAAACGCTGATATTGTGGCGTGGCAATTTCGCCGCGGCAATCTTCGGGATTTTCAGCGCAAAGTTCCAATTGCTGTATTCGCTCGTCGTATTCGGCGCGTAACCGATTCGCCGCGTCGGGCGAAAACTTTCCATTTGCGCCTGCTTCCTCGATCCATTTGAGCGCCGCCTTATTTGCTTCCAATCGTGCCAGCCGCTCCTCTTCATCAGTCTCCGCATCGCGTGGCAGATCGAGCTTCCGAATCAACACAGGTAACGTGAGACCCTGCAAGACCAGAGTGACCAGGATCACTGAAAAGGCGATAAACAAAATGTAGTCGCGCCCCGGAAAGGACTGGCCAGTGGGCAACGCCAGCGGCAATGCAAACGCCGCCGCGAGTGACACCACGCCGCGCATTCCGGCCCATCCCAGAATGGCGACTTCCTGCCACGAGGGATTTGGGTCGGGCATCTGTCGTTCACTTCTGAGCAGACGAGACAAATAGGTTCCAGGTATCACCCACGCGAAACGGACTAAAACTACGGTCGCGCACATCACGATCGCACTCACAAAAGCACCGGTGAGTGATTCCCGATTCCATGCGCGCAGGATTCTGGGAAGCTGGAGCCCGATTTCGATGAAAACAAACCCATTGAGAAGGAACACGATCGTTTCCCAAAAGGCATAAGCTTGGAGCCGGGTCCTTGCGGTGATCATTAGCGGCGAGTGCCAACCAAGGAAAATACCAGCGGCAACGGTCGCCAACACGCCAGACGCATGCACTTGCTCGGCGGGCAGATAAGCGATAAACGGCGTGAGCAGAGAAAAGGTGATTTGGATTGGTGGATTATCCAGATGGCTCTGCACCCAGCGCATCGCCACCCCAACGAGCAATCCAATTCCGACGCCGCCCGCTGCCGCCCATACAAAGCGCCCCGCCGCGTACGCCGGTGAGAAAGTGCCCGTAACGAGCGCGGCAATCGCAAACTGCAACGCAACCAGCGCGGTCGCATCATTTACCAAACTTTCGCCCTCCAAAATAACCTGTATGCGATGAGGAACACCGAGCCGTCGAATAATCGCCGTTGCCGCAACCGCGTCTGGCGGAGAGACAATTGCGCCAAGCGCAAAAGCAGCGGCCCATGATAGAGCTGGCACGATGGAATGCGCGATCGCGGCAACCGTCAGGGTTGTCGCGAGTACCAGTCCGATGGCCAGCAGGAGTATCGGCCGCAAATTTTGCCGAAAATCACGCCAGGATGTAAATAACGCAGCAGGATAAATCAGCGCCGGAAGAATGAAGTAGAACACAACGTCGGGGTTCAGATTCACCGCCGGCAATCGCGGCACGAAACTGAGAGCCAGTCCGCCGAGAACAAGCACGATCGGATACGGCAGCGTAATTTTCTGGGCCAGCACTGCCAGAACCCCGACCACCGTCAGCAAAAGCACGATGATCTCAGCCTGGTGCATAGGTCAGCGCACAGTTGCTGCAGCTGGGGGCGCTGACCCCGGTTCGCACGAAATACGTCTCATTTGCCGCGGTCAACGCCCGCGACTACAGCTTTGGCCCGCGCGCGGTTCGCCTGAAGCTCCCCGAGATGCTTTTCAGACCAACGACAAAGTCCTTGTAGCGGCTCGATCAACGTCCGTCCCAATTTCGTAAGCGAATATTCTACTTTCGGCGGCACAACCGGGTGCACTGTACGTTGCACCAGGCCATCCCGTTCAAGGCTGCGCAGTGTCTGGGTAAGCATTTTCTGAGAAATCCCGCCGACCTCCCGCTGAAGCGCAGCGTAACGCATCGTGCCGCCGGCAAGAATCTGGATGATGAGTGCCGTCCATTTGTCAGCGATCCGGTCAAGCACCAACCGCGACGGACAACGCGGATCGAGCACTGAGGCGATGGAGGAAGCTTTTGGCATGACTCTGTGTAAAACAATTTCCTATAGGTGCAAGTCGGAAGGTTACACTCTGAGGTATGTGTATGGTTCTCGGTTGACTGTAGTTGACTGCTGGTTGTGGACGTCGGAAATTAACGCATGCGCGTGACAGCTCCTACAAAAGATAATGGCGATCGAATCGACTTTTTGTTCAATGAGACCGACTTCGGCGCATCAGAACCACTTCGCGGTGGAGCACAACCGGACGACTCCGAGTTGCTCGACGCGTATTCGCACACGGTAGTCAGTGCAGTGGCGCGTGTCGCGTCGGCGGTGGTCAACATCGGCGCCAAGCAGCGCGTCAGCGCACGACGTGGAGAACGGGAACTCACCGGCAACGGCTCTGGGTTCGTGATCACACCGGATGGATTTATTTTGACGAACAGCCACGTCGTTCACGATGCAAGTACGATCGTCGTTAACCTGTCCGACGGCCGCGAATATCCCGCGCACTTGACAGGCGATGACCCGGATACGGATCTCGCCGTTGTTCGCATCGATGCACCACAACTAGCGCACGTGCGCCTGGCAAACTCGGAGAATCTGCGAGTAGGCCAATTAGTCATCGCAATCGGAAACCCGCTCGGGTTCGAAGCCAGCGTTACTACCGGGGTCGTGAGCGCACTCGGTCGCTCGATGCATGCGCAATCCGGTCGGTTGATCGACAACATCATTCAAACCGATGCCGCGCTAAATCCCGGTAACTCCGGCGGGCCATTGGTCAATTCAGCCGGCGAAGTGGTGGGCGTAAACACGGCGATGATCCGCCCGGCGCAGGGCATCTGTTTCGCCATCGGCAGCAACACAGCGAAATTTGTAGCGGGCTGGCTCATCAAAGACGGAAAAATCCGGCGCAGTTACATTGGCGTCGCCGGTCAGAACGTGCCGATTCTCCGACGGATCGTTCGCTTTTACAGTCTGCCACTTGAGACGGGCGTGCTGGTCGTTTCGGTGGAAAAGAACAGCCCGGCCGAACGAGCAGGGTTGCACGAGGGCGATCTAATCGTCGCGTTCAACGGCCAGCCCATCGGCACTGTGCATCATCTGCACAAGGTTTTGGTGGGCGAACAAATTGGCGTGAGCGCGACGCTCACGATCATTCGGCACACAGAGAAATTAGACGTGACGATTCTGCCGGCCGAATCGCGAGTACTGTAGTCACCGGCCTGTGGCCGGTCGCGAACCGGGCTCCAAGATTGAACGTAGCGGCGATTGTGGCTACAACTCCTGCTCGTGAAACGCAATTTCGGCCGACGACCGCCACGGCTCGACCTGGTCTTTGACACATGGCCTCTCTATTTCGTTACTTTTTGCACGCACCAGCCAAGGCGATTTTTTGGCACGTGACGAAGTTCATCGTAGGTTCGTGCTTTTCGGACAGACTGCTCAACGCAAAATGAACATTGGCGTTGGCCGCTACGCGATCATGCCCGACCATGTGCATCTGTTCGTCCGTGGAGGGTGCGGGTTTAGGCTGGGTATCTGGTTTGGTGTTCTGAAGCAAGTCTTGGCGAAAGCAGCCCATTTGGAGCGAGCACAAGGACAGATATGGGAGGAAGGCTTTTTCGATCATGTGTTGCGGAGCGATGAGAGTTATTCGGAAAAATGGAATTACGTCCGTGAAAACCCCGTACGCGCCGGACTTGTAAAATCAGCAGACGAATGGCCTTATCAAGGAGAGATCGTTTATATCGATCGCGCATGATCAGTTTACGACAGGACGGCCCACAGGGCCGTGGCTACAACTCCTGATGCTTTTCTGAACGGATATGAAGATTCTCGTCATTGGCAGCGGTGGCCGTGAACACGCGCTTACATGGAAGCTGCGGCAATCGCCCCATACAGACCGAATTTTTTGCGCCCCCGGAAACGGCGGAACCAGCGAAATTGCAGATAACGTTGGGATTCCGGTCACCGATTTGAACGGTCTCGTTAGGTTCGCGAAAGAAAATCGTGTGGATTTGACTGTCGTTGGACCGGACGACCCTCTCGCCGCTGGAATCGTCGATCTATTCACGTGCGAGAAATTGCGTGCATTTGGTCCGGACAAATCGGCAGCGCGAATTGAATCTTCGAAAATCTTCGCAAAAGAATTGATGCGCACGCAGAAAATTCCCACAGCGGAAGCACGCACATTTTCCAACAGCAGCGACGCGCTTCATTACTGTGAGCGCTTGAGATATCCGATCGTAATTAAGGCGGATGGGCTTGCACTAGGCAAAGGCGTGGTCATCGCTGCCGAGGCTGGCACGGCAAGATTAACGATCGACGACATGATGAACCAAGCTCGCTTCGGCGATGCGGGTCGACGTATTGTGATCGAGGAATTTTTGCACGGCACGGAATGCTCGCTGCACGCACTGCTGGACGGGAAGAATTACCTTTTGCTGGAATCGGCGCGTGACCACAAGCGGGCGTTAGACGGCGATCAGGGGCCGAACACAGGCGGAATGGGCGCGTTCAGTCCCGCCAACAACTGGAACAGCAAATTGCAATCGCAGTTTGATACGGAAATCATGCAGCCGCTGCTACGTGGTTTTATCCACAAAGGCGTCACGTTTCGAGGGCTTCTCTATCCCGGGTTGATCATTACCCGCGATGGACCGCGGGTGCTAGAGTTCAATTGCCGCTTCGGCGATCCGGAGACGCAGGCGCTTTTGCCCAGGCTGAAATCGGATTTATTGCCACTGTTGCAGGCGACGATTGACGGAAACATCGAGCGATGCCCGATTGAGTGGGACACGAGACCTGCAGTCACGGTCGTAATGGCCTCTGGCGGATACCCTGGTAAATACGAAACTGGAAAATCAATTTCCGGTCTCGACCAGGCAGCCAAGTTCAAGGATGTGCAAATTTTCCATGCCGGAACCAAACGCGACGGCAACGAAGTAAAAACTGCGGGCGGGCGCGTGCTCGCCGTCACCGCACTCGGGCCAACTTTTGAATCAGCCCGGTCACGCGCATACGAGGCCGTGTCACGCATCCACTTCGAGAACTGTCATTATCGACACGACATTGCTCTCGATGCTGTTACGGCTAACGTCAGCGAATTATTGTGATCCCACGATTTTTTCTGGCGACATTTATCATCTCGATTGTCGGCGCGAATTTGCCCGCCCAATCCCCTGCGCCAACGTCCCCGATGCAAACTGCGGCGAAATCGCCTGCACAGCCGGTGCCTTCCCCCTCGGCGACACCAACCCTTGAAGAGCTTGTAAACTCGTTAGGCCCGGCTGATCTCCAGGCATTTATCACTTTGCTGAGGGCGAACTTCACCGATCCCGACGCTATCACCGACACCGAATTAAACCGCGCAACAGTTGAGGGTTTGTTGGTGCGACTGCCGCGTGGAATCACTCTTCTGGCTGGCAAAGAAACCACTCCGGTTGCAACCCCAAGCGCGTTCTACAGTGAAGTAATTGGCGGGCGGACCGGCTATGTGCGGCTGGGAACATTGAACAACAGCAACCTTCAAGCGCTTGACAAAGCTCTGAGCGGTTTCGCCGCAAAAAAGGTGAACGATCTCATTGTGGATCTTCGCGCCAGCTCCGCCACCAGTGATTTGTCGTTGGCCGCAGAATTCGCGAAGCGATTTTGTCCAAAGGGCAAACCGATTTTTACGATGCGCAAACCAACAGGACGCCAGGACCGGGTATTTAGTTCCGATCGGGAGCCGGCATTTCACGGACTGGTGATGGTGCTCGCTGATAGCGATACCAGTGGCGTTGCCGAAGGAATTGCGGCTGCGTTGCGGTTCTACGACAAGGCACTGGTTATCGGGCAACCAACTGCCGGACGCGCAGCGGAATATTCAGACTTGCCACTGCCCAATGGCAAAGATCTGCGGGTCGCCGTGGCTGAAATCGTTTCTCCCGAAGGTCGCTCGCTATTTCCCCAAGGCCTTAAACCAGATTTGCCGGTGGAAATGTCCCTGTCAGAGAAGCGACAGATTTTTCAATCAAGCAGCGAAAAAGGAATGGGACCTTTCATTTACGAAAGCGGGCGTCCGCACATGAGTGAAGCTGCACTATTAGCCGGAACAAATCCCGAATTGGAAGCCGCCGAAGCGGCACAGCAGCGGCGCGGACGTGCACCCGAAAGACCGCCTCCGCACGACCCAGTTCTGCAGCGTGCCCTGGACGTAGTTACATCTCTGGAAGTTTACCAAAAACACTAAGCGGCGCCGGGGGTCGGTTTTCTGTGTAGCGCGTCTGTGTCAGACGCCGCTGTGTTAGCGTTTGTTTATACAGTTGACGACATTCTGCAATTTTGTTCAGAATCAGCGTCGTGACGCCGCTAGAAGAACGTATCGGCTACAAGTTTCGCAACTCGCTTTTGTTGGCAGAAGCGCTGACACACCCGAGCCTGGGACACGAAGCGCAGCGTTATCACTTGGATTATCAACGCCTGGAGTTTCTCGGGGATGCGGTGCTCCAACTCGTCATCACTGAATATTTGTTCAGCCATTTCCAGGTCGAAGCGGAGGGGCAACTCACGAAATTGCGTTCAAGGCTGGTTTCGCGCGATGCGTTGAAGACGCATGCTGCGGCTCTCGATCTGGGTCGGTACATTTTGATGGGACGTGGAGAAGAAGCCAGCGGCGGCCGCGAGCGTACGTCCACATTGGCCGATGCATTCGAGGCGCTTATCGGTGCGCTTTACCTGGATGGCGGCCTCGACGTTGCCAAAAATTTCATTCTAACACAGACTCGCGCCGACCTTGCGAAATTGGCGGAAGAGCCGGTGGATTTCAATCCGAAGGGCGACCTTCAGGAGTTGTTGCAGAGCATCTCGCCGCGTAGCCCGGCTTACGAACTGGTTTCCCAGAGCGGACCTGAGCACGAAAAAACTTTTGTCTCACAAGTTGTTTGGGAAGGGATCGTTCTTGGTCAGGGCACCGGCCGGAGCAAGAAACAAGCGGAAACGGCGGCTGCGCTTGAGGCCTTGCAATTACGGCGCTGGGAAAACAACCCGGGAGCGGCGACGTAGTTCTACCGGGTGGTAGTGAAGCTAGCAATCTGTTTCAGGTCCGGCGCACCCGGCGGTGCGCCTTGATGCTTCACGATTGATGCCTCAGTGCGTCGACAATGCCTCCAGATTTCGAGGTCCAACGGAAATGTTGGTTGATGGATTCGGTGACAAATTTCTTTCCGCGCTTGACGGCTTCTCGTAACGACAAACCGGACGCCAGGCCGGCCGTGATTGCTGCCGAATACGTGCAACCTGTGCCATGTGTTTCGATGTTGCGCAGAAACGGCGCCAAGAATTCTGTCAGTTCGCCGTTGTGAAAAAGTAAATCGATCGCCTTGTCGCCGCGAAGATGGCCGCCTTTCAGCAGGATCGAGGTGCGATATTTTTTCGCCAGAGCTTTTGCAGCGTTTTCCATTTGTTTGCGGTTCTTGATCGTGATCTCAAGTAACGCGGCGGCTTCGTCGAGATTCGGAGTGATAACCGTCGCGAGCGGAAACAGTTTGTTTTTATATGATTCAACGGCTCCTGGCCCAAGAAGGTTGTCGCCACTCGTCGCAATCATTACCGGGTCGACCACCAATGGGATCGGCTGCGACTTGCTGCGATCTCGAATCGCCTCCGCGACAACGGAAACAATGTCGGCCGAGCTGAGCAGGCCTGTCTTGATCGCGCCGACTCGGAAATTTTTGAGCAACACTTCAATTTGCTCACGAACCATCGTCGTGGTTACCGGTTCAATCCGCGAAACTTTCCGCGGAACTTCCGCGACAACGCATGTCACAGCGGTCAATCCATAAACCCCCAACGCCGTAAAGGTTTTGAGGTCGGCCTGAATACCGGCACCCGCGCTACAATCCGAACCGGCAACGCTCAGTGCAATGGGGACTGTGGCGGCGCTCTGTGAGCGACGGCTGCGTTGCGTAGCCATTAGATCCGACTGTCAGAGACCGCCGCTACAAACTATGCGCTGTTCCCGTCGTTGCCGATGGCTTCGACCGGGCAGCCTTCCATCGCTTCTTTGCAGAGACCTTCTTCCTCGGGCGTCTCCGGCTGCTTGTATACGTATGAGTGGCCACCGTCATCATTCCGTTTGAAGTTCGCGGGAGCTGTCTCGCGGCACAAATCGCAGTCGATGCACTGATCGTCGACGTAGAATTTGCCCGGTACGTTCTCGGGGTATTTGTTTGCTGCGTCGGCCATGTTTCCCTGAAGGTGAAGATGGAATGTTAGGAAGAAAGGCTCCTAACGCAATAATCTGCCCATTGATTGATGTGGACGCAACCGCAACGTGCCGCTGGCACGTATCTCCTCAAACGTAAACGGGTTGACGTAGTCAGCGACCTCCCCTCAATCTCTCCTCATGAAAAAGGATGCTGCCAAAAGCCTGCGCGCGTTCGCAGTTGAGTTGGCAATTTATGCGATCCTTGTCACAGGTTACTTCGTTCTAGTCCTCCACGTTTTGGGGAACTGGCTTTACCGGCTCGAAACGCAACATCGGGTTCTTTATGCGTTTGTGGCCATTTTGCTCATAGCTGGTCAGGCTGTTGTCCTGGACGCGGTAACTACAGTCTTGTTCCGGCTTCTGCGTCGGCGTTGGAGGTGAGTCATGTTTTTTCCAATTTCGAATTCGCACATCGACCCGCTTTACCTGGTCCTTGTCGGTTTTTTGATTGGAATTCTGGGCGGCTTTTTTGGGGTCGGTGGAAGTTTTATTGCAGGTCCGGCGCTGCGCCTGATGGGAGTGGATTGGAATTACGCCGTCGGAACGGATCTGGCGCACATCGTTGGCAAGTCAATCGTCGCAGCAAGAAAACATCGGACGCTTGGCAATGTCGATCTGAAGCTCGGAATGATAATGGCTCTGGGGACGATCGGCGGAGCCGAAGGCGGCGCGCAGCTGATTCAAGCACTCAAGCGCGCAGGCAACGTGAACACCGTTGTGAGCTGGGTCGCTATTGTTGTGTATGTCAGCATTTCTGTTTTCATGCTCTGGGAGACCCACACAACACTGAAGTTACATAAGGGCCAATCGCGCCGAACCGGCTCGGATGGAAAGGCTGCAGCATCAAAAACAGATCATTCAGCCTTTGGATCGGTAACGAAAAAAATCCAGGGAATAAGGATTTGGCCGATGATCAGCCTGCCGACGTCAGGCATACGGGAAATCTCCCTCTGGACGATATTTTTAGTTGCAGTTGTCGGCGGATTTTTCAGCGGTTTTTTGGGTGGCGGCGCAGGCTACATTCGAATGCCGTCGATGGTTTATGTCCTTGGAATTCCTACTCACCTCGCCGTGGGCACGGATCTTTTTGAAATCGTGATCTCGGCCAGCTATGGAACGTTTACTCACGCCATCAAAGGTAATGTCGATATTCTGATCGCCCTCGTCATGCACACAGGCGCAGTAATCGGCGCACAGATCGGTGTGGTCGCTACGCAATACTTCGCCGGTCCGAAGATCCGCCTCGCTTTCGTACCGCTGCCGTTAATCGGCGCAGCGATCGTCATCTATACGCTCGCGACCGGCCACAAATTCTAGCCATGAAAATCTTGATTTGCAGTGATGGCACACCTTCGGCTCAAACGGCGATCAACCTCGGCGCATTGTTGGCCGGTCCGCTCAAAGCCGAAACCACGCTTTTGGGAATCGCAGAAAAGTCGGAAGATGAGCAGCCGCTTCGCGAAGTACTTCACACACAGGCACAATCGCTCCGGCAACGTGGCGTATCGCCGGAGATCCTGGTCCAATTCGGTGAGCCGGTGTTGCAGATCGTTCAGCAAACCTCGTACACCAAATACGATGTCGTTGTCGTCGGTGCGCGCTGGACGGGTGCAGTGGGACATTACTGGCGGTCAAAGCGAACTTACGAAGTCATTAAGGCTATTCAGCCCCCCGTGCTGGTGGCGATCGGTGAACGCAAAGAATTGAGGCGTTTCGTCGTTTGCACAGGCGGAAAAGAATTCATCGAGCAAGCGGTGCAATTTACCGGCAAACTCGCCGCGGCTGTTGGCGCATCCGTGACCTTGCTACACGTAATGGCTGAGCCGCCCGCGATGTACGCCGACCTCGTTCGGATGGAAGAGAACGTAGATCAGTTACTTCATTCACACTCCGAGCTCGGGACCAATTTGCGTCGTCAAAAACGAGAACTCGACCGGCTGGGCGTCTCTGCTGAAGTACATCTCCGGCATGGCATCGTGATCGACCAAGTTTTCGAAGAAGTCCGAGCCGGCAATTACGACTTAATTGTGACCGGCACATCGCAAGCGCGTGGCCTGCTCCGACACTACATAATGGGCGACTTAACCCGCGATATTTTAAACCGAGCGAATGTCCCTGTACTCGTCGCGCGTGCTGGGCCGCCGAAGCCAGCTCGAACCCTCTGGAAGGCCCTCAAAGCATTATTTCACAAGCGGTAGCTAAGCTGCAGCTGGCATGGCTGCTCCAGGAGCAACTATGGTGGCGGCTGTGTTACGTTCATGGGTGCACGCACCGCAACAACCAATCCCTCGCGGGTCCAGAGTGCGACGTTGGCTTGCGCATTTGTTCCGCGAGTGGACGGTCGAAAGCTGGCGGCCGATCGCCCCGGCCTTTGCGAAACCCGAGCCGTCAAAATGGAGCAATGCGCAGCTGACTCTTGCATGGCTGGGGCACTCTACTGTGCTTGTGAACTTTTTCGGCGTCCGAATTCTCACCGACCCTGCCCTCTTTTCACGTGTCGGAATTCGTTTGCCAGGTTTCACTATTGGCCCGAAACGACTGACTGCGCCCGCGCTCCAGTTTCATGACCTGCCGCACATCGATGTAATTCTTCTGTCACATGCGCATTTTGATCATTTCGATCTACGAACACTGCGTTGTTTTGATGAGACAACGCGCGTGATCACCGCGCGAGCCACCATCGATTTATTCAAACGCACCGACTTTTCGGACGTCACGGAACTTGACTGGGGCGAAAGCAAAACATTAAGCGCTGCTGCAGGCGAGATTGAGATTACTGCTTTCGCGGTCAAGCACTGGGGTGCGCGGACGCAGCATGACACTCATCGCGGGTATAATGGATATTTAATCGAACGAAGAGGCCGCCGAATTATTTTTGCCGGCGATACCGCAATGACCGAAAACTTCGCAGCGCTGCGGCAATATGGACCAATCGACGTGGCAATTATGCCTATTAGCGCGTACAACCCGTGGATCCAGTCACACGGCACGCCCGAGCAGGCAGTCGAAATGGCGGACGCCGCAGGCGCTCACTTTATCGTGCCGGTGCATCATCAGACTTTCCGCCTCAGCTTCGAGCCCTTCCGCGAGCCTATCGAGCGCTTCGAAACGGCGCTAAACCGAACTCCCGGGCGCATTGCGCTGCGGGAAATCGGCGAGACCTTCGTGCTGCCTTTGTAGCCGAGTTTGTACGAGACGCGTCCGCCCACAGCCTGCCACAACTCAGTTAAGAGTGTGATGCGCACCACATGCCCTATCGCTTCGCGCAGCGAAGCGACCACAGGCATGCGCTTGTGTGAAAGGCCGCCGGATGCAATGTTTCGCCCGTTTCCCGCCGACGTAGCTCAGCTGGTAGAGCAACGGTTTCGTAAACCGTAGGTCACGGGTTCGAATCCCGTCGTCGGCTTTTTACAATACGAGTCCCCACGAAAGCAGCGCAGACGCATCGCGCCACACGCGGCCAGAGCTGTCGCCCAACACAACAACTATCACGTCTTTGCCGGGACGTGTCCCGCTTGCGATGAGGCATTTGCCTGCACCGTCGGTATAACCGGTTTTCATGCCGTTGCAGTAAGGAAGACGGCGCAGAAGTTTGTTTGTGTTTTCAAGCTCGCGGGTGCGACCATTCGCGTAGCGAAACACAAGCTGAGGAAGACAGACAATGGAGCGGATGGTCGGATTTGCGTAAGCGGCCCGCGCGATGATCGCGAGATCGCGGGCGCTCGAATATTGTCCAGGCAGCGGCAGACCATTCGGATTCAGAAAGTGTGAATGCACAGCTCCCAGTTGCAGTGCGCGCCGATTCATAATCTGCGCAAAAGCCTCGGTACTGCCGGCATTATCCCGCGCCAGACATCGTGCAACGTCATTGGGACTCTTCACCAGCAAAGCCCGTAAAAGGTCAATTCGCTGATAAGTCTCGCCCGCCTTAATTCCCAGCTTCACCGGTTCGCACATCGTGTCGGTCGATTGCACAGTCACGGGTCGATCGAGAAAACCGGTCTCTGCCACAATCAGCGCAGTCAGCAATTTCTGCGTGCTGGCCGCTTGTCGCACCTGATCCGCGTTTTTTTCGTACAAAATCCTGCCGTTATTAGCGTCCACGACCAACACTGAAGCCGCGCTGGTCTTCGGTATGCCGTCAGGCGTGAACTCGGCAGGCGCGGCAATTGTGTCCGGCTCTTCTTTCGATTTTACGCGCGCGCGATGCGACCGAGTGTGACTGGACTTTGACTTCTTCGCTTTCGGTGCGTCGGAGTCGGTCTCGTCATCCGAGCTTTTTTGCGTTACGGCCTTTGCTTTCCGAACAGGCCCGTTAAGTCCGCTCGGCCGGACAATATTAGAATCAACGATGTCCTGCGCCCGCGCGCTCAGCGCTGAGCTGAGGATCAACGCGCAAAGGAACCAAATTCGATTGCGCCAAATCATGGACGGGAAATTATGGGCAAAACCTTGCGGTATGCAAGCGCCTGCGCTTCATATGTGTTACCATCGTGAACGCCACTTGAGGGTTACACGACTTTTACGAAACGCGTCTTAATGCCGCCTGAGAGCCAGCAGATTGCATTAAATTACTTCTTACCCCGCTCGATAAGTTCAACCTCGTACCCTTCCGGTGCGTCAACGAAGGCAATTCTGCCACCGTTCGTGGAATGTGGCCCGTCCGACAGTGGATAACCCTTTGCCGCTGCGTGTTTGGCGAATTTGTCCAGATCGTCGACCTCAAAAGCGAGGTGCGTAAGATCCGGACCGACCACAATCGGGCCGCTCCCGTCGAATTTGCAGATCTCAATTTCTTCATCGCTGCCGGGTGCTTTCAGAAACACGAGTTGTGACCCGCGACCCGAGGTGTGGCGACGCACCTCCTTCAGACCGAGGACATCCGTGTAGAACGCGATGGTCTTTTCCAAGTCGTGTACGCGATAGCGGGTGTGCAATAATTTCTTGACCATGGCCTCAAGTTATTGGCTGAGCGGGTCGATTCAACACGTGTCTCTGGACAAAGTGCCTAAAGCGGCTTCATTGCGTTCCCCGCGAAGTGCACCGGGCTCGAAGCCGCGGTGTCAAAGAGAATCCACGCCGCGCGTTTCTTCGTCATCCCGAGCGGGGTCGAGGGATCCCGCGGCATTGCCCCATAGGTGCTCCACGGGATTTCTCGACTGCGCTTCGCTCCGCTCGGAATGACACCTAACGAATTATGAAAAAAATCGGAATACTTTTTGGACAGGAACACAGTTTCCCCCCCGCGTTTGTTGACCGGGTGAATAAGAAAACCGGCGGCAAAGACATTACCGCGGAGTTTGTGAAGATCGAAAGAGTGATTCAGGGCGAACCGTGCGGATATGACGTAGTTATCGACCGAATTTCTCAGGACGTCCCGTTCTACCGCGCGTGGCTGAAGAACGCGGCGTTAACGGGCACCGCCGTCGTAAATAATCCGTTTTGGTGGAGCGCAGATGAAAAATTCTTCAATAACGCGCTGGCCACAAAAATCGGCGTCGCTGTTCCGCGCACGGTGTTGCTTCCATCAAATCAGCCGCCGCCCGACACGAACGACAAGTCGTTTCGAAATCTGGGTTATCCGCTCGATTGGGAAGGGATTTTTAATTACGTAGGCTGGCCGGCGTTTTTCAAACCGTTCTCAGGTGGCGGATGGAAGAACGTCTATCGATTGCATAATCGCGAGGAATTCTTCCGTGCTTACAACGACATCGGACAATTGGTAATGATGCTGCAGGAGGAGATCAAGTTCGACATGTATTTCCGCTGTTATTCGATTGATCAGCGCCACGTCCGGATCATGCCCTACGAGCCAAGGAATCCGTTCCATTTGCGTTACCGGACGGAGTGGCATGCGCCAAAAGAAATTCTGCAAAAAGTCGAAGAGGGCGTTTTGCGATTGAATCAATTCCTCGGTTATGATCTCAACACCGTGGAATTCGCCATGCGCGACGGCGTGCCCGTGGCGATTGATTTTTGCAATCCCGCGCCAGATTGCGAGGCGGCCTGGATCGGTGAGCACAATTTCGAGTGGGTAGTGGAGGCAGTCGCCGAAATGGCTATCCGCAAGGCACGCGAGCACGTTCCCGGCCGAGACAACCTAAGCTGGGGCAAGTTCCTCCAGGCTGCTGTGACGCGACGTTCATTGGGCGATCTCGCCTGACTTTCGCTCACACACTCCGCCGATTGCATACAAGAGCGCGTTCCTTTTCACAAATAATGTGTGTAAATCTGCAAAATCTGCGGATGTTTTTTGCCCGGGCCGTTACATGAAGCACCATACATTCACCCTTGGAATCGAAGAGGAGTTCGCGATCATAGATCCCGAGACACGGGAGCTACGCTCGCATATTCACGAGATTCTCGAAGGTGGAAAAGTCACGCTCAAAGAGCAGATCAAGCCGGAGATGCACCAGTCGGTCGTTGAGCTGGGCACCGAAATTTGCGATTCCATAGGATGTGCGCGCGATCACGTCATCGGGCTGCGTACGAAACTGGCGGAGTTGGCAGCGCGGAGCGGACTAAAAATCGCATCGATGGGGACGCATCCGTTTTCACACTGGCGCGATCAACTCATCACCGAAGGCGAACGTTACCAGGAAATCGTCAAAGACATGCAGTCGCTCGCGCGCGCGAATCTGATTTTCGGATTGCATGTGCATGTCGGCATTCCCGATCGGGAGACGGCAATCCACGTGATGAATCAAGCCCGTTATTTTTTGCCGCACCTGTACGCACTCTCCGTCAACTCACCATTCTGGGTTGGTCAGAACACGGGGCTGAAAGGTTATCGTCTCAAAGTATTCGAGCGTTTTCCCCGCACCGGCATTCCTGATTCCTTCGAATCGCTCTCTGAATATGACGATTACTGCAAGCTACTGGTTAAGACCGGTTGCATCGACAACGCCAAAAAAATCTGGTGGGATATCCGGTTGCATCCGTTTTTTGACACACTGGAGGTGCGCGTGTGCGACGCGCAGTCGCGCGTCGATGACACCCTCGCAATCGCAGCGCTTATCCAGGCAATAATTTCAAAACTGCACAAACTGCTGCACCAAAACACCACCTTCCGGATTTATCGGCGACGTCTTCTTGATGAGAACCGCTGGCGAGCCGCGCGCTACGGCATCGATGGAAAATTAATCGATTTCGGCAAAGAGGCCGAGGTGGACGAGCGGAGCCTGTTAAACGAGCTGCTTGATTTCGTTTCGACCGAGGTCAAGGAACTTGGCAGCGAGAGAGAAATGACACACGTCGAGCGGATCATCCGTGAAGGTACCGGCGCGGACCGGCAACTCGCTGCGTGGGAACGCACGCAGGACATGAAAGGCGTCGTAGATCATATCGTCGCGGAGACTTACCAGAGTCTGGCATTGTCTCAGTAACTTTCGACGAAAGTCCGGCTCAAGACGCGTTGACTGGTCACAGCGCCTTGTAATCCACGGAAATGGTGCGGTAAATGAGGTTGTCGTGTTGAGCTGAGAAATAAAACAGCTCAAGCATCGTGGTTCCAACCATCCATTGATATCCTACGAGCGTCTGAATCACGTCGGTGTCGTGGTCGCGAGAACGTGACACCAGTTTTCCAGTGCCATATTTTTCATCAAAATATTTGCGAATTTCTCCCATCCGCGTGTTGTAACGTTCGATCGTCCAGTCGGGATATTCGTACTGCAGCTCTACCGCCACGAGCGCTCGCTCTTTAAACGTAAACACGGTCCGTTTGAGCCCGGGATGAATCAGCCCTTCGACGGTCCAGACTTCGCGGTTCTCCTTCTTCTCGCGCGAAACTAATTTGGCTTTGGCGCCGTGCAGTACCGCCTCTACTCGCGCCATTGAATCGTTCCAACGAAATCCGAACGGCGGCACCAATTCATCAGCGGCACCCGCGTATGGTGCAAAAAAAATAAAAGAAGCGATCAAGCCAATTAGAAGAAATTGGCGGATCATCGGGTGGTTCAGGCGTGTTACGCACATCGAAACACGCCTGGCGGTATCGGTATCGGTTGCCTCCATCTACAACTTCATGAGCGTTTGCCCTCCGCTCGCAGAGGCGGGAAATTTCGCGCACAGCGCAATTCGGTCAACTCGGGATCGTTAGTCAATTGGAAGCGAACTTTGTTCGCCGCCGCGATTGCGACTAGCAGCTGTTGGCTTGCATGAAATTTTTCCGACACAGCATTCCGTTTTCATCGAGACGCGCGCTTCATTTTTCCCGTCAAGAAAATTTTTTTGTCGAAATTGAAAATTAAATTCATTTTTTTCTTGTCGCTTTTCTAACTGATTTCTAGTCTCAAGCCAGCTGGCGAGGACGACCACAACGGGTGTGTGAATAAGTTGTGAACATGTTTGAGAAAGTTCCAGCAGCAAGAATGAACAACCGGAAAAACCCCTCCACAGAACGATTGATTGCCACTGTGTCTGAGCAACGTGGCAAATATACACTCCATCACGTCACGAGCCATTTTCCCTCGTATTTACGCCGTTTTGACCATTTTTTTGGACGATTGATCTCCGAATCACACTGGGGAGCAGCTCGATTATCGGCCGGCTGCTGCGGGCAATTTCCCACGGCACAGGCGCATGTGGCGTTTCTGTAACACTGTTAACAACTTCCGTATGGACAAAAAATGCGCGCAGCTGTGGCAACGATTGTCGGCTGCTCTTAAGCCACAGATAAGTGCGGATAGTTTTAAGCGCTGGTTTTCTACCGTCGAGTTAATAGAGGCAAAGGAAAAATCGATCACGCTTACTGTTCCAAACAACATTTACCAGCTCTGGATCGAGAGTAATTACATGCCGGCATTGCAGAACGCGATCGTTGCCACGCTTGGCGCTCCGCGTTCGGTAAAGTTTTGCGCGCCGTCAGCCGCTCGCGCGCAAACATCTGCGGATGAATCGGCCGACGTGAAAGAGGCGTTGCCGGTGCCGCAAGTGGACGCGCGACCAGGCACTACCGTTCCCGGACTTAATCCGCGAAACACCTTCGAATCTTTTGTCGTCGGGCCGAACAACGAAATCGCGCATGCAGCGAGTCTCGCCGTCGCGCAGGCGCCGGCGCGCACGTACAATCCTCTGTTCATTTATGGCGGTGTGGGTCTGGGCAAGACGCATCTCATGCAAGCCATTGGCCAATTCGTCTGGGCGAAAAGGAAAAACGTGAAGGTGATCTATGTCTCCAGCGAATTGTTCATCAATGAATTCATCGATGCGATCCAGCACAGTAATTTGGTCAAGTTCCGCAAGCGTTACCGCCAGGCTGATCTTCTTTTGATCGACGACATTCAATTCCTCGGTGGTAAAGAGCGCTCACAGGAGGAATTTTTTCACACGTTCAACACGCTTTTTGACGGACATAAACAGATCGTACTTTCCAGCGATCGGCCCGCTTCAGAAATCGCAAATCTGGAGCACCGACTCGTCTCGCGCTTTGAGTGGGGGCTGACCGCCGAGCTTCAGCCGCCGGATATCGAAACGCGGCTCGCCATTCTGCGAAAAAAGGCGAACACCATGCAGATCAAATTGCATGAAGACGTTTTTCAGTTCCTAGCCACTCGTATCCGGACCAACGTGCGTCGTCTGGAGGGCGCGTTGATGCGTGTCGCTTCCTTTGCATCCCTCAGTGGCAGGGAACTGACGAAGGAAACGGTGGAGCATCTGCTTAAGGACATTCTGCAGGAAGAAGGACGGCAATCGATCACGATCGAACAAATTCAGCGACGCGTAGCGGAACATTTTGACGTCCGCCTTGCCGATATGACGAGCAAGCGGCGCCCGGCCAGCATCGCTTTTCCGCGTCAAGTGGCGATGTATCTGGCGCGCGAACTCACAAAAGCGTCTTTGAATGAAATCGGCGACGCGTTCGGCGGGCGCGACCACGGCACCGTGTTGCATGCCTGCAAGCTGGTTAAGAGGCGAATGACCGAACAGGACAATATTCGCCAGACGATCTCGTACATTGACAGCTCCCTCCAGCGGTGATGTGCAGCTGTCATTCCGAGCGGAGCCAAGCGGAGTCCAGGCTGCAACGCAGCAGACGAAGTCAGCGAGGCCAGGCTTTCAATCCCGTTGCATTGCCGAAAACTTTCCCAGGGCATCGCTCCACTCCGCCCGGGATGACGGCAAGAGATTGCGGTTGCCGAACAAAATCGAAGGCTTTACATCTTAGGCTGCTTGCTGGTCACCATGAAATTTAGCGTTACCAAGGAAAAACTGCTCGAAGCTCTGCAACAGGTGCAAAACGTTGTGAGCACCCGCACAACGCTGCCGATTCTTTCCAACGTTTTGCTGCAGACTAACGAGAGCGAATTGTATCTCACAACGACCGATCTGGACGTCGGCGTGCGCGGCACTTGCGAAGCGCACGTGGACAAAGCGGGAGCGACGACTCTGCCCGCGCGGCGCGTTTTCAACATTATCCGCGAACTGCCCTCGAGCGAGATTCAAATCGATGTCGATGGCAAGAATGCCGCGTCGATCCGTAGCGGACAAAGTTTCTTTAAGATTCTCGGTTTGCCGGAGGACGAATTTCCGCCACTCCCTAAGTTCGAGGGCGCGAAAGTCGTCACGATGCGACAGAAAGATTTGCGCGACGGATTGCGCAAAACTTCCTACGCGATTTCTACCGATGAAACGCGTTACGTGCTAAACGGCGTTTTATTCACTTTCAAGGATAACAAGCTCACGCTGGTAGCGACCGATGGACGCCGCCTTGCTATGGCGGAAATTGAACTGGAGTTTCCGCGCAGCCACGAATCGGACCTGATTGTTCCGACCAAGGCGGTCACGGAATTGCAGCGACTGCTGACCGACGACGGCGACGTGAAGGTAAGCATGAGCAACGGCCAGATTGCCTTTGATCTCAACAAGACCTTGCTCGTGTCCAAATTAATCGAAGGCAATTATCCGAATTATCGCCAGGTCATTCCAGGCGAAGCGAAAGAGCGGGTCAAACTGGAGCGTGAAATGTTTTTGAATTCGCTGCGGCGGGTTTCGCTTTTGGCCAGTGACAAGTCGCACTCGGTGAAGCTGAATTTCAGTAAGAACAATCTCGATATCACTGCGAATACGCCGGAGGTTGGCGAGGCGAAGGAATCGCTCGCCATCGCGTACAAAGGGCGCGAATTTTCTATCGCGTTCAATCCGGAATTTTTGATGGCTCCGCTGCGCGCCCTCGCGGAAGACGAAGTGTTTCTTGATCTCATCGACGAGATGAGCCCCGGCGTTTTGAAAATTCAAACGCCATTTCTTTACGTGCTGATGCCAATGCGGATTAGCTCGTAAGCTGAGCATCTGCGAGCGGCGACACAGCGATTGATACGCATTCGCGGAACGGCACCGTATCACGGCGCTGCTCGTAATCGTCCTCGTCCTCCTCCTCGAAAACAGCAGGAGAAGCGAGGACCAGGACGGCGACGAAGACGAAATCAGCGCGCTCATAACACGCGGCGCTGCGGCAATGCCGATTGTACCATCATTAATTCGGTAACGTTCTCCGGGGTTAGCAAGCCTACCAGCCGTTTCATGCGATCCAGCACGGGCACGGCTGGGCAATCGGACTCCTGCATGATGCGAAATGCATCCTCGAATCGCGTGCCGGTTGTTACCGTGGGAATGTCGCGCCGCATCACATCGCCTACACGAAGTGTTGGATCATTTTTACGCAGCGCCGCGATGAGATCGTGACGGGTTAACAAACCTGCGACGTTCCCGGTGACATCCATGACCGGAAAATCGTGCTGCGAAGTCGCAAGCAATGCGTCCACCGCTTCCTCGAGCGTCGCGTCTGCTGCCAGCGTGCGGAACTCGCGCACCATTGCGCTGGAAACTGGAAAACGGCGCGAGACATCTTTCATCTGCGCAAGCGCCGCCTCTTGTGTTGCGCCGATGTAAACGAAAAGGGCAATGAAAATGAGGAATGGGTTGCCGAGCAGTCCGAGAAACCCAAAGATAAATGCAAAGCCCTGCCCGACTGTAGCGGCAACTTGAGTGGCGCGCGCATAACTCATACGTGTTGCGAGCAGTGCGCGCAGCACCCGGCCCCCGTCCATTGGAAAGGCGGGCAAAAGGTTAAACAGAAGCAACATAACGTTCACCGTGAACAACAAGTCCGGAATGCTGCTTTTCGTGCTCGGCGGGTAATCCCATGAACCACCACCAACGAACGCGCCGAGCGCGATCAGCGCGGTCACAGCCGGACCTGCTACAGCAATGACCAGTTCCTGGACCGGTTCGTCCGGAATGCGTTCCAAACGCGCCACCCCGCCGATAGGCAACAATGTGATGTCGGGCGTGTTGATTCCGAAACCTTTTCCTGCCAAAGCGTGTCCGAATTCGTGCAACACTACGCATGCAAACAACAAAAGAATGAACAAGACGCCGCCCACCGCTGCGGATGAGCCGCCGTGCGTATAATAGGCAAATCCGACCCACGCGATTAGCAGCAGAAACGTGATGTGAATCCGCAATTGGATCCCAGCAACACGAAGGATTGGAATCGACCAGCCCATCCGAATGATTCTCCTCTTTGATTAAATCGCGCGCCAGCGCTGTTTTACAGTTCAATTAACTCCATGCAGCTTTGTGATGTTGCAATCGTTGGTGGCGGTCCAGCTGGATCGAGCTGCGCCGCCTCATGCGCAGCAGCCGGTTTGCGGACAGTTGTATTCGACCGGGAAAAATTTCCGCGGGAGAAAGTGTGCGGCGACTGTTTAAATCCTTCGTGCTGGCCTGTTTTGAACCGGCTCGGGCTCGTGGAACAAGTGCGGAATTTGCCTCATTCGAAACTATGTTCGGTCGCATTCATTACCATCGATGGGCAGGAGATGACTTTGGATCTTCCATCGGGCCCCGATTGCGAGATTTCGGTGAAACGCAGTCTTTTTGATGACCTGCTCTTAAGACGAGCCTGCGAGCTCGGCGCAGAGGTCCACGAGCAAACCACTGTGATCGGATTGAGCAGAAGAGACGGTTGGAAGATTGAAACTGCTTCGAACGGAACATTTCACGCGCGGATGTTGATCGGCGCGGATGGGCGCAACTCTACCGTTGCGCATTTCTGTAATTTGTTGCCGCGTCCTGCGCGAGAACGAGTGGCCTTACAGACGCATATTCCGCTGCCGCGAGAGTTTGGGAACCGCATCGTTCTACAATTTCTGCCCGAAGGTTATTCGGGTCAGGCTCCAGTAAATGAGACTCAGTTGAATCTCTGTCTCGTCGGCACACCGCCGACAATTTCCAAGCTTCGCAAATGGGCAGAGCGCCAGTTTGATCTGCCTGCTAATCAACCCTGGCGTACAATCACGCCGCTAACCCGCTCGTCAGTTTCCTCCGCTCATGAAAATTTGTTTTTCATCGGCGACGCAGCTCGTGTGGTCGAGCCGTTCACGGGAGAAGGAATTTATTATGCTCTGCGCTCGGGCGAACTAGCCGCCGAAGCGATCGCCAAGATTCTGCAAGGCGAAGATCGCCAGTTAGCGCTGCGCAATTTCGTCCGAGCGTACGCTCGCATGTATCGCGGACGTTTATGGATCAATCGCCTCGCGCGCGCGGCAGTATTGCGGCCGCGACTCGGCTCGTTCCTCGTTCACATTGCGCGAATCAATCCGTCGGTATTGAAATTGTTGGCCGCAAAAATTGTGTCGCCGGATGCCTGTCATTCTGAGCGAAGTGAAGCGAAGCGAAATGAAGTCGAAGAATCCCGTTGACGAATCGTATGTTTGCGCCGCGGGGTCCCTCGACTTCGCTCGGGATGACAGTTCAAAGCCATTGCCTGGCCGCTTTCACTGTGTTCGCCATGAGCATCGCGATGGTCATTGGTCCAACACCGCCCGGCACAGGAGTGATCGCCCTCGCCTTTTTCGAGACCTCATCAAATGCAACATCGCCCACGAGCCGGTAGCCGC
>JBLMXH010000068.1:0-8585 GCA_050257685.1 Nitrospirota bacterium
CCTGTATTGCGGTCCAGCACGATGTCTTTAACCGTGCCGATTTCATCGCCTTGTGCCGATTTCACCTTCTTCCCGATGAATTTGCTTGTCTCAATATAAGTGGTGTTGCTTGCACCAGTGCTTTGGGTTTGCGCCGATATAGAGATCACCGCCAAACCCACAAACGCGGTGATGGCTCCTCGTATCATTAGTGTTTTCATAATAAATATGGGGTTCCGGCTCAGCCTTTTGCGAGCCTGACACATAACATTCGCGGCGTGTCCGTAATGCGGATGTGGCAGCATGAGAGGTCCCGATTAAAGTGACCTCCCTTAGATCTATGTTGAACATCAAGTCACAACCAGGTTTGTGCAGTTTGGTGATGTGTCTTTCGATGCTTGTCGGCACACACACATTCGCCGAAGGCGTTCCTGAGGATTGCACACAGCTCATCCTGGGAATCGCTCCCACGTGGAATTCCATGCGTGGCGAATTACGACTGTTGGAGCGGCCGCGCGGCGGCGACTGGAAAGTTGTGGCCGGACCGTTTCCCGTATTATTCGGCAAAAATGGTCTCGCGTGGGGAACAGGAATCTCGGGACAGAACGAGCCAGGTCTTCGCAAAAAAGAACGAGACGGCCGCGCGCCCGCGGGAATTTTCGCCATCGGACAGGTCTTTGGGTACGAGGCGCACCTGCCGCCTGGCGGCGACTATCCGTATCATCAAGTCACCGAGGCGGACATTTGGAGCGATGATCCGCGTTCACCGAATTACAATCGTCATATCGTAATTGATCCGAAAAATCCACCGGACAATTACTCCCACGAAAAAATGCGTTCCGGCGATTTTGCGTATCATTGGCTGATCGAGATCCGGCACAATTCCGATCCGCCTGTGCCCGGAGCGGGTAGCGCAATCTTTTTTCACATTCGGCGCGGCATCAACCGACCCACGACCGGTTGCACAACGATGGCGCAAGATAACCTGGTAAAAGTGATCACCTGGTTGCGAGCGAATCGACATCCCTGCTACGCCTTGCTTCCTGCGGGAGAGTTGGCAAGCAAATGGCGCGGTTGGAATCTACCATCGCCCGACGCGCTGGGGAGCGCCGTTTCATTGACTCGTTGAAATCTGGCGATCGCTTGTTAGCTTGTCGTTAGTCAATTATGCCAAGACGAAAACGTCCCAATCCTCAATCGGAAGAAAACATCCGCCGCATCGATACGAAACCGCGGGCAAAGAAGCAGACGCATGGCTTCCAGGTCCACTTCCTCCGCGGAGATCGTGTCGTGACGAGGATGTTCAGCGACAACGTGTATGGCGGAAAACAAGCCGCACGACGCGCCGCCCGAAAATTCAAGCAGTCGATGCTGCGCCGTTTGCCGCGGAGAAAGTTCCTGGGCGGGTAGACTGATCGCGCTCGGAATTGACTTTCCGATAAGCTTTCCAGCATTCTAAGAATGCCGGCGCGAAATCGGCGGGTCTGGCCAACGTCCATCCATCAATGATGGTCGGCGTGAAAAATGCGCCTCTCTCGATCTCAAGCTTGTTAGGGACGAGACTTGCAGAAACGATCCCGCGATAGCCGCAAATGAACTCCTCGTCGGTGCGCGATGAAGCATTCAGGGTGAAAATTTTTTCGAGCCGAACATCAATGCCTAACTCCTCCTTCAACTCGCGCCGGGCTGTTTCGTCGTAATTTTCTCGGACGGTTACGTGGCCCGCAGCACTGGAGTCCCATTTCAACGGATGCCGATCTTTCCAACGCGAGCGTTGCTGCAGGTACACCTCCCCAGCTTGATTCAAAATGAGGACATGAACGGCGCGATGACGCAAGTTATTCCCATGCACTTCAGCACGCGTGGCGTAGCCGCAGATTCGGTCATGCTTATCGACCACAGGGAACTGCTCGTTCGGGGTCGAGCACATCTCTCGGGTCGGGGGTGGCGCGATGTAATTTGTTAGAGCGATCCATTGGAGCAACGATAATTCCTCCGCTCGCGCGTTCGGATCGATGTTCAGACAGCTCGCCAACGCATTCCAATCGTGAGCGTATTCTCGCAGCAATTTTCGCAGCTGTTTTCGTCTCTGAGAAAACCCGATGCGAATTAATTGTAAGAGCAACTCATCGTCATGTGCGGGCAGTTCAATGGGATCGCGCGGGATGACTTGCACTACTGCAGAATCGACCTCGGGCCGTGGCACAAAAACAGTTGCAGAAACGTTGCGCAGGTATCTCACGCGATGATGCAGTTGGACTCGCAAGGTCAACGCACCGTAATCGTGCGTGCAAGGTAACGCCGAAAGGCGCAGCGCCATTTCCTTCTGTAACATCAACACCATCAAGGATATAGGACTCGGATATTCGATAAACTTCAAGAGCAGCGGACTCGAAATATTGTACGGCAGATTCCCAATTAATTTCACGCGGCGATGCGCGAACAGAACGCGGGGATCGAAATTCAACGCGTCGAGGTGAAGGACTTCAAGCCGCTCGTTATCGAAGTGTGAGCGCAAAAATTTGCCAAGTCGCGCATCCTTTTCTATCGCCAGAACGCGCGCCCCTTTTTCCAGAATAAACCGCGTCAAGGCGCCCAACCCGGGGCCGATCTCGACCACATAATCTTGCGGAATGATTTGTGCCTGATCGACAATCCAGCGCGCGAGGTTTTGATCGTGCAAAAAATTTTGGCCGAGCGTTTTCACGGGCGACACACCGATTTGCGTGAGCGTCGCGCGTATGTCTGAAAGTTTCATAGACTCGGAGCGCGTCGCACGAGAGTGCAAGAGAAATTCCTAGGCCTATTCACAAAATTCGGTGAACAAATTGCGTCGAAACGGCAAACTTGTTCACAAGTTATTCACGCCTGTTTCTTGCGGAGTCTAACGTAGGGAATTTGACACGGGGGGATCGCCGATAAGGCG
Organism: Nitrospirota bacterium; assembly: GCA_050257685.1. Taxonomy (GTDB): domain Bacteria; phylum Verrucomicrobiota; class Verrucomicrobiia; order Chthoniobacterales; family UBA10450; genus Udaeobacter. The sequence continues at coordinate 2,906 of JBLMXH010000068.1, forward strand.
TCTCTATTCATGAGATGGCAGAGCGCGGCGTGAGCGTTTTCTGCGGCTCTTTAGATAGGTTTGTTTCGCTTCTTTCAGGGAAGCGCCTTCGAGAAAGTACGCCGTCGCGGCCCGACCAATCGCGTAGGTGCCCGCGCCTGCGACCATGCCGCAAACCAGGTTGCCCCACCCCGGGAAAAACTTTAGCATCGCACGCGTTCCTTCGCGAAGGAGCATGCCCACACCCACGTTTGCTCCGAGTGCTGTGATGAACTCAGTTGCAGCCCGCAGGCTGCGTTCCCTGCCGCTGATGTACATGATTCCAGAGACCATCAAGATCTGGAGCGTCGTGAGGACCGGCATATCTGCCAAAGGAATCGGTTGCGCGCCAATGGCAGCGCAGACTGCAGTCGTAGATTTTATCAACATTTGCGCGACATGAAGCTGCGCGTGTCGATCGCGTGAAATGCGGATGATCTCGATCTTCGCCTGGTTCGGTAACTCCGCCGCAAGCAGCGACATCAGACGGCGCGTTTCCTCGGATTGTCTTTCAGTGATGCGAACTACGGTGAGCAAGCGATCGCGAACACTCGGTTGCGCATCGAGCGCCTGTTCCAATTCCGTCACTCGTCTCGTGGATCCCATCGAAAGAGCAATGATCTTCCTCTCGCCCGGCAGATCGTCGATTGGTTCATTCAAATTCGATTCGCCATCGTCGAAAAAGAAAACTACATCGGCAGGTTCGCGCCTGAGGTCCTCTCTGATTTGAGCTTCGGCAGAATTATCGGCGTCGCGTGCGTCCAAAATCGAAACAGTACCGCGACCGGGAATTGTCCACTCAGTCCAGCGATGCACCGGCGTGAGGGTCACGTTCATGCCGTCGTGCGAATCCGGAGCAAAAAGCACATCGATAATTTCTGGCATCGGCGTTTTGCTCGAGCCGATAAACAGAAAGCGCGGGCGACGCTGCTGCAGGAATAATTGTTTTAGCGGCACCAATTCACGCAGTACTGGGCGCCGAATTCTTTCAGGAAGTTTGGCTGCCAAAGCTTCGAGTCGCTCGGCAATTTGGACGAGAGTGGTTTGATTCATGGCGTCACCACGTTGAATCGTAAATTAATCAAACCGTTACACCGTTACATCAGATTTGCGATTCAACCTTTCAACGATTTAACCGTTCGACGATTAACGTGTTGTCGATGCTGAGCCGGAGACGAATCCGCATTTCGCCATTTTGAATTCCGTACTACTCCGATTATAAGCCTAGAATGAATCTGAACATCGAAATACTTTCGAAAGCAGCGGACCAGTCGCGCGGTTTGTGCATGGATGCTGTGCAAGCCTCGCAATCTGGGCATCTTGGGCTTCCGCTCGGTTGCGCGGAAATCGGCGCGGTGCTTTTCGGTCATGCACTGAGATATAATCCGGACCTGCCTCGCTGGATCAATCGCGATATCTTTGTTCTCTCTGCCGGGCACGGCAGCATGTTTCTTTACGCCTGGCTGCACATGAGCGGCTACGATTTGCCGATGTCGGAAATCAAACGGTTCCGGCAATTGCATTCCAGAACGCCAGGACACCCAGAATTTGGAGACACGCCCGGAGTGGAATGCACCACTGGGCCGCTTGGTCAGGGCGTCGGCAACGCGGTCGGCATGTCTGTGGCAACAAACATGGCTGCGGCGCGGTTCAACACCGATGAGCATAAAATTTTCGATCAGCATGTGGTCTGCTTGTGCAGTGACGGCGACATGCAGGAGGGCGTGGCATCCGAGGCCTGCGCGCTTGCTGGCGTTTGGGGACTCGACAATCTGATTTTCATTTACGATTCCAACGCCGTTACGCTCGACGCTCCAGCAAAGGACACGCAGTGCGAGGATACGGGCCAGCGAATGAAGGCGTACGGCTTTGATGTCCAGGAAGTTGATGGCCAGGATATGCGACAGTTTCTCGACGCATTCGACGTCGCGAAAAGGCGCAACAATGGCAAGCCACAGTTCATCATCGCGCATACACTGATCGGGAAAGGCATTCCCGAAGTCGCGGGCACATACAAAGCGCACGGCGAAGCAGGCGCCAAATTTGTCGATGCAGCGCGCAAAGCGCTCGGCTTGCCGGACGAGCATTATTTTGTGTCGAAAGACGTCTACGATTATTTCGCCCAACACAAAAGAGCGCTGCTCGCCGAGTATGATCGCTGGGAAAAAATATACGCTGCATGGCGCACGAAAAACCCCGATAAGGCGAAGCTGCTCGATGACGGTCTCGCGCGAAAAGTACCGGCCGATCTCTTGTCGGAGGTCCCGGATTTTCCGAAGGACGCCAAGTTGGCGACTCGCAAAGCGGGCGGCGAAGTCTTGCAACCGATCGCACATGCGATGCCGTTGCTGATGAGTGGCAGCGCTGATCTGTACGGATCGACGATGAACTACATCAAGGATGGCGGTGATTTCAATCGCGACAATTTTGCTGGCCGAAACATCCGTTTCGGCATTCGTGAGCATGGCATGTGCGCGATCCTCAACGGCATCTCCTATCACGGCCTGTTTCGCGCGTCGGGCGCGACGTTCACCGTGTTTACTGACTATTGCCGGGGTGCCATCCGGCTCAGCGCCTTATCGAAGCTGCCAAACCTTTATATTTTTACGCATGATTCAATCGGCGTCGGCGAAGATGGTCCAACGCATCAACCCGTGGAGACCGTCAGCTCGGTTCGTTTAATTCCGAACATCGACGTCATTCGGCCCGCTGATCCGGAAGAAACCGCGGGTGCTTTTGTCGCGGCGATGGACCGAACGGACGGTCCCACTTTCCTCGCGCTGACACGGCAGGCTGTTCCGATGTTGAACGATATCGATGTAAACCGGCGTCGAGAAGGCGTGCTGCGCGGCGGTTATGTCGCAAAAAAGGAAATCGGCAAACTCGACCTTATCATCCTGTCGTGCGGGAGCGAATTACAGCACGCTCTCGCTGCTGCGAAACAGCTGGGTGACAACATTCGCGTCGTTTCCATGCCGTGCTTTGAAAGATTCAATCGCCAGCCGCAGGAATATCGAGAAGAAGTGTTGCCTGACGAATGCCGTAAACGCGTGGCGATCGAAGCCGGCGTGACGGAGATTTGGTACGAATATGTCGGCCTCGACGGAAAAGTCGTCGGACTGCACGATTTCGGCATGAGCGCCCCCGGGCCCGAAGTGATGAAGGAACGCGGCATCGACGCACAGCATGTCATCGAGGCGGCGAAGTCGCTGCTGGCCGGGTAGCGGACGCGTCGCGCCTGCTGCTTTCGGCGTCACGTAGAAACGAACTTCGCCTAACGCGGGATTTTACTCCCGATGGCAACCCGAATCGAAGTTCGCAATGGCGAGGACGTTATCGCCAGCACGCGAGGCGCGTGCGCTACCCTAAAATGCTTCTTCTCTTTCGCTGACGTTGCGCGCGCGAGTTTCGAACCGTGTGTATTCTTTCAGGAATGTGAGGGGGATTTCACCGACAGGGCCGTTGCGCTGCTTGGCGATGATTAATTCCGCTTCACCAGCCTTTTCCACACGCGCCTCCTCGTCTTCCTCGTACAGTTCAGGCCTAACAAGTAACCCAACCAGATCCGCATCCTGCTCGATGGATCCCGATTCGCGGAGGTCGCTCAAACGCGGTTTGCCGCCCGAACGCTGTTCTGGCTGGCGATTTAGTTGGGCCACGACGATGACAGGAATTTTCAATTCCTTCGCCAAGGCCTTAAGACCTGCGGAAATCTCGGAGATTTCCAACTGACGATTGTCTTGAGCGCGGCGCGAAGTGGATCGCAGCAGCTGCAGGTAATCGACGATCAAGAGCTGCACATCCTGTTGGGCCTTCAGCCGGCGCGCTTTTGCCCGCAATTCCAGAATGCTCAGGCTGGCACTGTCATCGATGAAGATTTTGGCCTCCGCTAACTTCGACGCTGCAGCAGTCAGGCTCGGGAAATCGCGCTCGCCCAAAAAGCCGTCGCGCACTCTTTGCAGGTTTACACGCGCGCGGGAGCAAAGTAGTCGTTGCACCAGTTGCTGACTGCTCATCTCCAAGCTAAACACACCGACGGCCAGCTTTTCGTTGATCGCCACGTACTCGGCAATGTTCATGGCGAGCGCGGTTTTTCCCATGCTCGGTCGCGCAGCAATCACCACCATTTCTGACGGATGCAGACCGCTGGTCATGCGGTCGAACTCTACGAAACCCGTTGAGATTCCGGTGATGCTGCCTTTGCGTTCGTAGAGCTTCTCGATGGTCTCGATCGCTTGCATGGCGTGATCTTTCATCGAGAGCATCTGGCCTTTGAACCGATCTTCGCCGACGTCGAAAATTTTCTGTTCCACTTCGTCCAGCAGACTGTCGACCTCATCCTGCTCTTCATAGGCGCGTCGGACGCTCTCAGTGGCCGCTGAAATGATCTGTCGCAGAATGTATTTGTCGCGAACGATTTCCAAATAGTACTGCACGTTGGCCGCGGTCGGAACGAACGTGAACAGGTTGGTGACAAATGCCGCACCGCCGACGCTGTCGAGGAGATTCCGATCGCGGAGCACTTGTGTGAACGTGATCAGGTCAATGGCCTGTCCCGCGTTCCAAACTTCGACGAGAACGTCGTAGATCGTCCGATGCGCGGGGACGTAAAAATATTCGTCATTAATTTTCTCGACGCATTCCGCGATTGTTTCCCGCGGAGAGATGAGCATTGAGCCAAGAACGCCCTGCTCGGCTTCTACGCTATGTGGCGGTGTGCGGTGAACATCCTGCGCAGAACCTGTTGACGAAATGGGAACAACTTTTTCGCCGCTTCGCGCCGCCGAACCTCGGCCAGCGCCATTTCCCGCTTTTCGAGGCTTCTCTCCTGTCCATGCGGACGGTGGAGTTGCCATTTATTTCTCGTCTTGTTTTGGCTGTTCGTTTTTCCGGCGGAAAATTCGACGCTTCTTCGGTTCTTCCGGCGCAGCGGCAAGTGTCGTATCAGCCTTTGGTTCTCCTGCTGATTTCACCTGGAAAACAAGTTGCGCCGTCACATCGTGATGCAGCTTGATGGCAACATCGTGTTCGCCGGTGTCTTTGATTGGCCGCTCGAGAACGATCTTGTGCCGATCGATGTCCGCACCGACCTCGTTTTTCAGCCGATTCACGATGTCCTGTGCTGTCACTGATCCAAATGCTTTGCCGCTCTCGCCCGTCTCCAGCGTGAAAACAAAGCGCGCTTTGCCGATACGGCGCGCCAGTTCCTGAGCGTCGTTCAATTCGCGTGCTTCGCGCTCGGCGCGCTTCTGCTTCAACGCATTAATCTGACGCAAAGCCCCCGGTGTGACTTCGTACGCCATTTTGCGCGGCAGAAGATAATTGCGCGCATAACCGCGGCGCACTTTTACCACGTCCGCCTCAGCCCCGAGCCCGGGAACGTTTTCGGTCAAAATAAGTTGAGTTAGTGGCATGATTATCTCTTAAAACGGACTCGGAATTTTTCAAACTGAAGCGTCTGGGGGTGTCGAGTGTAAAATTCAGGTCGACGTTGTCAATGCGAGATTGAAATTTAATTTTATTTCGGCACGCCGTACTCCGAAATCAAATTCCATTAACACCGGCTTTCAAGCCGGTGCAACACGGGCGAGACGAGCGGAGCCGTTTCAACGGCTTACTCCTGCATGCGTTCGAATGAAGCTGTTGAAACAGCTTTTACACT
>JBLMXH010000069.1:0-10272 GCA_050257685.1 Nitrospirota bacterium
ATCGGCGCGCGAAAGTTCAAATGCACAACCATCCCGATCAAACGAAAAGAATTCGGAATCGTTGGTGCGATCTGTATCAACATTGACGCCAATTACATCACCGACGAGGTGCTGAAAGATCGAGAGCGCATCGAAACGTGGTTCCAAAACTTTCTGCGCACCGACATGCAGCTTGATGAAAATATTTTGAGCAAGGACGAGTACGCGAAGGCGCAAAAGGGGCAACGGCACTTTAGAGACGAAGCCTTTTGATCTGTCGCCGCCTCGCTCTGTCGAGGCGCTCACGGCGACAGAGGGCGGTGGCTACGAAATCGTGAAATCGAGAATGTAGCGGCTGGAGGGATGCGCGACATGGACAGGAAGACCGGATGTTGAGCGAAGTGGAAGTCGGCAATCAAATCTCTGGATTATTCGGATGCATCAACAGGCAATTGGAGATCCTGCGACTCCGCTCGGAATGACACACGACCTTCGCTGCAGCCGGCAGCGTGTGGACGGCGCGTACTGAATACTCGGAATTGTTCCCGCGCTTCGCGCAGCGAAGCGGCTACAGTCATTTAGGCGATGCGTGTAACGCGGCTTGGTACTCCGGTTTCTTGTGGTAATCGACCAAGCGGAATCCCCAGCTGATCAGAGTCGAAAGATCTTTTGTCTTCGCTTTCTTGTCGTTCAGGAATTTTTCGATTTTCGTTCTCAGCTCTCGCTGTTGATCGGTGGAATCGAGAATCTCGAAAATTTCCATCGACAACAGCCAATCTTCGGGATGTTCGGCCTGTTGTGTTTCCCAAATTTCGCCCAAACGCTCATAGCCGGTCTTGCTCTCGCGAATTTTTCGCACCTGTGCGTAAAGGTTTTCAAGACGTTTTCGTTTCGTGTCGGATGGGACTTTGATTGTTCGTTCCTTCGGAACGAGGGCCACTTGGTTGTATGCGTCCTTATCCGCGGCTCCATTAAACACAGAACTGATTCGTTCGCCGACAGCCATGTCGTACATGCCCCAATCGGGATCGAACAAAACACGATCGCCATATTTGGCTGTGCAGTTTGAAAACGTGATCAGCAGTAGTTGTCCTTCGCTGTGCAAAATGTTTTCGACTTTTCCAGATACTGTGACTCCGCTAACGAACTCAATTTTCGCCTTGCGACCCTCCACGATTCCGAGCGCATGCAACTGGTCGTGCGTGAGCAACTCTGGCGACGCTGACGTCTGCTTCCATTTCCCACCCGGCGATCCGAATCCATCCTTGTGATAATCAATGCCGTGGCCTGCCAATTCCTTATCGCGGAACGCGAGCGCTGTCTTGCCTGTGGTGCGCAGATAAATCGGCGAATCGTCGTCATCCGTGATAACCTCGGTGAAGATCCCACTTACTTGCAGGCCGGACGAATACTCGCAGGTGGTAACGTTCTGACATTCGATGGCTTTGTTGATGCCTTCCAGTCCCCCGACCTGAAAGGCCATCTTGCTCGCGAATTCTTCGAGCACGTCCTTCAGGTGCTGAAAATCACGGCAAACGAACAGCTGCGGCTGGCGAGTTGTGATGTCGAACGCTGTATCCATGGCATCGATGGAATAAGGGATCTTCTTCACGTCCGCTTCAAGGCACGAAACGGATTCGCCAATCGATGAAAGCAAACCCGCGCCGTAAATTTTCGGATTTTCAAGCGTACCGATCAGTCCGTACTCGACAGTCCACCAGTGCAAACGCGACAGGAGTGCCATTTCGGACGGCTCGCCCAAGGTTTTCTGTCGATGTTCCACCAGTTTGGTTGCCTCATCGACTTCTTTCGGATCGGCGTTCGGTCGCTCCTTCAAGATCGACAAGTGCCGAATGGCTTGATACAGCTCGAAATCTTTCTTTGACGACATCGCTTTGGCACCGACTTCTCCAAAGCGCTGCAAATATTCCGAGTATTCGCGATCAACGATGATCGGGGCATGCCCGGCGGCCTCGTGCACAATGTCCGGTGCCGGCGTGTATTCAATGTGGTGGATTTGTCGCATGTCGCATGCGATGACCAGCACTTTGTAAGCTTGAAATTCCATGAACGCTGCTGGGGGGATAAATCCATCCACAGCCACCGCGCCCCAGCCAATCTTGGCGAGGATGTCGTTCATTTCCTGAATGCGCGGGATCCGCTCAAACGAGATGCCAGTGTTGAGGAGTCCCTGGAAATAAACTTTGTGGGCGTACTCCTTCAGGAAAAAAATATTCTGGCGCATGATAAATCGCCAGACTGCGTGGTCGACCGGAGTGTAGTCGTCGTAGCGCTGATCAACTGCGAATTGGAGCAAATGTTTAGGGCAACTGGCAACGGCCGCATTGTCATAACTAATACCACTTTTAGAATTCATTGGGGGCCTCCTCGTTGGGCGAGCATAATTTATGATTCGTTTCAAGCTGGGGCAAGGATGTTTCCGTTTCCGGGTGCGCACGCTCGATGCCGTCCGCGCCATCGCGAACTTTTCAAGAAATTGGTACGGCGCGCTCGCCGAGCGCGCCGGGCTGTAGCGGTGGTATGTCACGGCCGAACTCGAGGAGGGCTGGTTGGCAGTTCCGCGACTTGTATTAGGGATCGATGCTCCGCGTAAGTCTCGGCCCTACCAGACGTCCTACAGCTAAAAAATTATTACGGTGTTTCCTACGCTGACGAGATCTTTCACGCGAGCGGCGTCCCAATTGGCGAGGCGAATGCAACCGTGGCTGGCAGCGCGGCCAATTGTCTCCGGATTATTTGTGCCATGAATACCGATTCCGGGTTTGTTCAGGCCCATCCATAAAACGCCGACCAGATTGTTCGGGCCCGGGGGCAGATTGACGTAATTCTCCGTGCGCACGCCGTAATTCAGCATGCCTTCATCGTAGCGGAACCAGGGCCAGACGTTCGCACCCAGAATTTTCCATGTACCGACAGGCGCCGGAAGAGTTTTGGACCCCGGGGTGATAGGGAACACGCAGACGAGCTGATCATGGTCGAATACCTCGAGTAAATGCTCTTGCGTATCGACGAAAATCTTGCGAGAGGCGAACGCTGGATTTTCAGAAACTTTCCCTTCGGTGAATTTCTCGACTTCGAACGGCAAAACGTTCGGCACCTTAAGCGTTTCGCCCGGCTGAAGATGTTCCCAGTTTTTGCCGGGGTTGAGTTTTTCAATGTACGCCTCAGCGGAATGAAATCGCTCGGCGACGAATTCCAGGAATGACATGTAAGGCAGCCATTTCAATTTCGCCTGATCTGCTCGATTTCCCGGGACGTCGCCGACCTGTTTCAAGTCTTCTTCTCTGATCGTGTAAGTCGTAAAGGTTTCTGGCACCTGATCGAGCATCCATTGGTCGACTGCGCCGGTCTTTGGCATGGCCTGCGCATGTTTGTATGAGATGAGCGCTTTCCGGAAGAATTCGCCCATCTTTCCGTCGATCTTGCCGGGCGCAAAATCGTTGTTGTCCAGGAAAATCTGGAGCCTTGTGGCAGTCTCCTCATCGTAGTTCGGCAACGCGACGGGATAAACTCTCGGCGGCGGCGTAGGTGGAGGTGTCGGAGTCGATGCCTCCTGTGCAGATGCAAACATGCGCATTAAAGCCGATGCGAGAATAACCCAAGCGATTTTCATCGGCGAAAGTTATGCGCTGTGAATGGAGCAGACGCAAACGCCGCCGCATCGTTGCGACGTTTGCGAGATTTTCGGCTCCCCAGCGATTCAGATTTACGGATTACTCAGTGCTACCTGCGCTGCGGTATTTTCACTCTGCGGTTTCGCACCGGTTGTAACGCGGTGGCCGATTCGGCTGGGAAGCTCCATCGCTCAGGTGTTGCGATTGCAACTGTGTCTGCTCCTCCATAGCGCTTTGAGTTACTCGTCCAAAGCATTTCCCACTTGCAGCTCGGCGGCGGGGCCAGCAAAGGCTGCGAAGCGGGACGCAAAACCTGGCGTTCTCCAAGGTTTACCAACAAGAGCCGATCATCGCTTCGATCCGAAAAATATCGGAGAACAAAACTCGCCGGACCGAGCACCGCGCCGTCGACTCCGCCGGAACTTTGCAGCCGAAACCGCGAATCTTCGCGACGTAATTTGAGAAGATCGATGTGGAGGTCGTAAAGCTTGCGATTTGTTTCGCGCTGGGAAAAGTCGAGCTTGCACAGTGAAAACGTCTGGGGATCATCTGGCGCAGGTAAGGTCATCAATGTCTCCGCCTTGCTGAGCGAAAAAAATGGCGCCAACAACTCAGCGCGACCTTTGCGAATCGCCTCACGGACGGCTGCCTCGCCGACTTCTGCAAAGAATAGAAAAGGAGTGGGAGCGCCGAATTCCTGTCCTTGAAACAGTAATGGAGTCCACGGCCCGAGCAGAAGAAGAGAAGTGATTGCGCGATAACGTCCCGGGGAAGTTTGAAAGCGTGGCCGGTCACCGGCGCCGGTATTCGCGATTTGATCGTGATTTTCGATGAAACAAACGAAAGCCTCTGCCGGAACGCCGAAGGTCGGAGTGCCGCGCAAGATTTTTCGCCACGAAAGCGCCTGCCCCTGGTACAGGAAACCGTATTTTGCAGCGGAAATGAATTCCTGGGGTTTCCCCGAGTAATCGGCGAAATACCCCACATCTTGTCTGGTCAAAGCAACAATGGCGCTGTGATGAAAATCGTCGTTCCACATCCCATCCAAACCGTCGCCGCCTTCATTTTGCGGCTGCGTCACTTTTGATTCCTGCAGATCATTTTCGGCGACAAGGATGATGCAACGCGAACCCGCCGCCTCGCGTGCAGCGCGACCCACTGCGCGTATGATGTATTCTTTGGACTCATCGTGAATCGCGTGAGTCGCGTCGAAGCGGAAGCCGTCGAAATGAAATTCTTCGATCCAGTAACGGCCGTTGGTGATGAAAAATTCGCGGACTGGCCCTGAGTTCGGGCCGTCAAAATTAATCAGGTCGCCCCATTCATGGGCTTTTTCGCGTCGGAGATAATCATCGGAGAAAACACCTGAATAATTTCCGTCCGGTCCGAAGTGGTTGTAGACGATGTCGAGAACTACACCCAGGCCTAACGAGTGTGCCCGGTCAATAAACGCTCGCAAATCGTCCGGCGTTCCATATAAATGGGAAGGCGCAAACAGATCGACGCCGTCGTAGCCCCATCCAAATCTGCCGGGGAACTCAGCAACCGGCATCATTTCGATCACCGTGATTCCGATGCGCGCCAGCTCGGGTAATTGTTCGGCAGCGGCACGCCACGTTCCCTCCTTGGTGAAGGTGCCGATGTGCATTTCATAAAAAACCTGGCCGTTTAATTTCAATCCGATCCACTCCGCATCGCTCCATCGGAATTTCTTCGGATCCACGATGCACGAAGATCCGTGCGGGCCATCGGGTTGGAAGCGTGATGCCGGATCGGGATAAAGAATCTCTGCCCCATTCACGCAAAAGCGATAGCGAGTGCCGACGCCTGCGTTGAATATGCCTGAGAAGTATCCGTCTGATTCCGATGTCAGCGGAAACGATTTTGGTTTCGCTGCGCCTTCCAGAACAACATCAATTTGCCGCGCTTTCGGCGCCCATACGCGAAAATGAGTCTGGTTCTCACCGAGCAATTCGGCGCCAATCGGGTATCGGCGTTGTGCCTGCGACATTTCCATCAAATTGCCTTCATCAGTTAACGCTATAACGGACTGCAGCGGCTGTAGCGTGCACTATCTCAGCACATTCGTTTTGGTTCTCCGCTGAGGACAGCGGACGCTACAACGGATGGCGAGTTGAGTGCAACCGTACGATAAGCATTGCTTCACGTCGTTTGGCTTGGCAAGCCATGCCCTTGTCCTACAATCGCCGGCGGTTGCAGCCGGATTCGACATGGACGCAAACGCATCAAAGATCGAAATCTTCAAGCCGTTCGGCGACGCGTTCGAGTTGATGAAGCGAATTCTGTTTCGACCGTTCGATTTGAAAAAATGGTTGGTCATTGGCTTTGCCGCATGGCTGGCAAGCTTGGGCGGGGGTGGCGGCAATTTTGATTACGCGCCCGATCGCGACGGAGCGGGAAAGAAGGTAAGCGATGCCATCAGCCAAATTCCGCATGAAATGCTCGTAGCGGGCATCGTTATTCTCATTTTTGTCGTGCTCGGCGTGATCGTTTTATTTGCGTGGTTACGGGCACGCGGCGGCTTCATGTTCATCGATTGCATCGTGAAGAACCGCGGCGCAATTGCAGAACCGTGGCGCGAGTTTCGAAAAGAAGGCAACAGCTATTTCTTTTTCTCGCTGTTGGTCGGCTTGGGCCTGTTGATTTTTGGAGGATTAATCTCGTTACCACTCGTAATTCCGACAATCCAAAACGATGACTTCCTCCGCACTCACGACGTGTATCTGATATCGGCAATCGCTGCGTGGATGTTGGGGATGATTTTCTTCCTTGTCGCATGGGGTTTGATCGCAAGCTTCATGCTGCCCATTATGTATCGACAGCGTTGCCGTGCCTGGCCAGCGTTCATCGTCGTCACCAGGTTAATCGCAGGATATGCCGGTGAGATCTTGTTGTACTTCTTGTTCTGGATTGTTTTGGCATTGGCCACTGTAGTGGTGGGATGCATTGCCGCTTGCGCGACCTGTTGCATCGTGGCCATTCCTTATGTTGGCACAGTAATCTTGCTGCCGGTTTTTGTTTTGCTTCGTTCATTTTCGCTGTTGTTTCTGCGGCAGTTTGGGCCTGAGTACGACGTCTGGATGAGTGCGATGCCGCCCGAGTTTGCGCCCGTTCTATTGCCAGTACCGGCCTCTCCTCCGCCCGCGTCTCCTCCCGCAGGATGAAATCCGATGCCACTGAGAAAAGGTTCGCCGGTCCGGCTTCATTTTGGAAGCGGTGAAGGCGCACGAGCAGGTGGCGACTGACACACGCGGGCAGAGAGTCGTTCTCAAGATCGCTGACGAGCCGAAGTACTAGAGCGGACCAGTTGCTCATGGTATAACCTGAGCGATGGACTGGAATTGGGACGCGATCAGCGCCATCTCGCAATTGATCGGTTCGATTGCTGTTGTTTTGTCGGTGCTATATCTGGCCGTACAGGTCCATCAGAGCACACGTGTGGCCAAACTCGCGATGCAAGACGCCGCAGCAACGGCCCTGCGCGATGTGACGAAGCCGTTAATGGAGAACGCCGAACTGGAACGAATCTGGCGTGTTGGCCTCGAAGACATTGGCGCGCTCTCAGTCGAAGAGCGGGCTCGATTTTTTCATGCTGCTTACCAGTTCTTGAAGGCGTTTGAGACTATCCATTTTCATCATGTTTACGGAATGATGGACAAAGACCTCTTTGAAGGCTGGCATGGGCTGCTTCGGCATTACGTCTTCGCACCCGGCATGGCCCACTACTGGAAACTTCGCCCTGAAGTTTTCTCCGAACGTTTCCGGAATTTCGTTAACTCGCTCGAACCGCCAAGCGATCAACGGACCGTGGGCACGCTGTTTAAAGACTAGCGAAGATAAATACACCGCTCGGTGCTTTAGAAGCACCGGTTGGGTGAAAAGCGACGCGAGGACGCGTCGCACTTCAAAGCACTTCGTGCAAAAATTGGAATCGGCTTGGCTATTTTTGTGCAAGCTTGGGAGTGCGATGAGTCCTCACATCGCTTGCGGGCGTGCCCTTTCGCGCGCTGTTACTTACAGGCTCCCGGCACAGGGATGACGAATTTGCCATCCTTCTCGGCGACAAAGTTTTCGGAGCTGCTGGATGAGCTGCCGCTTGCATCCTTTTGCTCAACCTTGATCACGAGCTTTTTCGTTGGTTTGAGATTAAGGCAAACTTTGCCCGTGGGTCCGTCCATTGGCGACGTTGCTTTTTTTACGTCCTCCGGCGTGAGGCTAACAAGCTCGATGCTGGTAATTTTCTCTCCGGCGCTGCCGGACTGCATCATCTTGTAAAATTCGAGGGCCTGGGGGTCCGAGCCTTGTGTGTAAAGGAAACTTTCCAGGGTGGCTGTATCCTTGCCTTCCAATGCTGCTTTGTACTTGTCGGTGAATGCTTTTTCCTGTGCGGGCGTGGCCGCGAGGCTTGCGAACGCGAGGGTAACCAGGAGTGCGCCGGATAACGGGAACAGTCTCAACGTGTTTTTCATGGCTGCCAACGTAGTCGGCTGGATTTCCGCAACGCAAGCCAATTCGAAGAAGAAAAATCGTTGCTGAGTGGTGCTGCGCGCGGTATTCCACTCTGCCCGTTTGAGCATCCGATAACAGCGAGTGTCATGTTGAGCCAAGCGAAACATTCAGCTACTTGTCATGTTGAGTGAAGTCGAGACACCCCGCGGCCACGCAGTGTGCGCACCGGGATTGAAAGCTTGGCCTCGCGGACGTCATCCGCTGCGTTGCAGCTTCGACTTCGCTTCGCTCCGCTCAGGATGACACTACGTATTCAATTGTAGTTCCCAAATGAACGTCCACGAATATCAAGCCAAAGAGTTGTTGCAGAAATTCGATGTGGCTACGACGCGCGGCAGAGTCGCGGCCACACTCGATCAAGCGGAGCAAATCGCACGAGAACTGGGCGATATCGATATTGTAGTTAAAGCTCAGATCCATGCGGGCGGACGAGGTAAGGGCACTTTCAAGAACGGATTTAAGGGTGGCGTGCACGTTCGCAAAACGCCTGACGAAGTTCACGATGTCGCGGCAAAAATGCTCGGGCAGATTCTGGTGACACACCAGACCGGTCCGGGCGGTCGTCTGGTCAACAAAATTCTCGTGGCGGAATCGGCGGATATTGCGCGGGAAATCTATTTTGCCGTTCTGCTCGATCGCGCGACCGCTGCGCCTCTAGTTGTGGCCAGCACCGAAGGCGGCGTCGAAATCGAAGCGGTTGCGGCAAAATCGCCCGAGAAAATTATTCGTGAGCCCATTAATCCATTGGCCGGCCTGCAGCCATACCAGGGGCGAAAGCTTGCAAAACAACTCGGGTTTAAATCATCCCAGCTAAAGGACGCGTCGAAACTCTTTGAAGGCCTTTATCGCACTTTCGTTGCGTACGATTGCTCGATGGTCGAGGTGAATCCGCTGGTCGTCACGAAGAAGGGCGAAGTCCTTGCGCTGGATGCCAAGTTCAACTTTGACGATAACGCCCTGTATCGGCATCCGGACATTGCTGCGATGCGTGACAGAGCCGAGGAAGACCCTCGCGAAGTCGAAGCGTCAAAACATGGGCTGAATTACATTGGCCTCGATGGAAACATCGCATGCCTCGTCAATGGCGCTGGTCTTGCCATGGCTACCATGGACATCATTAAATTCTACGGTGGCGAGCCGGCGAATTTTCTCGATGTCGGCGGCGGTGCGACGGAAGAGCAGGTGACCGAAGCGTTCAAAATCCTGATCGCAGACAAAAAAGTTAAAGCGATTCTGGTAAATATTTTCGGCGGCATCATGAAATGCGACGTGATCGCACAGGGTATCATTGATGCGGCGAAAACGGTGAAGTTGTCGGTGCCGCTGGTGGTTCGTTTAGAAGGAACAAACGTCAAACGAGGCAAACAACTGTTACAGGAAAGCGGCCTCGCGTTAGTCGCAGCCGACGATCTCGCCGATGCCGCGCAAAAAGCGGTCGCCGCCGCTGCGACCGCAAGTCCCAAGTCCCAAATCCCAAATCTCAAATAACAACCCAAACTCCAATTCCAAATGGAAAATGGCGCAAAACCACGTGACCTCGAAGATCGAACATTTCGGTTTGCAGAATCGGTACGTACGTTCGTGAAACAACTGCCGCGTACCATGAGCAACACGGAGGATGTCCGGCAATTGGTACGGGCGTCGGGATCAGTCGCCGCGAATTGGATCGAAGCTGACGAAGCGTTAAGCAGGAAAGATTTCTTACTGCGTGTAAAAATCTGCCGCAAAGAAGCGAAGGAGAGTCGCCTGTTTCTCCGATTGGTAGAGACCGGACCAGGTAAAAGCAATGCCACTTCGTGCGATGCGCTCGCCGCGGAGGCACGCGAACTGGTTCTGATTTTCTCGTCGATCATCTCCAAGAGCCGATGATCACGACGTCTTATTTTGGATTTGGCAATTGGAACTTCTTTGGGATTTGGAATTTGGGATTTGGACTTTCCCAACGAAGAAAATCAAAATGAAACGGGCATTATTGCTGATGATGGTCATCGCTGCTCTGGCGAAGGGCGAAGAGCTTCCGCGCAAATCCAAATCGCCGCGCGAGAGTTATCCCAACGTCGACGTGATTTATGACTCGGTGACGATGCCGGATGGCAAACGATTACGCAGCATCATCACCAAGCCTCGT
>JBLMXH010000070.1:0-14753 GCA_050257685.1 Nitrospirota bacterium
GACCTCGCGGCCGACCGATTGCCATCACGTACAGCGGTAGTTCGCCTTTGCCTGCCGCAATCACCGCTCGCAACGCGTTGTCATCAAACGCGCCCACCACTGTCGCACCGAGCTTCAGCGCTGTTGCTTCCAGTAGGAGGCCCTGAGCGGCGTGGCCTGCTTCCAACGTGACGTAGCGTTCCGCACGCGAACCGTACTTGGCCCTCGTTCGATCAACCACCGCGGTTATCACAACCAACACCGGTGCTTCACGCACCACAGCTTGTTCGTGGGCCGCTGTTGCGATGGCAGGGCGGCTGTCGCCGGACTGAACTCTGATCAGGGCATGGCGTTGCGGGATATAACGGAATAGACCATCCTCCTTCGCAACGTATAGCTCGAGCGGATAGAGCGCACCCGCGGAGGGCGCTACCCGTAATCCGCGCGCTGTATCCGTCACGCCTTGCGTCGCCCAGAGCAGCTGACCGAGTTCCGCAACGCTGAGCGGTGTCTTGGCGAACTCCCGGACGGATCGGCGGCTGGCCAGTGCCTGTTCCAGTGACATCGATCCTTCCGTGTCAGGTTTAGGCAACAGGACGATTGCGCTGTCGTCCGTTGGTGCGGCACTCGCGCCTGCGCTCGCCAAGAGCAACGCGACGACAACGCTCCGTTGCAGTATGCGAGCGCGATGGATTCGTGTCATACCTAATCAAATCGTAGTCCCGGGATTGAGCGGAAGGAATTTCCAAATCTCGACGATAATGATGGCTTCACTATTCTTGAAATCGCCAGCGTCCTCATGCGTCTCGATCACGTTGCCAGCGTCATGGTAAATCAGCTGCAAGCCGACATGCCGCGCCGGGACTGTTGATCCAAGGCAGCAAAATTTACATCAAAAAACACAAGAAAAGACAGGCACCCCGATGCTCGACTGCTCATGTTGGCAAAATAAGAGGTGGTCATTATGCAAATATCGCGTTCAATCGCGGACTTCCCGCGGCAAGAGATCTATTCCAGGCCGCCGCTCTGTACTCGGCGTGTGGTGCCTCAACATTCGCGATTCTTATTTGCTCACATCAAGCAACTGCCAGGCATCGCCCTGGCGCTAGGCTTCGGCTTCGGGCTATGGTTGGTCATCTCGAATTACACCGCACCAGCGCCAAGTTATACGTACTCTGCCGGGATGACTTACGTCGGCAACGGCATCTATCAAATGCCAGATGGGACTTATACCGGTGATATCCCACAAGGGACGGACACCAGCAACTGGAACGATGTAGTCTATCCGATCGGATATCCGTATGGCTTCTGTGGCGGGACAATGGATAACCCAACATATTATTATAACGTGGTTACTGGCGCTTATGGCTCTTTACAACAAAACGAAGACAATCAAGCCGAATCACGCGGGTCTGTTAGCCCGGAGTCCCGCCCGATGAGCAAGCGGAAAATACACGCGCTTACCACTCCCTAAACTCAAAATCGGTCGCGTGCTCGTGCGTCTCTATCACGTTGCCGGGTTTCACCGGAACCGCGAAGTACGGCATGACGCCATGACGTTGCATCAATGAAATGCGCGTTTTTGGTTCTGCACAACTAAACTAGTACTGGTTCGCATCGGGCTGGCCTTCGGCACTTTTGGCAATCGGTCAGGGACGATTTGCACCAACGCGCCTATCGGAATTTGATCATAAATCAAGGCGACGTCCTTGGCCTTCATCCTGATACAGCCATAGCTGGCCTGACGTCCCAGAGTCTTTTCTTCCGGTGTGCCATGAATGTAGATACAGCGATTAAAAGCGCGCGCGTTTTGTGCTTCGAGTCCGCTCAACCAAATGATCCGCGTGGTCACCGGGTCCCGGCCGGGAGTATTCGGCTTCAAAATTTCGCCTGTCCATTGCCGGTGGTGGAAAACGGCACCGACTGGCGCATTGTCCCCGATCTTTTTCGCAACCCTGAGATAACCGAGAGGCGTCGTCATTCTCCCTCGCGAATCGCCCACGCCATACTTTGAAGTTGAGACTCGGTAAACCGCCACTTTCTGATCATTGTTTAGAAGCATCAGCTTCTGATCGCGGATACTGACAATCAGGCGATGAGATGTATCGACCTGTAAACGCGGCGTAGCAGAAAAGGCCGGTGTGATAGAGACGAAGGTGAAAAGTACAGCCAGGAACCGAAGCATGTGCAACGTTTGCCACGTCGGCGAACGCGCTCTCGGTATATTTTGTTAAACACTGAGCGTTTCTTGCTCAGGTCGTCCCGCCTCGGGATCCGGCGAACTCATTGGATAAGCGCACACCGCGCACGACGAAAGCGTTCATAGTCGGCTCAGCGTTCAGCCAACAACCGATCGAGACCCGTGTGTGGCGCCCTTTTTCCGTGGTTGAGACTCGTACCAGATCGTCTGGACCTTGATCTTGCCGTTGGAGATGACGAACGCGTCGATCCCATGCTGAACCTCGACCTGTGACGCCTCTGCCTCCCATTCCTCGAACGCGATTTGCCCCCGGATGAGGAGGGTATCGAACTTGTATTTGATCGTCGGTAGGAGCAGACGAAGCAGCCGGGCTGAGCATCGCACGCCGTCATGGCCATAGAACGTTCCGACATTGGAGACGATTAGGACATTCTCGTCGTAGTTACGCCGGATATCGTTTTCGAGCCGCCCGAGCTTGCGGAGTTCCAGATGATCGAGGAAGACCTCTTCCGTGGTCCGTTTGCTTAGATCACTGACGCGAGGGCAACTGATCACGCCTGCTATTGCCCGTTGCGTCGAGGTGTGCGGCCTTGGGACATTAAACCCTTTCATTGATGTTCGGTGTACTAACACCCGATTGGTGGAGTTACGCTTTAAGTTCATGAGACCAAAATTACCTCCACAGAAGCGCTTAACATCCGCGGCATTTGGCTTTTACTTTGCAAAAATTGCGATTGCTGCTGGACCGAGCGCAGGATCAACAGCAGCGCCTCGTCCCCACCTTTGGTCTCGTGCCAGAGCTTGGCATCCTTAATGACGGCGAAATCTCCCGGAATGTGGTTGCGTTCGACTTCAGCTCTTTGTGCTTTTGCGACCACACCAACAAATAACGTGGTTATTCGGCAACCTAGACTTAAGACGAGCCTCAGTAATCTCCACTGATCACCTTAAAGTGGGTCGACTGAATGGAAAACCTTAAAAAAAGTTAGTCGTTAGGCCGCTGAAGACCGTCACAGCGACATCCGTATGTCCGCGATTGTGGGAATACCCGAGCTGTACGGAACGCACCTCCTCAATAACGAGACGCTTCAGCCAGCTGCTGATCCTTTTGCGTTGTTGTGAAGAGCCCGATCCTTCTAAAACCTATTCCATGTAGAGGCCTGAGCCGATGAGATAAGTATCCTCACCTGATTGTACCTTGCGCACGTAGGCTTGCTTCCGTACGGGCGTGTTGTCTCCGGGCTTGTACCAGTAATATTCCACCCAGGCGCTGCCATCTTTCATAGCAGCGGCGATGTAATCCTGGACCAGTGCCTTTCCCTTAACATCCTTCAGATCGATGATGTTTTTACCTTCCATACTAGGCTGGGCTGCATTCACCAACTCCATGCCGTCGGGAGTATTTACGAATACGTAGGTGTCCATAAACACAAAGGGACCCGTCTTGTCTCGCAATTGACCAAAAGCCTCCTTCCCTCGAGCTGCGACAACAGTAGCTGCACGATTCACGACATCTTCAATAAAAGTCTTATCCATTTGCATATCATAGATCCCGCAGCCCACGATGTATTGCTTTCCAGAAGGGAATTTCACCTTCTTCACAAACGTGGACTTCCATGTCGGGAAGATGTCCCTAGGCTCGGGATACATGTAATGGATCCATCCTTCGCCGGAAGGGCTGGCAGCCGCCTCTAAAAACATCTTGCCCCACGGCCTTCCGACAATGTCTTTCACATCACTCATTTTCTGCCCCTCTCCTTTGGGATCGGCGGCATGGAAGACGCGCGTGCCGTCCATGCTCCAAACAAAAAAATAGGTGTCATCCCGGAACCACTTGGTTCCCTTCTTTCGAAAATCTGGATAAGCCTTGTCGCCTTGCTTTTTAAAAACTGCTGCCGCTTCCCGCACAAGTGTCATTAGTTGCCCAGCGGTCATGACCTTCCTGGACGGCGCGGCCTTGGGAGCATCGGCTAGGTAAACACCGCAACCTACCAGCACCCATTTGTCTCCCATCTTCGCCTTGCTCACGTAAGCAGATTTCTGCGTGGAAACGCTTTCCCCCGGCTTGGGCCACATATAGTCGACCCAGCCTGAGCCGCTGGTTTGCACCACTTTGAGCATCTCCTGCATCACCTGTTTGCCTTGGGTATCCTTCAGATCGAGAAGGTTCCGACCCTCCAGGTTCGGAAAGCCCGGGTTGACGAGATCGACGCCATTCATGTCGTACACGAAAATATAAGCGTCCTTTGCGATGAACGGTCCGGTTCGATCGTGGAAGAGTTGAAAAGCAGCCTGGCCATTCTTCTCGATCTGCCCGACGGCGGCCTTCACTGCGTCTTCGACAAAGACTTTTTCCATCCGGTCGTTATACACACCGGCGCAGACTATGTAGCGCGCACCGGACGGCGCCGTCACGAGCCGAGCGTAGGTGCTTTTCCACCGGGGAAGGAGTCCACCCGGGACAGGCCATTCGTAGTGGTACCATCCTTGCGGTTTGCTTGGCAACGTCGTCGCGGCATCGATGAGTCCCCGGATGATTGGTTTGCCGTTGATGTCTTTTCGGTCGATCTCGTTCTTGCCTTCCATCGCGGGATCGGGATGGACTAACGTCTTTCCGTCCGGATCCAGCACGAAGATGTACGTCTCTCCCTGACGCCAGCGGCTGCCGGGAACACGGAACTCCGTAAAGGCCGCTTCGCCTTTGGCGCGCAGCAGATCCGCTGCGTCGTTCACGAGCTGAACGAGATCGCGAGTCTCTTTGTACTGGTAATCGTTGGATTTCAATTCTGGCTTGGCATTGGCGGTGCTCGTCAGAGAGATTGCGCAAACGAGAGATAGAATCGGATAGAGCCGGACTGTGAAGTAACGTGTTAAGCTCATGGGTAAACTCTTTAGCTGAGCGCGAATGCTCACGCTCCGCGTCTGTTGGTCTTTGCTGTGCAAAAATTGTTCTAGGAGGCGACGTCCCTACCATTGCCGGTGCGGATTGACCAATGTCCTAGGTGTCGGAGCACAGCTGATTTGTGCGCGGAAACCATTTCGGTTTTTCCTTCGGCCGAATGCCTTAACAGAATTTGGTATTGCTGTAGATTTGGAGACAGCCAAATGTTCAGTAATACTTGTTCCGGTAGACTGCCACTGCGCGTCGGATAGATCGAGTGCTTACTATTTCAGCGTTCGCGGAGGCGATCTCGTATGGCGATATCCACCTGAACTCTGGCCTAACTACTCACACTCGATTTAACTCAACTCCTTTGAAACATGGTGTGTGCCCGGGATCTAACCTGAACCGTACAACAGTAAATGACGAGCTTCGTCGCTTTAGATTGAGCCGCGCCAAACTTCCGCTTCACCGAGACGGAATAAGTCACATTGCGCTGTCAGAGAAAATATCCACACGTGACGAAAGCAGTATCAGCCGCTGAAGAACTCAAGCGAGCAACAGAAGCGGAGGCGTCCCAGGAATTATTGCTAAGGTCAACCTAACAAGCCTATGCCACCACCATCATAAAATTTACCTTTGACACTCTTCACAGGGGTTGATGTCAGTCGTAGTAGTTCGGCGCCTTCTTGAGTTTACTGTTGGCTCCAAGATCGTGCTGGATCCAAAGTTGCGCGCCGGACTTCTTCAGAAAAGTCCCGATCGCGGCTCTCGTTTCACGCGTCTTATTCGCATCGAACTCGAAGGTAGGCACTCTGTCCAGTACGCGCTCCTCCGGATAATGGTACAGGTCACCGGACAAAACTACGCCGCCAGTTTTTGCTAATTTCAAATAGAGAACCTGGTGACCGGGCGTGTGCCCTGGAGCACGTTTGATCACAACGGTTCCATCGCCAAACACATCGTAATTATCATTCTTAATGATAATCGTTTCGTGATCGCGAAGCGCCGCATAAGTGGAGGGCTGAGTCAGATCAGGAGGCGTTTTGGCAAACATTAGACCGTTGTCTTCCTGCCCTACCAGCCATGTTGCATTTACAAATTGATTGGCGTTGGCAGTGTGATCGAAGTGGTAATGCGATAGCGCCAGATAAGTGACATCAGCAGGCGAGTACCCGACCTCCGCTAACTGCTGCGCCAAAGATTTAACCATCGTTACGCCATACTTCTGTGAATCTGGAAGTACGACATCGTATGTCACCTCTTTGCCGTTCGGGGCCCAGGCAGCGTCAGGCACGGCTCCCGTGTCCCACATCAGTGTTCCCTTGGGATGAACAATAAGGAAGCACGGCAGGGGCAGATCGCTCGCTGCGACCTCTTTTGGCTTCAGACCAAAACTTCTCACGTCGGCAATGTGGAGAATGCCGCAGTCGAAAACGTATAGTCGGAGCGGTGATGAGAGCTGTTTCTTCGCGCCAGGCGAGCCCGTTTGCGAGCGCTCGCCCAGCGCGATTGCGAAGAACGTCGCTACCGCCATGAAGGTCACTACGCGGAACGCTGCAGTAAGAGGTGCGCGACGCCTCATCGTGAAACCTTCCTAATACCCGCGGTCACGTGTGTAAGCGCGAATTGCTTGTCGCGTCTGGGGACCCATGATCCCATCGATCGGACCATTGTAATACCCGTTCCGCGAAAGCCGGCGTTGCAACTCGGCTACTCGTGAACCGTTGGCATAACCATTGCCGTAGTTTGTGCCGGTGTAATAGCTGCTGCCGTAGTAACTCCCATACGGATAGCCATACGACCCATCGTAGTAGGAGCTATAGTACGGATATCCATAGTCCGAATACCAGTAGTTCCACGGATACCACCAACCAATACTGGAGAGCCACGGATACCACCAGCCACCACCGTACCATCCATAGTAGTTATTATTCCAGTTGTACCCATGGTGGTTCCAATCGCCATGGTGGTTCCAATTGCCATGGTGGTTCCAATTGCCATGATTCCAATTGCCATGGTTCCAATTGCCACGATTCCAATTGCCATGCTGGTTCCAATTGCCACGGCCTCCGCCGTAGTAGCTATAGCCACGGCCCCTGGCGTAAGATCCACGGCCTGCACCGGAGTACCCGCGGCCTGGCCCATAAAACCCGCGGCCTGCACCGCTAAAACTGCGGCCACCGCCGTACACTCCGCGGCCGGCGCCGCTAAATCCGCGGCCACCGCTGAATCCGCGGCCACCGCCAAACGCATGGCCTCCGCCGCTAAATCCGCGACCGCCGCTAAATCCGTGGCCTCCGCCGCCGAATCCGTGCCCTCCTCCGCCGCCGCCATGACCGCCGCGTGCGAAAGTTAAGGGTGCCATGGCGAGCACACCCATCATTGCTAAAACTGCCAATTTCATTCTCATAATTTTACCCTCCATGTTATGAAACCCAGAATGCCCGCCACGGGCTGTTCGTTTTTTGCGAAATACTGCGCAAGCCTTGTTCTTATTACAGTTTTGTAACTCGCCCCGTAGAATGGCTATGAATACAATCGCGAAAGGCGGACGATCCTAAACCATTGTATGATGATCAATGTCGCGG
Organism: Nitrospirota bacterium; assembly: GCA_050257685.1. Classification (GTDB taxonomy): domain Bacteria; phylum Verrucomicrobiota; class Verrucomicrobiia; order Chthoniobacterales; family UBA10450; genus Udaeobacter. Next base: position 7,652 of record JBLMXH010000070.1, read on the forward strand.
TGACATAGCTGCGCTATTCTTGCTCCGGTCAACAGCCGAATGAGCTAATCGCCAGCCACATACATCTCGACGGCAAAACGGTCAGTGGATGAAGAAGATTAGCGGTGTCGACAATCTCAGAGCCCTCGATGCAAGCTCAGTATCCGATTCTGTCCCAGATAGGTTTCAGATCTATGTGATCGACCCTGCCGTAAAAGAGGAGTGCCAAATCTGGCCTGTTGGTAAAAAACCCATCGGCCCCAAAGAGGGATACCATCCACATCTCCCAACGATCATCAATGGTCCAGGGATGCACTAGAAGTCCAGCTCTATGAGCTTGGCCGATGTACCACGGCCAAGCTATCAGGTAGCGGTTAGGCGCGTCCTTAACAGACCAGTCGGGATCTCGCGACCACCGGTATCCCCAGATCCCAATGCCCACTGCGACCTGCTTTGCGTTCCTCAAGACGACGTCCCATCCGTCCTTTCTCATCATGGCTTCATCGATCAGGAGCGTCGCCGGAACTTGTGGTGCCAACTCCTTGAGTCTAGCTAAACTGTCCGCTTCAAAAGATTGGAAAATGACCCTTGGCGGAACCCGGGCCCCTGTTTGTGGAGATTCGGAAACACCCGTGGCTAGCGGTTTTATCCATCCACGAGCAGTAAGGATCTCGACAAGCTGCTTTTCCACCCCCGGAAAGCGTCGTGCTGATTTGGTCTCAATATACAGGCCCGGCTTATCAGACCCGCCTTCCGCTATGTGCATCACATCTTCGAGGCGGAGAATCCTGACATTCTTAAAGGAGGCTCTCGCACGATCCGGGAAGCGTATGTTGAACCACGATCCTGCATCGAGACTTTGAAGCTCGCTAAAAGTGAACTTGTCAACTGTGTCCGTCTTGCGATCAGGAAACACGTCGGCAATGTTTGTCGTTCGACGGAGATCATCGTCATGGAGCGCAATCAGGACGCCATCTTTCGTTCGCTGAATATCAAGCTCCAGATAGTCGACACCCGTCTCACGCGCTAATAGGTAAGCAGGACGGGTTTCCTCCGGGGCAAAATATGAAGCACCGCGATGCGCGATGATAGCAGGACAAGGCACTCCAAGCCTTTTCGCCAGTTCTTTTCCTCCGGTCCGCCCATAGATGACAATGCCGATTCCGAGAAAGACCAAACCGAGAATTCCAGCCAAGACAGCGGACACAAGGATGGTCTTAAAACGATAGCGCGTATTCACGAGACAAAAGTTTAGCCATAATCTGGATGGAACTCCTCGTCATTTGACAAGCCATCGAATTCAAGCCCGTGAACTGTGTCAGGCGGCCTTTGTCCTCGGTTTGGATTCGTACCACATCGTCTCGATCTTGATCTTGCCGTTGGAGATGACAAACGCGTCACACTTGGCGGCAAAAGATCTTAGATGTTGGTTAGCCGGATGTTAAGCATCTGCCATCGACAACCAACTTCAGCCGACGATCCATAGAACGACAAATGGCACCAGGTTAAACAGAAGAATTCCGATCTTATATATCGACATCCCAACATAGTGAATAGAGTCGAACTGCTCATCAGATAGGCGAAACCATCGGCCGTGAAAGCGGCGGATCCAGTCATGTGCGAACGCAAAAACCAGAAACCAAATTAAGAGTATTCCGTAGTTGATAACCGTGCACCACAGTAGAAAGCTGCGCGTGAATTCAATGCTCATCTTCTTCGCTCCTCCTTTAGCATCTCACGAGAAGAGATAAGCCATGGATAGCACCGCGGAGCAACTCGCAGTAAGGCACCCGCTTCATAAGAAAAACAAACAATCCCGGTATCGCTGGGCAATTTTCGCCCAGTAAAACCCAACTGACGAATAGCGAACGTTTTGCCTCAACCAGAAGTTGGATGCAAAGAAAGGAGATCTTCCATGCCACTCAACACCATAGCTGCACGGTTTGCACTTAAACCGGCCAAAGTCGACAACGCCTCGGAGCGCAGAGTTTTGACCACGCTCAAAATGATTTATGACGGCGGCTCGCTGGACGGCGAGACTAGCAATTTTCCCACACGCGACGTCTCTTCCATCGTCGTTGGCCAGCACCGGGGTAATTGGCATTCGTTTGAGACCTATAAGCGCACGATCTGGATCAATCTTCGCAACAGACGAACGATCTTTCGCTGCGCTGGGGTGACTGTAAAATTCAACAACATTACTTGGTGGAAGCGGGTCCTCGCGGTGCTTCGCCTCCGCAAACCGGACGCAATCGTAGTATGAAAAGTTCATCCTGACGCGCAGCTTCACGCAAATTTATCCCAACAACAGTAGCTTTCATGAATTGGGTTTCATTCTTTCACAAACAGATTCAGAAACGACGTTCAACGCGTTTCGGATCGCGTCCTGGCATTTTGATCGCATGATCAAGCAACCGCTCCGGCTCCTCATCATTGGGGTGCTTGCATTCGGCAGTGTGCGCGGACAACCGGCTCCAACTTCCCCGGAGAGCGCGGCAAACCGGTTCATGCACCATGCGGACTTCGACCAATTGGTGGCGCATTTCGAGGACCCGGCGCGAGCACATTGGCAAAAACCGGATCTAGTGATTGCAAACGTTGGGCCGCTTGAGGGAAAGACTGTGGCCGACATCGGCGCCGGCAGTGGTTACTTTTCTTTCCCCATCGCAACGAAGGCAGCCAAAGTGATCGCAATCGACATCGACCAGCGATTCCTCGATTACATCGAGCAAAAAAAGCAGACGCAGAAAATCGGCGCCAATATCGAGACCCGCCTGACTTCCCCCGATTCACCGGGACTTAAGCCGGGTGAAGCGGATGTGGTGCTGATTGTGGACACGTTCCATCACATCGACAACCGCGTCGAATACCTCAATAAACTCAGAAACGATCTGCGCAAAGGCGGTGAACTCCTGATCGTTGACTTCAAGAAAGAAAGCACACCGCAAGGACCACCTGTCGAACTGCGGCTTGCGCCGAACGAAGTAAAATCGGAGCTAAAGGCCGCAGGCTTCGCTGTAATCTCTGCAAGAACCGACTTGTTGCCCTATCAATACGTCATCAAAGCCCAATAACCCGAAAGCCACGGAAGCAGCAACGTGTGAAGGAAGGCAAGCGGCCGCTACAACTCACGCCCTTCCAGCGTCTGGTTCTTTCGGCACGTGCTCGATTTTCCTTAGCAACATCTCCAAAGGACAAAAGTCGGTGAAGGCAGACTGCAATAAATTGGCGCCAACAAAAGCGGTGAACCAGAGCCAATAGGCGGAGTGGTAATGAGCTAGAAGTAAGCTGAGAAGCACAAAGGTTCCGGCAAAAGCGCGAACCTGGTGGTGGATCGACATAGGTATCCTTTCTGTTTTGAGTGAGCAAAATTGCACCGCAAAAAACGCTGTGACAATCGCAATAAGCGACACGTCGAATCAGGTTTGTCGGCGGAAGGTTTCCGACGTGAAAACAATTCGAGTTATCGCGATGCCATTAATCTCCATTCTGCTCGTTAGTCTTGGCGTGAGCTGCCGGCGAGACGAAGCAGCCAGCTCACAATCAGCTGCGGTATCAGTTCGCCTACAGACGATCGAGGCCAAGCCGCACGTTGCCGCAGAAGAAGTTGTTGGCACGGTTCGACCGAAGCTTCGATCGGTTATTGAAGCGAAAATCAGCGGGCGGATTGAGAAGATGCTTGTGGTTCCCGGTCAGGAAGTGAAAGCGGGCGAGCTGCTCGTCCAGCTCGATGCTCGTGAGGCGAAAGCCAGGCTGGATCAGGCAATCGCGGTGCGCCAGCAGGCCGAGAACGATCTGAAACGATACGAAGTGCTGCGCGCGAAACAGGTGGTCACTCCAGCCGATTTCGAGGCGGCCCAATCGAAATCGCAAATCGCGGTGGCAGCGGCAGCCGAAGCAGAGACCAACGTTGCCTACGCCACGATCGCAGCGCCGTTTGATGGCGTCATCACACGCAAACTTGCCGATGTCGGTGATCTCGCGGTTCCAGGTAAAGCTTTGCTCGAAATTGAGGACCCGCGCGTGTTGCAATTTGAAGCGGCGGTGCCAGAAGCAGTGATCGATCACGTGAAACTTGGCGCGCGTTTTCCGGTCCACGTTGTCTCGAACGAACTTGAGGGAACTATCAGCGAGATCGCGCCGTCGGCTGATGTAACCAGCCGAACTTTTTTGGTGAAGCTGGATCTCCCAAATGCCGCAGGTTTGCGTGCCGGGCAATTCGGTCGTGTTGCAATTCCGGTGAGCGAAACGCACGTGCTTCGCGCACCTGCAGCAGCGGTGGTTCAACGCGGACAAATGGAGTTCGTCTTCGTTGTGGCCAATCACCATGCGCAATTGCGAATCGTGAAAACGGGTCGGCGCTTCGGGAATGAAATCGAATTGCTATCCGGCGTCACCGCGGGCGAACAGGTTGTGACGGAGCGCGCCGGCTCGCTAGTCGACGGCCAACTGGTGGAGCCTCAGACATGAGCGGAAAACGTGGAGTCGCAGGGAATATCGCGCGTGCCTTCGTTAATTCGAAGCTGACACCGCTGATCCTTTTCACGTCAATCGCGCTTGGACTGGGCGCGGTGTGGCTGATCCCGCGCGAAGAAGAACCGCAGATCAAAGTGCCGATGATTGACGTGCTGGTAGCAATGCCCGGCGCAACCGCGAAAGAAATCGAGGAGCGCGCCACTCGGCCCATGGAGAAGCTGCTCTGGGAAATTCCCGGCGTGGATTACATCTACTCCACATCCAGCACTGGCCAGAGCCTCGCTATTGTGCGGTTCCGGGTGGGCGAAACTCCTGAACGCGCGCTCGTTAGGCTGAATCAAAAGTTGCAGTCGAATTTCGATCGCATCCCGCACGGCGTTTCCAATCCGCTGATCAAGTTACGATCAATCGATGACGTGCCGATCCTCGCCCTCACGTTTCACAGCGATCGGTACGATCATCTAACCTTACGACGCCTGGTGGCGCAGGTCGATGACGCGGTGAAGCAGGTGCCGATGGTCGCGGAGACAAACATCATCGGCGGTTCCGTTCGGCAGGTGCGGGTGTTGCTCGACCCGGCGCGGCTGGCCTCACGGAATCTCAGCGCGGCCGGCATTGTGCCAATGCTGCAGCAGGCCAACCGGCAATTCACTTCCGGAGGCCTAACGAGCGAAAACCGCGAAGTCATGATCGAGACCGGCGCGTTTCTCAGGAATGCGGCGGATGTCGGGAACGTCGTCGTCGGCGTTTTTGGCGAGCGACCGGTTTATCTGCGCGACGTGGCGCAAATCGTCGATGGCGCGGAAGAGCCTGCAAACTATGTGTTGTTCGGCAACGGCGCGGCGGTCTCTTCAGCGGCTGACGAGCAGCCTGCGGTTACGCTGAGCGTCGCGAAACGACCGGGTGCCAACGCGATTGCCGTCACGAAACAAGTTCTAAACAAGATCGACACGTTGCGCGGTGTGATCATTCCTTCCGATGTCAAGGTCGCAATCACCCGCAATTACGGCGAGACGGCGCTGGAAAAGTCTAACGAATTGTTGTGGCACATGCTACTCGCCATCGCCGGTGTTTCGCTGCTCATTTTGCTGGCGCTCGGCTGGCGCGAAGCCGGCGTGGTTGCGCTCGCCATCCCCTCAACGCTGGCGCTCACGCTGCTGGTTTTTTTCCTCTACGGCTACACGCTTAATCGCATCACGCTTTTCGCGCTCATCTTTTCGATCGGCATTCTCGTCGATGACGCGATTGTGGTGATCGAAAACATCGTCCGGCATTTTCATCTTCCGCAGAACCGCGGCAGATCGCCGACGGAAATTGCCGTCGAAGCGGTGAACGAAGTCGGCAACCCTACAATCCTCGCGACATTTGCGGTAATCGCGGCGGTGTTGCCGATGGCATTTGTGGGCGGCCTGATGGGTCCCTACATGCGTCCGATTCCGATCGGATCGAGTGCGGCGATGTTTTTCTCACTTGGGATTGCGTTCATCGTCACACCCTGGGCAGCGATCCGTCTCCTTCGGCTCGGTCGCGCGGCGAAACATCTCGCGCGCAACGAAGATTTTTTCACCCGGATTTATCGACGAATGATGGGGCCGCTCATCGCGAAGCGGAAAAGCCGCTGGATTTTTTTAGCTGCGATTTGCGTGCTGTTGTTTTCCGCGATGGCGCTCGTCGCCGTCAGGTGGGTGAAGGTGAAGATGCTGCCTTTCGACAACAAGAGCGAGTTCCAGATCATCCTGAACATGCCTGAGGGCACCGCGCTTGAACGCACGGCCCAGGCCGCGCGCGACATCGCGACCGCCATCCGCAGCGAACCGGAAGTCATGGATTACGAGATCTACGCCGGCGTTGGTGCACCATTCAATTTCAACGGACTCGTTAGGCACTACTTCATGCGCCGCGGCGCGAACATCGCAGACATTCAGGTGAATCTGGTTCCAAAGGGCGAGCGTAAAGCAAAGAGTCACGAGATTGCAAAACGTGTGCGGCCGCGCGTTGCGGAGATCGCCGCGAAATTCGATGCGCGCGTCGCGGTGGCCGAAGTGCCGCCGGGCCCACCGGTATTGCAGACGCTGGTCGCTGAAATTTATGGGCCTAACGATGAGGCGCGCCTCGCGATGGCAAACCGCGTGCGGGATATTTTCAGAAGCACGCCGGGTGTGGTGGACGTCGATTGGTATATCGAAGCGGACCAGCCGAAGGCGCGGTTCGTGATCGACAAGGAAAAAGCGGCGCTTCACGGGATTAGCGCGGAAACAATCTCCGACACTTTGCGAATCGCCGTCGGCGGCCGTTCTATCGACCTGGTCCATCAACCACGCGAGAAGGAAGACGTAAATATCGTTATGGAACTGCCACGCTCGGCGCGTGTCACACCGGACGAGCTACTCGCGTTGCGCGTCCGCTCCGGCGACGCTAACGCGTTGCCCGAGCCAGGGAGTAGTGGCAGCCCGGCTCCGCTTGTTCCGTTACGCGAACTGGTGCGAGTCGAAAACACCATTACGGATAAGAGCATCTATCACAAAAACCTGATGCCAGTGACTTATGTGATCGGCGATGTCGCCGGCGTAGTGGAAAGCCCTGTGTACGCGATCCTCAAAATGAATAAGGCATTGCGCGCGCTCGACACGCACGCGTTCGGCGGAAC
>JBLMXH010000071.1:0-6131 GCA_050257685.1 Nitrospirota bacterium
ATCTTGTCGGCTTACACCCCCCGCTTGCGTTGACAGCGATTTGGCCGGACGTACGCTGCGCATGCGAATGCATCACATCGCTTCGGATCGCAACGAAAGGATGAGGGTCACGCGCCGCAAATTTGTTGGACTCACTCTGACAAGTGGGGCGGCGCTTCTGTCAGGCAAACCCGATGTGATTCTTGGAGGCAACGCGGCAACACCATCGAATATGGCTACAAATCAGACGTTTAATTTGGGCGGCGACCTCACTGTCAATCGACTTGGGTTTGGCGCGATGCGCGTCACCGGCCAAGGCATCTGGGGCTGGCCGGCCGATCGAGAAAATGCGCTAAAAGTTCTGAGACGCGCAGCCGAGCTCGGCGTGAATTTGATCGACACCGCCGACGCATACGGTCCGGATACAAGCGAACTGCTCATCGCCGAAGCTCTTTATCCTTATCCGAAAGGACTCGTGATCGCGACGAAAGGCGGCCTCACACGGCCCGGCCCGGGGCAGTGGGTTCCAAACTGCCGACCTGACCACCTTAAACAAGCACTCGACGGAAGTCTCAAACGATTACGCCTCGACCGGATCGATTTATACCAATTGCACACGGTGGATTCGAAAGTGCCGCTTGAAGAATCCGTTGGGGCGCTCAAGCAAATGCAGGACGCGGGAAAAATTAAGCACATCGGCTTATCAAATGTGGACCGGGAAGAAATCGATCGCGCGCGCAAGATCGTTCCGATCGTGAGTGTGCAGAACCGTTACAACATTGAGGACCGGAAATCGGAAGACGTTCTGGTCTATTGCGAAAAGGAAAAACTGGGATTCCTGCCGTGGTTTCCGATCGGAGGCGGCAGAGGATTAAAGCCGGAAAACCCGCTGAACACCGCGGCAAAGGCGCATGGAGTCAGTGTGTTTCAAGTCGCATTGGCGTGGCTTCTGGAGCGGTCACCCGTAATGCTGCCAATTCCAGGCACGTCATCGGTAGCGCACCTGGAAGAAAATGTCGCTGCCGCCAAACTCAGGTTGACGCCGGAAGAATGGAAAGCGATTGACGCGCTTAAGGGCTAACCGCCGAAAGGCGTTGGAAAGATAAATGGAGTAGCAGTCGGTGTAGCCGTCACACCGGGAGTGGGACTGAAGATTGGAAATGGACTGATCGGAACCGCCGTTGGGCTGGAGCCTCCACCTCCCTGGCTGCCTTCGTCACGTTCTTTTTTGTAAGTGATGAAGAGCTTTGCGCCGACTACTGGTCTGATCTTCACAATCGCGGGACCTGCTATTGTCAGCCGGTTAGTGACTTCGGGAGCGTTCTGCGCGTTCGAGCCAGTACTAAGATCAATCCGCGTCGCGGTGAGAACATTGGCGCTTCCGCCGTTTTCCTGGTCACCAGGCAGGACCACCTCAATAATGCCTCGATCTGTGCCTCCATCCTGCGAGAAATTTGTGATCTTCATGAAATGATCGCCAGGCACGATGATTTCGAGCGCTGAATCGGTGCTCTGGATGATCTTGCTTTTAAAAGGATTGGCGAATGCAACTGCTGCGGCAGCAAGAAAAACCGCAGCGACGAAAAATCGCACGCTGAGCGTTTTCATGATTTAACAGATAAACGTGATTTATATTTCGGCCACTGAAATCGCCAGGACCAAAAATAGCTTCGCTTTCCGAAGGACATCAAGGCGCTGTCCCTGATCATTTGAGCGGACCTGGAACAAGCCGATCCTGCACCGTTATCCTACGCTTTTCCAACTCCTCGCGTAAACGCGGCGAGACTTCTCCGGAGAGATCGACAGAGATATGCGCGCTTTGATTAGATTTCGCGGCAAGCTTCTGTACGTCATCGGTGAGACTGGCTGCGCCTGAGGTCCAGGCGGCATAATCCCACTGTAACGCGACGACTATTGTTCCGTCTTTAGCAACGCAGATCGGAAAATCCCCAAGCATTACGATCCGGCCGATTGGCATTTTTTGGTTGATCTGATCCATCAAGGCAGCGGTGTAAACGCAAAAGAGAGCGTCAGCTTCGGTGGTGCTTTTCTGCGCCGCAGCTTTCACAAAAGCGCTGCGATTTCCGACTCCACTTAACGCTTTCAGATGGACGGCAAACGTTGTGGATTGCGTTGGTGTAAACGCGCCGCCGTGAAGGATTCGTTCAATGTCACTCCCGTTAGCCCCCATCGCGCGAAAGGCGGAGCGATTGATTTGCTCAAGTTCTGACGGCGATTTTTCACGCAGCAGATCCTCGACCGTGCTGTTCAAATTGGTCACGGTAAGTGCCGCTCCTGCCGCGCCACTGATTGGAAGAGTGGCGACACTGAAGCTGAATCCGCCGGCCCACGAAGCCCAGGCGAGATCGTCCAGCTGTTTTTGCAGCACGGTATTGGTGGTGTATGGATCGATTCCCATCTCGAGGGCGATCTTTCGTTTTTTGTCCGAGTAACCGATCGCGTCTTTTATCCTGCTGCCGTCGCCTGCGTCTTCGTTCCCGCCTTTGCCGACGTTCTCGACGCTTTCTTTAGCGCGTCCCAAAAATTTCATAATTCCCTTCGGCACATTGGCAATCGCCTGCGCCGGATCTCTGGCGATGTTCTTGGCCGAGTTCAGCGGGCTTTTGGCTGCAGCCAGAAGTGATTTCTTGAACTCGTCTGTCCGTGAGACCTCTTGAAGCCGCGCGATCGCATCGATTTCCTTCAGGCGTTGGAGCAACATTTCGTTTCCGTCTGCTTCGAAAACGCCAAAATCTGAATCAATCGTGAACTGATTCATGCCTGCGCTTGTCGGCACCGGATCACGGACAGCGAAATGCGGTCCTTTGAGGAACTCGGGTTTTAGGATCTCACTCGCTTTGAGCTCAGGCAATTCTTCGAAGACGGCTTCCGCGCGGCGTACTTCAAATGGTTCCGGTGTTTGCGCGAGACATTGAAGACTTGCGCTAAGTGTAAGTGCCAGAATGAGTTTCCGATTCATGGTTCAGATGGCGATACTAAATCACCGCGGTGATGTGAAGCTTGAACTTGCAACGTGCTGCTAATCGCTGCGAGGTAGACCCTCGCGGATGACGCGCGAGAAATCCGGATTCTGATCGGCGGCGCGCGCGCGTTCGTTGATCAGGCTTCGCCGTTTCAATTCGATGAAGGACAGTCCACTGGTAGCGATGGCATGATCTTGATACAGCATCTCATCGGCCTTGCCGTTAAACAGAATCCGCCAATCCCATGGAACACGAAGTTTAACCGTGCGCTGGGTGCGAATGCTTGTAGTACAATTGCTTGTAACAGCGTTGTACCAACGCGGATTTTCGTGGAGGGCGTTCAACGTTTTAATGTATTCGCGAAATCTTTCCTGCGCCTGGGCGGGGGAAGCCATCGTGTGGTAAAGATAAACATCCTCCCCTCGATAATTCGTGCGTAGCCGAATGCAATCACGCTCATCCGCCACGATGTAAATGAGCGTGTACTGCCGATAAAAACCTTCCAGGGTGGAGTACTGCTGCCCAATCGTCTTGCGAGTCTCGATGGAAAAGCAGAGTGGAACTCCGTCGGAAAATTGAAAGCTCACCACAGGGTGCGCGATCCAGGGTGAACCCCAGTAGTTGAGAGCGACGTCCATTCCGGTGATCGCTGAAAGCCGCACTGTGCGTGTTTCCCAATGCGGTGTGAAATCAGTCTGGGTGCGGTAGTCGCAATTCCGCACGTTATGGATAGTGATCTCATCGCCGTTGATCTCCGCCCATGCTGTCTGCGCGACATCCGGCTGCCACGGGCGATCATTGCTAGGCTTCAAGGTCAGCCACCACGAAACCACAATCGCGAATGCCCCAAAAATAATCGCGAGCTTCAGCAATTTCCTGCGAACGAATATGACGATCGCGAGTAGCGCGATTAGAAACAGAGTCGCCGCGAGCGGCCCTGCGTTTGGAAAATCAAAATAGAGTGCGCCAACTGCCCATGCCGCAAAGACAACCGCCGTGATCCAAGCCGCGGCGAACAAGATGAATCGCAGCAGTTTCATTCCTGCCACGAGTCAATGTGCGTAGAACGATTGAGCGACGGGCGAAAACCAATCAAATGAAAGATCCCGTTCCGGGATGAGCGGTGATGAGTCGAGTCGTTAGGCTCTATTGTGCTTGTGGTTCCGAACCCTGATCTGATGAGTCATCTTCCACGTCGTCCTCGGTGACTTTCCAGGTCTTGTCCGGGTTGTACGTGTCCATGCTCTGGAACGTCTTCAGGGTATCGGGTCCGAGATCCTTCTCGTAGACGACTCCATCGGGCCCAACCATGAATGTCATGACTCCAGTCACCCGATAATCAGCAGGCGCAGCGGCGAGTGCGAAGCCACCAATCATCGCGCCCCCAACCATAAAATCCATTTCACCCATCGGCGCCGCTGGTCCTTGTTTCTTTAATAGCTTGAAGTAGTAACCGTGATACGGTTTACCTCCCGCTCCTTGAGCGGAGTAGCCTTCCTCAAGCGCTTTGGCGACTTCTTCTCCGACCGGGCCTCCCCATGTTCCATCCGGGTTTTGCCATGCCAGACCATCATGTTTCCCAGACGTGCTGATGACGCGCTGTGCGTATTGGTTCACTTTCGAGCCATCATGTTTTTCCATCGCATACTCGTGCTGCGCTTCAACGAAGCCACGACATATCTCGATGACGTTGAGTTCATTGGCGCCAACACGGCGATTCAATACTTCCTCACGACCGGTCTTCGTATCAAATGACCACTTTCCTTTTTGCTTCACCAGAGGAATGGCAAAGGGAAAATTGTCATTGCCGACCAGCACAATCGCGCGGTTTGGATTTTTTTTGTCGATTTCAATAGCAGTTTTTTCCTTCGCTTTAGCCGCGAATTCCGCTGCGCGGTTCTTATCCTGCACTGGGTCTTCGGAGCTGATGACGTCGTCGCTATCCGGGCCCAGGATCTTCTTCGCAGCAGCGACGTCAAAACTCGCTGCGACCTGAGCAAGAGCGTCTGCGGCTTGTTTCGGTGTATCGAACTGTTCCCCACCTGAGGTGGATGGCGCAGCGGAATCAGATTTGGACGTTGGCGCTCCGTGCGAACTGAAGCCTAACGAGATAGAGCTAACGATCGCACAAGCGATCAGCGAAATTTTCGAGGAAGTCATAATTTTCAATTTTTGGTTCATGTTAATTTCCCTCATTCACATTTCTATCTCCGGCGTCCTCCACCGCCGCGACCGCCACCTCCTCTGCCGCCGCCACCACGGCCGCCACCGCCACCACGGCTCATTCCAGCGCCGCCACGACCACCGCCACCGCGGCTCATTCCAGCGCCGCCGCGGCCTCCGCTGTAACCGCCGCCGCCCATGCTGCGGCCGCCTCTGTTGCTGCTCGCGCGTGCGTAGTTTCCACTGCCACCGCTAAATCCACCGCCTTTGGAGCCACCACTAGGGCGCGACGATGCGCTGCGATTGCCGACCTGATTCTTCTTCGTGCTTCCGCCTGATCGAGCTCCGGCACCGCCACCACCTGGGCGGCTCGCAGCTCCCGCACCTCCGCCGGGTCGAGCTCCGGCGCCACCGGGCTTTCCGGCACCACCAACGCCCCCCGGCTTTCCGGCGCCACCCACACCACCGGGCCTGCCGGCACCGCCGACGCCACCCGCACCGCCTGGACCACCGGGCCTTCCAGCACCGCCGACGCCACCCGCACCGCCAGGACCACCGGGTCTGCCGGCACCACCAATGCCGCCCGCACCGCCGCGATTACCCGCGCCGCCGCGATTACCCGCGCCGCGGGCACCCTGACCACCGAACTTGTTTGCAGTTCCTCTGTCGCCGTACGGCGCGTTCCCACGGTGCTGCGGGTTATGTTGCCAATTACCTCCTTGCCGACTGACGTTGCGATTGAAATTGTTGTTCTTATTGAAATTGTTGTTGTTATTGATGTTGACGTTGCCGCCGTTCCAATCGCAATCGCCCCAATGGCCGCCCCAAGCGCCCCATGCGGCAGCCCCCAGCGCGATTCCCGCTCCCCATGCTAAGGCGGTTCCTGGCACATAACCCGGATAAGTGTAGGGATAATAGGGATATTCAACAGGAGCAGGTCCGTACACCACCGTCGGATCGTAAGACGGCACATAAACGACGTCGGGGTTCGCTTGCTGAATCTCG
>JBLMXH010000072.1:0-7993 GCA_050257685.1 Nitrospirota bacterium
CCCTCGCGGTACTTGTTCACTATCGGTCGCCAATGAGTATTTAGGCTTACGCCGTGGTCGGCGCAGATTCATACGAAGTTTCACGTGCATCGTATTACTCAGGAAATCCCTAGGCGTGCTCGGGTTTTCGGTTACGGGCCTGTCACCCTCTATGGCGCAGCTTTCCAGAAGCTTCACCTAACCTTTGCACTACCACGTCGGGCTCCTACAACCCCCGACTCATTCTTGCGCTCAACTCACCAGCCTCATCCGTAGCAGCAATTGCCACTCCTTTGATGATGCATTGAAAAGCCTGGCGGCTTTTCTATTCGATTTGCTGGTTCGTAAAGCACATGAATGAGTCGGGTTTAGCCTGTTCCGCTTTCGCTCGCCACTACTGACGGAATCGCATTCGCTTTCTCTTCCTCCGGTTACTGAGATGTTTCACTTCGCCGGGTGTCGCGATGTTCCTGCTATGGATTCACAGGAACTCGAGCAAGTATTACCCTGCTCAGGTTACCCCATTCGGAAATCTACGGGTCAAAGCGTGTTTGCCGCTCACCGTAGCTTATCGCAGCTTACCACGTCCTTCATCGCCTATTGGCACCAAGGCATCCATGATGCGCTCTTTGTAGCTTGATCAATCTGTAGGTCCCGCAGACGCGGGACCAAATTGTCGATAACTGAAACTCTCTCTGCAACGACGGTCAGAGACCGCCGCTACAGCCTTGATTTCAGACTCAGCTCTTAAAGTTGTTTTTCTTACTACCCTGTATGTAGATGTCAAAGAACCAGCCGTTAACGCACAATTCAGACAACAAAAAAACTCAATCTTGTTTCCGATTCTTCTGTCCGTCCCGCTAAGCGGGACGCGATAAACCGGGACAAAATTGAGTTCCAATTTGCAGTCCCAAAATGTACGTAGAACGCACTCCAAAATGAAGGAGTCCCGCTTCGCGCGGGACAATCACAGTAGCAGACGCCGGATGCACGTCAATCGGGATTTTTAAAATTGTTCGGAATGGAGATTTCTCCTCGCATCATGCTCGCTTAGCTAGACTTACGTTGAATAGCTAAATTCGCGCTAAACGGGCGAGTGTTCTGTTGTTTCGTCTTTGCGCGCGAAGGTTATAATAAAGACTGTTTTGGCTCAATGGACTATGTGATTCGCCAGCTTACACGAGAGGATGAACCCATTCTTTGGGAGATGTTGTATTACGGCTTGTCATCCTCCGGAACAAGCGAACGGCCGCCTCCCGATGTAATTCGCCGCCCAGAGATCGCTCGTTACGTCGACGGCTGGGGCCGCGTCGGCGATACTGGATTTGTTGCCCATGACAAAAAAAACCGGGCACTGTTAGGCGCAGCCTGGCTTCGCCAACCACCCGGCAAGTCGTCGTCGCCGGAGCTTGCGCTCGCCGTGAAACCGGAACACCGCAGGCATGGCATTGGCACCGCTTTGCTTACGCAATTGGTTCGCGCAAATCCCGACCACTCCACAATCTCGGTCAGCTTCGTGGCTGGCAAACCGGTATTGCGTCTCTACGAGCGATTTGGATTCAAAGTCGTTGAACAACGGCCTGACGCTGTCGTCATGCACAGACCGGTATAAGAACGAGCAGGTGCGCTGCGGCGAAGGCTCGTTTTTGTTAGGGCACAAAAATGATCAGAACGAAAACTGCAAACAGCAGCAAATGAATACATCCTTGCAAGACGTTGGTCTTCCGGCTGGTGAATGTAACCACGCTCACCGCGAGCGTTAAAAGCAGCAGAGGCAGGTTGCCACCCTGCACACCAAGAGCCACCGGCCGTTTCGTCAGCAATCCGATCATCAGCACTGCCGGTATCGTCAGACCGATGGTGGCGAGCACCGAGCCGAACAGTATGTTTATCGAACGCTGCAATTGGTTGTGCAAACTGGCGGTGATCCCGCCCAGTCCTTCCGGAGAAAGCACCAGCGCAGCGATGATTGCGCCGCCAAACGCCTGCGGCATGTGAAATTTTTCGATGCTGTTGTCCAAGGGAACGGCGAATTTCTCCGCGAGAAAAATAACGACAGCCAGGTACAAAAGCAGCATCAAGGCATGAAAACCCGTCGAGCGCACGTGGACTGTGTGATGCGGCGAATGCCTGGCTGCGGTTTCTTTTACGTCCAGGAAGTAGCCACGGTGGCGAAGCGTCTGGATGAGCAGAAAGACCGCATAAAGCAACAGCGACACCGCCGCGAAAAAAATTTCCTGTTCGGTGGAAAAAGTCGGGCCGCTGGTTGAAGTGGTGAAGTTTGGGAATACCAGACCGAGAACAGCCAGCGCCATTATCACGTTGAGGTACGCATTGACACCCTGGATGTTGTAATGCTGTTCGCGATACCGCAGGCCGCCAAGCATCAGGGAAAGACCCACAAGGCCGTTGAGCGCGATCATGATCACGGCGAATATTGCGTCGCGTCCGAGCGTTGGATTATTCTCGCCATGTAACATCGCCGTGGAAATCATCACGACCTCGATGCTGATCGCTGAAAGCGTTAGGATCAAAGTCCCGTAGGGCTCGCCAAGCTTGATCGCGAGACAATCCGCGTGCCTCACTACGCACACGGCTGACCAAAGGATCACTGCAAAAAGCCAAACAAAGACACCGACCAGCGGGAGCAGATCAATGGTGATTTTCTCCAACTGCCTCCCCAGTATGAGAAAAGTCGCGACCGTTGCTAGTCCGACGAGGAACGGATATTCAGCACGCATGAGACTGCCGGGTTGCCGCCCGTTTTTCGCCTGCTGAAGCACATCCGCTTTTACCGACATTCGCCGGAGCATATCGACTCGACGTGAGCCGCGCAATCAAGCGATACGACTTCGGAGGCGCGCCTCGACAGGATCTGCTCTGCTAAATCACCGCGAGTATTAGCCGCCCGCAATGGCACCGATGATCAGGAATGGTTCTGCCCCATTCGCAATCGCATCAGGTAGCGGCGCGTCGGGCGATTCGTGCGACAAATCTTCGCCGCACGCAAAAAAACGGACCATGGGCCGACGCACCTGCGTCATATGATCGCGCATCGTCCCGCGCAGCATCGGACATTTCGCTTCAAGCGCGTCCAGCAGCGACCGCTGACTTACGTTTCCGTTGAGCTCGAGTTCTACTTCACCATCGACATGAGCCAGCGTGCGAAGATTAGGCGGCAGAATAACGCGTATCATGGCAATGCCTGCACTTCTACCGACAGGACGGCAGGTAGATCGCGCACGATCGGTTTCCATTTACCGCCTCCATCCGCCGAGGCGTAAATCTGGCCGCCGGTGGTTCCGAAATAAATTCCGCAAGGATCGAGCGAATCGACCGACATGGCATCGCGTAACACGTTCACGTAACAATTGCGTTGTGGCAGACCTTTCGTTAGGGCTTCCCAATCGTTGCCGCCTGACCGACTGCGGTACACTCGCAACCTTCCGCTGGGCGGATAATGCTCCGAATCGCTTTTGATTGGCACGACGTAAATCGTTTCGGGTTCATGCGCGTGGACGTCGATTGGAAATCCGAAATCGCTCGGCAAATTTCCGCTGACCTCATGCCACGAACCGCCCGCGTCATCGCTGCGCATGACATCCCAATGCTTTTGCATGAACAAGGTGCTTGGACGCGACGGATGCATTGCGATTCGATGGACGCAGTGACCGACCTCCGCGTTCGGGTCCGGAATGTATTGCGAGTGCAGCCCGCGATTGATCGGCTTCCACGTTTTTCCGCCGTCTTCGGTGCGAAACGCACCCGCTGCAGAGATTGCGATATAGATTTGCTGCGGATCTTTCGGGTCCAGCAGGATTGTGTGCAAACACATGCCGCCCGCTCCCGGCTGCCATTTTGGTCCCGTATCGCTGCCGCGTAAACCAGCCAATTCGTGCCACGATTTGCCGCCATCCTTCGATTCGAAAATCGCGGCATCTTCCACGCCGGCATAAACGTGATCCGGGTCGTGCAGCGATGGTTCCAAATGCCACACGCGTTTGAATTCCCACGGATGTTGGGTGCCATCGTACCACTGATGCGTGGTGATCGGCTTACCCGTCTCAGCTGATGTGTCGTAAACGAATTTGTTGCTCTCGCCTTTGGGCATGCCATCAGCGCTTTGCAATTCCTCGGGGCTGCTTCCGGGCGTGCTCCAGGTTTTTCCGCCATCGTCTGAGCGCTGAATGATTTGTCCAAACCAGGCACTTGTCTGAGACGCATAGATCCGGTCAGGATCCACCGGTGAGCTTTTCAAATGATAAATTTCCCAGCCCGCAAAATGAGGGCCGCTGACCTTCCATCGTTTGCGCGCGCCATCCGACGTAAGGATAAACGCGCCTTTCCTTGTTCCGACCAAAACGCGAACGTTGCTCATATGTGAATTTCACTCACGAAACACACGAATGGTGCGAATGGAAGAGAAACTTCTAACATGTGCCTTGTCTCGCGCCGTTACGCGTCTAAAGCGAAGCCTTCGCTCGAACGACATTACTGCTCGTAAGCGTCTTTCAGCGTTTTGATATCGATTTTCTTCATCTGAAGCATCGCTTGCATCACGCGTTCGGCTTTCTTCTGATCGCTGTCATGCAACATGTCGATCAACACGGTTGGCGTCACTTGCCACGACAAGCCGAATCTGTCCTTCAGCCAGCCGCACGCCGATTCCTCGCCACCGCCTGCGGTGAGTTTGCCCCAGAAATAATCCACTTCCTCCTGGGTTTCGCAGTTTACGACGAAAGAGATGGATTCGTTGAATTTGAAAAGCGGCCCGCCGTTGAGAGCGACGAACTTCTGGCCTTGGATTTCGAACTCAATCGTCAGTACCGATCCGACCGGACGCCCCGTTTTCTCTGCGGCTTCTTCGGTGTTACGGAAAATTCGGCCAATCTTCGAATTTTTGAACACCGACGTGTAAAAGTTCACGGCATCCTCGGCCTGATCATCGAACCACAAGAAGGGAGTAATTTTTTGCATGGCAGTTTTTGATTTCGTGCTTCGCCTCCGTTTGTCGCTTTGATCCGCACTTTAAGCTAGCAAAAGTTGCCGTTTCACAGAATGGAGCCGGCGGCGCCGAGCGACATAGACGGGAAGCCCGGATGGCTAAGCGAGCTGGCGCGAGCGCATCAAACGCCCTACATTGAACGGATGCTCATCGACACAGATGCATATCTCGATTGTATGTCGTGTCGAGCGAAGTCGAGACATCTCGTGGTGAGACGAAACGCTAATTCTACGCGGTCCATCGACTCTTCTGCTGCGCTACGCTCAGGATGACAAACATGCTAATCGACACTCACGCACATCTCGATTTTCCCGATTTCGAAAATGATCTCGAGGATGTGCTCCGTCGGGCTGAGGACGTTGATGTACGACGCGTCATTACCATCGGCACATCAATCGAAAGCAGCCGGCGTGCGATCAAGCTCGCAGAAAGGTATCCGTCCGTTTACGCGGCGATTGGCGTTCATCCCAGCTATGTTGAGGAGGCACCGGACGATGTGATTACGCCGCTGCGGGAACTCGCACAAAATTCGCGCGTGGTCGCGATCGGGGAAACCGGCCTGGATTATCATCGGTTGCCGAGTGAAGAAGTGGCTAAGGAAACACAGGTGCAGGTCATGACTGCACTTCGGACTGAAACTGATGAAGAAATCGAAGCACAAATTCGCGATGGCGCCTACAAATCGAAACAGGCGAGTCTGTTCCAGCAGCAACTCGACCTAGCGGTGGAGCTTGGGTTAAATGTCGTGATTCATCAGCGCGATGCATGGGCCGATACGCTGGAATTTTTGCGTGCTTACACCGGCAAAGTGCGCGGTGTGTTTCATTGCTTTGGCGGCTCTGTCGATCAGGCGAATGAAGTTCTCGATCTGGACCACCTGGTTTCGTTCACCGGAATTGTCACTTTTAAAAACGGCGCAGCGGTGCGACAGGTCGCAGCAGATATCCCGATTTGGAAATTTATGGTCGAAACCGATTGCCCATTTTTGGCGCCCGCGCCTTTTCGCGGCAAGCGCTGCGAACCTGCACATACGCGCATCGTAGCCGAAACGATCGCGACGGCACGAGGCGTTCCACTGAACGAAATTGCTGAAGCAACGACCGAAACCGCGGAGCAGTTCTTTAGGTTCAATCGGGCATGAAGATCAAAGGTGGAACGCGTTGTCCCCAACGCGTTGCGAAGACAAATATTCTTGCGGCGCAGAGTCCATCCTCGCGTTCGGAGAACGCGATCCACCTCGCGCGCATTTTTGTTGCAGTCTTTCTGGCGTCCTGCGCAGCGCCGGATACCCAGCATCATATCGTCATCAGCACACGTGACGAAAAGTTAGCCGTCTTGGATCGCGGTAGCCTTTTAGTCACGTACCCGGTCTCGACTTCGAAGTTCGGATTAGGCGATTCCTTGCGAAGTAGCCGCACGCCCCTGGGCGAACTGGAGGTAGCAAAGAAGATTGGCGATAATGCGCCGCTCGGCGCCGTCTTCAAGGACCGAGTTCGCACGGGCGAGATCGTGGCACCAAATTCTCCGGGTCGCGATCCGATTGTCACGCGCATTCTTTGGTTGCGAGGACGCGAGGCGCAAAACGCTAATGCATATGGGCGCTACATCTACATTCACGGCACAGCGGAGGAACGTCTGATCGGAACACCAGCGAGCTATGGATGTATTCGAATGCGCTCGACCGACGTCGCTCAGTTGTACAATATTGTTGGAGTTGGCGCGGCAGTGACGATCGTCGATACGCCGCTAGTTAGCGCAGTTCCCGGTATGGCTTCCGGTCATTCAATGGGACCGGAAAACACGGCGCCGTTCGTGATGCGGTAACAGACGACGTGATGCAGACAACCTGTCTGCGACCGAGGTTGTTCGCAGGCAGATTGCCTGCCTCACTAGGGCAATTTGCCCAGGTGCTTTCGCGGCGTTTCCCGCGAGAGTAAATCCATGTCCGCGTCGACCATGATTCGAACCAGCTCGTCGAAGTGCACCTTCGGTTCCCAACCGAGAATCTTCTTTGCTTTCGACGCGTCGCCAAGGAGCAGATCAACCTCAGCCGGGCGCTCGTAACGGGAATCGTGTTTGACAAATTGGTGCCAATCCAGATCGGCGTGCGCGAAGGCCGCCTCGACGAACTCGCGCACGGTGTGTGTTTCGCCGGTAGCCAGCACGAAGTCGTCGCCTTCGCCGAGTTGCACGATTCGCCACATCCCTTCAACGTACTCCGGTGCGTATCCCCAATCGCGTTTTGCGTCCAAATTTCCGAGAAACAATTCTTTTTGCACCCCATGCTTAATGGCTGCGACTGCTCGCGAAATCTTCCGACTCACAAAAGTTTCGCCGCGCCGCGGGCTTTCATGGTTGAACATGATGCTGTTGCTGGCGCAGAGGCCGTAGCTCTCGCGATAATTCACCGTTGCCCAATACGAAAAAACCTTGGCTACACCATATGGACTGCGTGGCCAGAACGGTGTCTTCTCGTTTTGCGGTACCTCCTGCACTTTGCCGAACATTTCGCTACTGGAAGCCTGAAGAAAACGGGAACGTAATCCGGCTTCGCGGATTGCTTCCAGGATACGGATCGTGCCGACGCCCGTGACGTCGGACGTGTATTCCGGGATATCGAAGCTCACGCGTACGTGGCTTTGTGCGCCGAGATGATAGATCTCATCCGGCTTCAATTCATAAAGAAGCTTCACCAGATTAACCGAATCGCTGAGGTCGCCGTAGTGAAGGAACATGCGGACGCCATTTACGTGGGGATCCGCGTAGAGATGATCAATGCGAGAAGTGTTGAATGTGCTGGCGCGGCGGATGATCCCGTGGACTTCGTAGTCTTTCTCAAGCAGGAGATCAGCCAAATAACTTCCATCCTGGCCGGTGATGCCGGTAATCAGCGCCCGTTTCATAACCTCATTAAGCAAGTGTCGGAATAAAGAGCAAGAACCAGATTCCGTAGTCTCCAACACGGAGGTGAGATTCTGGGGAGCGCACGCGCCCTCGCGTGCTGCGATT
>JBLMXH010000073.1:0-4832 GCA_050257685.1 Nitrospirota bacterium
ATTACCGGTTTCACGATCAGTCTGCCATCAACTTCCTTCTTCAGGGTCGTATCGCGAGATTGCCTGAATACTGGAACCGCGCGTCCTGGCGTTTCGACAAGCAGCAAGACAATACGCTGAACTGCCTGCTCCACTACACGACGTCGACGCCGTGGATCTGTGGAACACATGGTCCGGCCCAGGCTTTGTTCGAACGCTTTGCAGCGAGTGTCGGGATGGCGGTTAATCGAAAGTCATTCGCCTTCACGAGAGGAAGTTTCCGAAGATTCTGGCAGGCCGGCCTCGCGCCATTGCGGGCGTTTGTCTTCCCGGTTATTTCGCTGCTTTACAGAATCACCGGAAACCAAGACAGATCTTCCGCCTACAAAAAGGTGGCGGCTTACTGGTTGGATTACATTCACAGTGCGCCGAGCCGGCGACAGCTTCATCGCCGGCGAGTTCAGGAAATTAGCAGAATGAAATTCCATATTGATTTTCGCGTGCTCACAAAATGAGAGTGTTGCATCTCAACACTCATTTATCCGGCGGCAGTTATGAGTGTGCATCATTGTTATGTGACGGACTGTTGGCCAATGGGATTCAAGGCTGGGTTTGTTGCAAGGATGTTTCGCAAGTCACCGGAGTTAATAGGCTCCTAGATCGCGTGGTTCGCGGTTCTTACGTTTCCTTATCTACTGAACCTTGGCATGGAACGCGACGGTTGTTATCTCCGCCGGGTCCGGAGGAATTGGACGACGCTGACGTAGTGCACCTTCATACCGTAGCGGATTGGTTTGATGTTCCGAGTTGGTTGGAAACCGTTCCAACAGACACGAGCATTGTTATTAGCCTGCATGACATGTGGCATTTTACAGGGGGCTGTTTCCTGTATCGCGCATGCGATCTTTTTAACGACACCTGCGAGCCATGTCCGATCTTGAAGTGGCCTTTCAATCGAATTCTGGCGAAAGACGAACAGTGGCGAAAGTGGCAGGTATATCAACGCCGTAATGCGCAATTTGTCGCTAATAGTCAATGGTTGGCGGGTTTGGCTGAACAAAGTCCGGTTGTTAGGGCTTGCGGCGGAGTGCGAGTGATTACCCCTGGAATCAATACAGATGTTTTCACGATGCAGAACAAGGGAGAGTGCCGAACGAAACTCGGAATTGCACCGGATGCTTTCGTGATCGCGGCGGGAGCGCCTTCCTTAACAGACGCGAATAAGAACATTCGCTGGTTATTGGCGCAGCTTGCAGAACTGGCGGAGTTTAAGAAGGTGATTGTACTACTTGCAGGCGAAGGCGCTGTGCCAATGCCTGTAGGGGCCAATGTGCGATTGATGGGTGGGATCGCTGACCGAGGAACTCGGGCAATCTTTTTAGGCGCGGCGGATGTCTTTGTCAGTGCTTCGCTGATGGAGACCTACGGGCTAAGTCTGGTGGAAGCGATGGCCTGCGGGACGCCGGTCATAGCTTTTCGCGTAGGTGGGATTCCCGAGGCCGCACCCGATGGTCAGGGCGCGATTCTGTGTGAAAGACAGGACGCCGCGGCGTTACTTCAAGCTATCAACAAACTGCGTGAGTCGCCGCAGCTTCGCGTCACGCTGGGGGAGCGTGCGCGTGAGACGGTGCAAAGTCGCAATGCGGCGACTTCGTTTGCCAGCAAATTCGCGCAGCTTTATCGGGAATGCGTTGGCGTCGAGCAAACGACTTGCGCGAACAAAGCACCCACGACGACGTGAAAGTGCAGGCTCCGTTTGGATTTGTGACCGGTTGCCATGCCGGAGACAAGATCTTGGTTCAAGCCACGCTGGCCAGTATGCGGCACTACTGCCCGGATGTGCCGATATGCCTGACCGTCGATGGTGATTTTGATGTTTCGGAGTTGGAGCGAGAATACAAACTGATCATTTTGCGTGTTCCGGAATTGCCCTCCAAAGAAATGCGCAAGCTCATCAGCGGAAACTCGACGGCTAAGCATGCCGCGATGTGGGAAGGTCCTTTCGAGTTCTACGTCTGGATGGATTCGGACGCAATTGTTTGGGGCGATTTCACCTCGAATCTTCGGATGGATGTCGATTTCCAAATTTTTTGGAGCGAGATCTCGATTCCTGTAGACGCTATACATGTCCCGCCCTGGCTGCCACATTTCTACTTTGACCCGCGAAAGCTACGACAGTTTGACGCCGAATTTGACTGGCGTGGACACGCCTACTTTTCCGCCGGCGTCTTCGCATGCAAACGCGATCTGATACCGTTTCAGCAATGGATGAGTGTCGAGTCGTGGAGAAAGGAACTGCCTCGAATGTTTAGTGATTTGGACGACCAACCGCTCCTGAATTATTTTGTGCACTCACTCACCCAACGAGGCGAAATCAAGTCTGTTGTGTCTGACTTGCAACATATCTGGAGACATCATGGGAAAGAAGAACTAGTGCAAGACTGTCGTGGTGCAGGCTGGTATTTCCCAAAAAGGATTCGCCGCCCCCGCGTGGTTCATTTTTGTGGACGTAAGCCTTTCCTATTTGACCGATACGCTTACTCGCGGCCTTTTACTATTGCTCGGTTGGAGCATCACCGTAGATATCGCGGAGAACTAGGAGCTTGGTTGGAAGTGTTGAACGAGGATCGTCAAGCGCTAGCCGGTAAGATCCGGCGACGGATTCGAACGTAGCGGTGCGACATTGACGCTAATCAGATCGGAGCGACACCTTCTGCCATTGAATCAAACCGCGTTTTCGTGCAAGACGGACCGACTACAACTTTGAAGAACTGGTTATGACTGTTTCCGTGATGATCACTACCAGAAACCGCATCCTCGATTTGCGGCGGTCTTGTCATGTTTTGCAGCAATTGGACCCACCGCCGCTCGAACTGCTCATCACGTTGGACGGTTGCCGAGCAGACGTGGTTCAAGCCGTTCAAACAGAACTTCCGCACGCCAGGCTCTTCGTGAATCGAGAGGGCCTCGGTTCCGTGGCTTCGCGCGATCGCATGATGCGGGAGGCGCGAGGTGATTTGGTGCTGGCTTTGGATGACGACAGCTCCCCTGAGGAAACAGATTGCGTCGGTCGCATCATTCCGTTCTTTAAGCAGCGACCCAAACTAGCGGTGCTTCATTTTCCTCAGCGCACCGAAGAGTATCCCGAAACCCTTGCACAACCGAACCATGCCTTGGAACATCCCACGCGTTCCTTCGCTAACTCCGGAGCCGTATTGCGGCGGTCCACTTATCTGCAGTTACCTGGCTTCGAACCGCGTTTTTTTCACATGTACGAAGAACCGGATTACGCATTGCAATGCGTAGCGGCGGGATATCAGGTGGTTTTTTCTCCTATTGTTACCATACGTCATCATTACTCCGGTCAGGCACGAGATGAAATTCTCATCCATCACCGTCACGCGCGGAACGAGTTCTGGAGCACTTTAATGCGCTGTCCTTTCCCCTATGCGCCTGGCATCGCGGCCTGGCGCGTTTTCTCGCAGTTGCGCTACGCCTGTAAGCGAGGGTGGTCTTGGGTTCTTCGCGAACCGCTTTGGTGGTGGCAGACATTAGGGGGAGTTCCGTATTGCCTGCGAAAGCGCACGCCTGTTTCATGGGGAGGTTATAAACGCTGGCTCAGCTTGCCTTAACAAGATGAGCTGGGTTTGTTGTCAGCTCGGCGCGCGCGAGCATTATGCGATTCCACGAGCGCTATTGCGCCGGGACATGCTCGGTTGTCTCGTGACAGACGCGTGGGTTCCACCTTCGTCGTTCCTGGCGAAAGTCAGCGCTGGCAGTCTCGCTGACCGGTTTCACAGTGAACTGCGCGACGCGCGCGTGATTGCGTTCAATTCCTCCGCGATCCTGTTCGAACTTCTCGCACGGGCGCGGCAGCTCGCGGATTGGAAAACAATCGTCGCGCGTAACCAGTGGTTTCAACGCAAGGTTGTAGACGCTCTTAACTCTCAACTATCAACCTTCAACTCTCAACCCGTCCTTTTGAGTTACAGCTACGCTGCTCTCGAGCCGTTTCGTTATGCAAAATCCCGCGGCTGGAAAACGGTGCTTGTCCAAATTGACCCTGGTCCTGAAGAAGAACGGATTGTGGCAGAAGAGAGCGCAAGGGTGCCCGAGTTAGCCGGCAAGTGGCAGCCTGCGCCTCCGGAGTACTGGACTTCGTGGCGGGAGGAATGCAGCCTTGCTGACGTAATCGTGGTCAACTCCGAATGGTCGCAGGAAGGAATCGTGCGTAGCGGAGTTCCGCGCGACAAGTCGACAGTGATTCCGCTGGCTTATGAGACACCGAATGTCGAAAGCGGACACCCGGAAACGACACACCCGCGACAATATCCTGTGCGATTCACGCAAGAGCGGCCGATGCGTGTGCTTTTTCTCGGTCAGGTGAATCTGCGAAAAGGTGTAGCGAGATTACTTGAGGCAGCCGAGATCTTGCGCGATACGCCGGTTGAATTTTGGATGGTAGGACCCGTGCAGATTCCGAATGCGGAAAGATTAGCGAAAGGCGCGCGGGTAAAGTGGCTCGGGTCGGTGACGCGTAACCAGGGTGCGGAAAACTACAGAGCCGCTGACGTCTTTATTCTTCCAACGCTTTCGGATGGATTCGCGATTACCCAGCTCGAAGCGCAAGCGTATGGTTTGCCGATCATCTCGTCGAGGTTTTGCGGCGGAGTGGTTGAGAGTGGGCGGAATGGCATGATTCTCGAGGAGCCGACTACCGCGAGCATCGTAAATGCGATTCGCGGCTGCATAGTCAATCCAAGCCGGCTGCAACAGTTTGCCGCCCAGTCACGTCTGCCCGATGAATTCAAAATCGACGCGCTTGCTCAGCGGCTGCAAGAGCTTGGCTCTAC
>JBLMXH010000074.1:0-7724 GCA_050257685.1 Nitrospirota bacterium
TGGATATGTCTGTGCAACATCGGTGGCGTAACGCCAGTGAGTTGCTACCTCGCGATCATCGAGCATTCCCGTCGCTGCAAGCGGGTAGATACCAGTACCAAGCGTCGCGATGCGTCTTGTGATAGAGCTTCGATGATTGAGCCACTTCGCGATTTTGTTACTTACTTTGTCATCGCGAATCCCAGCACCTCCCGGGATAATCACCGTATCTAATGCCGGAGCGCTTGCCAGGTCTGCGTGGGGCTTGACGACAATTCCACATTCTGTCCTACACGGCTGCGCATTGATGCCCAGCATTAACACATTGTAACAAGAAAACTCGCACCCATTGGCGCCTGAAATATTCGCGCGCGAGAAAACTTCGGCTGGCCCGGTTAAATCGGCAGCAGCTACGTGTTCGAACACGATCAAGCCCACCTTTTTCGGTCTCATATCAGCAGGAGCCGGGCTTCAAGGTGACGCTGTCTCATTCTTTTTCGCTCAGGCTTAGCACCAGGTCGGCGTCGACCACTTCCGCGAATTCGCCTTGAAGACTCAGTAAGTGGATTTGGTGAATAATCTCCGGACCAACAGGTTTGTTGTCGCCATGGCGACGCTCGAAAGTGGCCGTGCCATCGGCGACTACGATCGTGCGGTAACCGAGATTGCCAGCCATTCGTACCGTGCTCGACACGCAATGGTCGGTCGTAAATCCGACGACGACCAGGGCGGTGGCACCGCGTTCCTTTAAGCTGCGATCGAGTTCCGTGCCGATGAAGGCGCTGTTAACCCGCTTCTGAAGTAGCAATTCGCCGTTAACAGGCTGAGCGAATTCTTGGAGCGCGATCCCGGGTGAACCCGGCGCAAACACAGAGGCGCGTTCCTGCGAGACATGCTGCACATGAATAATTGGCCGTCCGGTCACACGCCAGGTATTGAGAACCTGAGCAATCTTTGCTTCTGCGCACGGGTTATTTCGTCTTCCCCATTTCGGGTCTTTGAATCCTTCTTGTACGTCGATTAGCAGCAACACCGTGTCTCGATCGATTGACAATGTTTCGCGGCGTTTGTGGAACAAAGCGGTGTCTGTTAGGACGGCCTGCTTTCTCATCCTCATATCGGGTAGAGAGTGCAAGCGTAACCAGCCCTGTCGAGGACAAGATTGTGATGAATTCAGTCAAAATGACAATTTCGCTAAACCGGTTTGGCCGAAGACTCGAAATTTTGTCTATATGCGTTCGGGCTCAGGCCAAAGCGACGCTCAAACGCGCGGCTAAAGACGAAGCGATTTTTAAAGCCGAGCGATTCCGCCACATTTTCGACCGTGCTTCGTGGAATCGCCAGGCGTGCTCTGGCTTCCTCCATGCGTAATTTCTCCACAAACCGTGCTGGCGTTACGCCATATGCATTTCTGAACAGACGCTGGAAATGTCGTGGCGAATACGCAGCCTTGCTAGCTAACACCTGTTGAGAAAGGTCCTCGCCGAGATGGCCGGCAATCCAGGCAATGATCTCGGAAAATCGATCGCTCGACCGAATCTGGAACTGCAAAGGTTGTGAGTATTGTTCCTGGCCGCCCGGTCGCTTTAAGTAAACGACTAGCTCACGCGCGACATCGAGTGCCAGTTTGGGTCCGTAATCTTCCTCAATTAACGCAAGGCACAGATCAATACCCGCGGCTATACCGGCCGAAGTATAAAATGCTCCGTCTTTCACAAAGAGAGCGTCGGGCTCTACTTTGAGTTTTGGAAACTCGGAAATAATTCGCGAAGAGAACCGCCAATGAGTGCTCACTCGCCGATCATCGAGTAAGCCGGCGTAAGCGAGACCATATATACCTGTACAAATCGACACCAGCCGGCGGGTGTTTGTAGCTCGTCGTTGTAACCAGTCCGAAATTTTGCTCGCAACATCCGCACGACGCAATCCTTCCCCTCCTGGTATGACCAGAGTGTCCAGAGCAGGAGCCTTCAGAATTGTGGTATCAGGATGGAAGCGCATCCCAGACTCGGCCACTACTGCCTTGCTCTTTAGCCCCACCGTCACGAGATCGTAGGCACGGCCACTTCCACGAGACGAGGCGAGCTCGGTCGCGACTGCGAAGGTGTCGAATGGCCCCACTAGATCGAGCGCAGTTACGCCATCGAAAATAAAAAAACCGATCCGCTTAGTCATCAAACCTATCGTAACTCCATTCGGTTTAGTGTCCACGCCGCCTCAATGCTACGATTAGCGCGGCGCAGACTGATGCAAACACGACTGACCGATTGCTGATCGATAGATGTGACGATCAGTGCCCTTTCTATGCCCTGGCATAGCAGAGTCGCAAAGTAGCGGCCTAACAAACGTTTGCAGATGACGATGCCGCGCCGTCGAAACACGAAATCACGGAGCGAGATCTGAGCGTTCGCGGTTGAGACGGTAGACAAGGTCTCGGTTTAAGAGGCTAGTAATGACCAGATCGCGCAAAAGAGGCTGACCAGTTTCGCGTGCCCGCGAGAACAAAGGATTTTGATCAGCGCAACGTCGGAGAATTCTACAGGACCTGATCTTGAGAAAGCATTCTCTGGGTGCGAAGGTCGCACCGTGAAAGTGAACGGCGCGATCTACTGCCGGACAGTTTCACCGGTCCCAAAGCAGCGCCGGCGTCGTTTAGTCATGTCATTTGAGATGGTGCACCTGGATCGCACCTCGTCCGAACCGCTTCACCAACAGCTGTATCGTCAAATCCGGGAGGAACTCGAGAGCGGCAGTTTTGATTCAAGCACGTCTCGTGTACCTTCCTCACGAGCGCTCGCTGCAACTCTCGGGATTTCAAGACCGACCGTAAACCAGGCCTTCTCAAAACTGCTTGCAGAGGGCTATCTTCAAACCCGGAATCGGTCTGGCATCTTTGTCGCCGATAATTTGCCGGCAACTTTTTTGAAAGCTGCCACACCGACTACGACCCCGCGCACCGAGCATCCCCCACGTTTCGCCCGACGAGTGACCAGAATGACCGATTTCCGCAGGGGTCGACAACTCGATGTCGGCATCGGCGGACCGCCGAGCGTTACATTCGTCGCGGGATTGCCGGCGGTGGATGAATTTCCGATTGCTGTTTGGGAACGCTTGCGCGGGCAGGTTCTGGCAAAGAAAGGAGCGCATCTATTGCGTTATGCATCGAGCCGTGGCGAGATCGAACTGAGGAAGGCAATCGCAGCTTATCTATGCGACTTCCGCGGTGCGAATTGTCATCCGGACCAAATCGTCGTTGTCGGCGGCATGCAGCAGGCGATGCTGGCCTGTGCGCTCGCGTTAATCAATGAGGGTGAAGTGGCATGGATGGAAGATCCCGGTTTTCTTCAGGCACGTAATGTACTGGCGTTTGTCGGGGCCAAACTGGTCCCGCGCCCGATCGATCGTGAGGGACTGGTAATCGGGAAGTGTTCACAGCAAAATTCTCCCAGACTTGTTGTCGTCACACCATCGCACCAGTTTCCCTTCGGTGTGACGATGAGCCTGAAACGGCGAAAAGCTTTGATCGACTTCGTGGAGTCGTGCGACGGCTACATCCTGGAAGACGATTATAATTCCGAGTTTCGTTTTGATGGACCGCCGTTGCCATGCCTTCAAGGTTTGGACCATGCCGGCCGGGTGATTTACGCCGGCACCATGAGCAAGATCCTTTACCCGTCTCTGCGCCTCGGTTTTCTGGTCGCACCGCCACAACTTGTCGACACCCTCGTCAAGGTGCGCGCGGTCATGGACCAGCATTCGCCGGCGATTGATCAAGCTACGCTAGCGCGTTTCATCACTGAAGGATTTTTCCTCAGTCATGTGAAACGGATCCGCGAACTTTATGCGCGGCGACGCGTATTCTTTATCGAACGATTTCAAAAATGGATGGGTGATTATTTCCATTTGGAAGTAACGCCAGCCGGTTTGCATTTCATCGCCTGGCTGCGGCGCAGGGAAGATTTACCGTTGTTCATGCGTGCTCGTGAGCAAACCGGCGCTTGGCCCAGGCCTCTCTCGTTCTTCTGTATTAAGGCTCAGTTGCACCCGGCATTCGTCTTTGGATTCGCGGCTTGGTCGCAAGCACAAATTGAACAAGGTTTGGCAAAACTGGCGTCGGCAATTAAACAACTAAAACAACGTGCCGTGGCAAACGATGCGTCTATTCAAAACGATCCTTTGTCAGCCACTACCAGCTCCTACTGGCCGTAGACCGCTGTTCGATCAAATTAACTGCCTAACGAGCTTGGCTGACCCAAAACAGAAGGACCCTTTAGCCGAACGCGGAATCTCAGAAAGACTTGCGGACGCAGCCAGCCACTTGCGGCTCATTTGCGAATCGCGCCGTCGTCCATCTGATTAGCAGGTCCTCGAGGGGCGTACCAGGCTGGATGATCGTGAGGTGATCGCGCCCGGCAAATGTCCAATATTCAAGTCGTTGACCATCAGCGCAGCGCTCTCCCACATACGCGTCGGTGACAGACGGCGGCACGATGACGTCCGAGAGACCCTGCGCGATGACGACCGGAGCCTGTATCGGACGGTTCGGCGTGTTCTGCTCAAGGCGAGCTTGGAGCGCTTTGTTGGAATTCGTCGCTAATGCCGGACCTCCGAAAGTCGCCGCCAGTGCCTCGATTCGTTCCGGATCTTCGGGCGGAAGGAAATCGCATAAGTTTACTATCTGCTGCGCAGCATCGAGCGCCTCCGGGCGAATCGCTTGCTCGAATTTGATATCAGGGTAGAAGCGGCTGTACGACTGCGCTAAATACGGCCCAAACCGCTTGTCCATCTCGACGTTCATAGCGAGAGTTTTTTTAATGTTCGTTGCAGGTGCGATTGCTGCGACGCCGCAGATTTCGAGGTCCGGCGCGTAACGCGGCGCGACGATCCCGGTCCAAAGTGCTGTGTGTCCCCCCTGCGAGTAACCCCATACCACCACGCGTTGGTCGAGCCTGAGCTCCGATATCTGCTGCGCAGCACGGACTGAGTCGAGCGCCGCACGCGCTTCGCCCTCGCCGATCAGGTACGGATGCGGTCCATCATGTTCTGCAAAGGAGTAATCTGTCGCGACGACGACCCAGCCCGCTGTCACGATGCGGTTGCGCTCGGGAATCCCCTTGGTCGATGCCGACAAAAGGGACGGCATACACTTTTGCAACAGACCTGTGGTAGCATGCTCCCATGCGATGACAGGCCGTCGCCCGCCGAAAGAATCTGTCGGCGCAAACACTATCGCGACGGCCGTAGCCGGCGTGTTGTCGTCCACGGTGGTTGTATAAAGAATGCGCCAGCCCTGCATGTCCGCTGGCAGCATCACATCCTTCAGCGGCTCACTTCGGAGTAACGCACCTGGCTCAGGCGGCACCTTCGCTGGCGGATCGTAGAAGGAATCCGGCGCGTGCATCGTGACGCTCGCGCGGACTTCTTGAGGCGTCCGCGGGGCGCTCGACTCGGACGAAACTTTTTTGGGCCGGTTGCAGCCAGCTCCAACGACCAAAACAAGCAGCACCGCGAAGCCAATCGTACGAAGCGCAGCAAAGCTCATAAATCCCTTCTTCCAGCAAGGTGCGATCCGCTGTCCATCTGCGGCGGATATCACCTACGAGGCATAAATGAGCTGCCGCCGAGTGTCACGGCTAGATTAAATACCGGAGGCTGCAAGATAGCGAGCCCCTGTTCACGTGGCCAATCATAGGACGCGTTGTGAGACGCCGAGCATGACGAATCTGCTGTAGCCACCGGCCGATGGCCGGTCATCTAAATTGATTCTCGCGGACGCGGACGGTCCATAGGGCCGTGGCTATAGCATTTCCATGCTACTTTATCGGCAGAATCCTGCTTGTTCTAACTGCGACCTCCCGGCGATTCCGCCGGGAGGTTCACAAGACAGTTAACTAACTATTATCAGCGCGCCAAGGTTGCACTTCCCCACGCTGCTGGCGCGGAGTTAAGTGGAGCAATCAGCGACTGGGAATCATTCGCCTTTATTTGCGATCCTACTCCTTGTGTCGGCGGGGTACCTGTGATACGAGCCAAAAATCCGTGCGCAACGCCGGAAGCATCGGCGTAACGACCACAGATAATTCCCTGGTCATTGATTCCGTTAAGTGATGTAAAGGTTGACCCTGGATAATCGAAAGTTAAGAAGCTGTTTGGCGCGGTAAAGAAGAGCCCATGAGTCGCGCCTGAGCTGTCCGCATATCTGCCTACTACCCAGTTCTTGTCGTTGAGTCCAAACAGCACGGTCGCAACCGAGCCCGACGGATCGATGGGAAAGTGCAGCGCCCCATTGGCATCCCGATAGTAGCCGTGAAGGATTCCTGAGCCATCTATAAAGTATCCCACCACCAACTGCTTTGAATTATTGATCTCGTAAGCAAACGTCCCAATAGCTCCCGGGATGCTCCAGGATGACAAGGCTCCGCCAACGCTGATGAAAGCCTGGAAGACCCCGCTGCCATCAGGATCAAACCCGCCGGTAAAATCGCCGGCATCGTTTACACTAAGCAGATTGGTCTGGACCGTGTTAGGCACATCGTATTCTGTGAAGGTGCTGCCCGACAGGAAAAACGAGTGAAGGGTAC
Source organism: Nitrospirota bacterium (assembly GCA_050257685.1). Taxonomy (GTDB): domain Bacteria; phylum Verrucomicrobiota; class Verrucomicrobiia; order Chthoniobacterales; family UBA10450; genus Udaeobacter. Next base: position 6,561 of record JBLMXH010000074.1, read on the forward strand.
CATCGCTGATGACGTAGTCACCGTTGACTATGCGTGAGTTATTGATGCCCCGTCCTTCGGTGAAACCCACATCATCATTTGGATCGACGATCGGGTCGCTATAACTGCCGTCGCTGAACCGGACAAACGCTCGCACCACCCCGCCCGAATCGATGTATTCGCCAACGACGTCGCCTCTTTCATTAATCTTTTGCGGCAACGTCGAATTGCCGGCCCCGGGGTAGTCAAAAGTGGTGATCACTTCAATAGATCCCGAGTTTGCTGCTTGCTGAGCGAATGTCCCCATTAACGGGAACACGAATAGAACCGCCACAATGATACTAATTATCTGTTTTTGTTGCATGATGTTTATTGTCTCCTTAGTTGAACTTGCGATTGCTTAACTGCGGATGTCGCAACCGCACAATGCCCACTTCGTGAATTTCGATGTGACCAGTTTGCGAGTTATGCTACTACACGAGCCGGCTGTTGACGTGGCGTGCAAAGAAGCGATTTGCGAAGAAATGATTGCACGTGAGGACTTCGACAAGCCATCGAAGCCTATACAGTCTGAGACTTGCTTAGCGATACCACGCGCTACCACGTGAACAATTAGCTGAGCGGCGGTGACTACTGACCTTTGCTTAACAGTGACTGTCGGCGGACGTAGTGAGTTATGGCGCAGCTCTCAGCCCCATTTTTTCATTCGGGCATAACAGCCGCAGGAGCCGCCGCTCTGATGTTAGTGAATGTATCGAGGCGAGGAACGGTAAGGCCGATAAAAGTACCTTCATTTCTAGCTACCAGCACTGACGTTGTTTGTGCTAAGGGATCTAATTTTAGTCCTCCCGGCGAGAATGACCGTTGAAGCAAGCAATCTAGATTAGCTTGTTAGAAACCAGATATACGAGTGAAAGTGGTGTGACCGCGTTCAAAGCGCTGGTGTGATGCCATACGGGCTCCTTGTCACAATCTCCTCACACGAAACAAGGCCTCCAATCACAAGTGCACCATAAACTCCTGCAGTCCCGTCATGAGCTTCGCACGTTTGCCCCGCCGCTTTGATTCCTGGCGAAATGCGGTATATGTCTGTGCTCGTCCTGCGCCCGTAGCTCAGCCGGATAGAGCAACGGATTTCTAATCCGTGGGTCGGGTGTTCGAGTCACCCCGGGCGCGCTGCTTCTG
>JBLMXH010000075.1:0-5651 GCA_050257685.1 Nitrospirota bacterium
ATTCTTTTCGCTCCAGGCGCAGGTGCGCCTTCTTCGCATCCGTGGATGCAAACTTGGAAGCAGCGTTTGTTAGGGATCGGTGAAGTCGAGACTTTCGACTACGATTATATGCGCACGGGGCGGAAACGGCCCGATCCGTTGCCGCAACTCATCGCAGCACATTGCGCCGCCTTGAATGCTGCGCGAACGAAACATCAACCAGATTCGACGTTCCTGATCGGCAAAAGCATGGGCGGACGCATCGGTTGTCACGTGTCGCTCGAGGAAAAAGTCGACGGCCTGGTTTGTCTTGGCTATCCACTTTGCGCCATGGGAGATCGCACCAAACTTCGCGATGAAGTTTTACGCGCGCTGACAACGCCTGTCCTGTTTGTGCAAGGTACTCGCGATGCGTTGTGTCCGCTGGATCTACTGGAGCGCGTCCGGGCCGGAATGAAAGCGCCGAACTCTCTTCACGTGATCGAAGGCGGCGATCATTCGTTACGCCTACCGAAACGCCAGCTCCAGGCAATGGGTGAAACGCAGGAAGCCGTGGATCGAAGAATCTTCGAATCGATCACGTCGTTCGTTACCAATGTTCCGTCGATGTAACACTCGCGCAGCTCGAAAGAATTCTCATTCGGGCAAATAATTGTAGCGGCGGTCTCTGACCGCCGACCCCTTTTCAGAACTCGGCGTTCTGATTGCGACGTTTCGGTAAAAGTTCGGCGCTCAGAGAGCGCCGCTGCAGAGTGGTGGTACGAAGACGCATCGCTTTTTAAACGCGCTCTTTTACCGTATCAACGAACCTATGCAGCGTATGAAAAAGAAGCTGACAAAACGGAGGCACAACCACGTCTCGGTCCACGCGGGTCAGGTCGAGTTTGTTAAGGTCAATATTGGCGGCTGGCAATGGCGTGGGGTTTATCAATGGCTGCTTGGTTTGCGCTGGCCGCAGTTTGCCGCGCTGGTAGCCGTGTTTTACGTCACGCTAAACCTGCTCTTTGCCACCTTGTACGCCGTCGATCCTAAGAGCATCGCAGGCACTACTGGCGGCCGGTGGTTTTACGACTGTTTCTTCTTCAGCGTCCAAACACTGGCCACTGTGGGCTACGGCCACATGTATCCGCAAACACTGTACGGACACGTGATCAGCATGATTGAAATCATGAGCGGTATCTTTTTGCTCGCAGTCGTGACCGGATTGATTTTCGTCCGGTTCTCGCGTCCGGTGGCGCGGATTGCGTTTAGCAGATGCCTGGTGATCGGTCAATTGAATGGCCAGCCGACGCTCATGGTGCGCGTCGGCAACCAACACCAGCACAGCATCGTCGAGACAGAGTTTCGCATCATGTTTATGCGCGATGAACCGTTGATCGAAGGCGGCGATTTCCGGTATTTTTACACGCTAAAACTACACTTCGATAAATTGATCATATTTCCGGCGGCACTGACGCTCCGGCACGTGATCGACAAGAGCAGTCCGCTGCACGGCGCCACTCTCGATTCACTTCAAAACAGTCGCGCGCTCTTTGCGGTTTCAGTCTCAGGAATCGATCCCGTCATCGCCGCTCCCGTCCAGGCACAACAGGATTACAGCTGGCGAGACGTTCGCTTCGGTGAACGCTTCGTTGATATATATACCGAGTCAGGGCGCGGACAGCTCACGGTGGATTACGGTCGTCTTCACGACACCGAAGCGGCGGAGTAGGGGTTGCGCCACGCAGATCGTTTGCTGCGCTATTCAGGCAGCAGAAGGATCATCCGGGCAAATTGGGCCATCGCCGTGACCAGTTGGTATACGATCCCCGCGAAAAATGGCCAGAACGCGTCGAGCAGGGCGATGTTGTACAATTGCAGGATCATCGCTGCCACGCCGAAAACGCCAAACAGGAAGAAAATAAAACGGGTGACGCGATCGCGATGTGCGTTTGGGAGATTTAAACGCCGCAACATTTTCGCAGTTGCCGTAACGAACGCGACAGTAGCAACCAGGAAGATACCGCTGCACCATCTCCAGGTTCCTGGAGGCAATGGTCTGATCGTCAGTAGCAAAAGTCCGAGCATCGAGACAACCAGCGGCAGAATGGAATTGGCTAGCAAAAAACGTAGCCGCAGTTTGTCGATACCAGACCATTCGTGGACGGCTTCGCGGCGGAATACCACGACCACACCTGCGAAACCAGCGAGTGCGACTGCAATCTGCGCGGCAATGCCAAGCGCTTCGCCCGGTTCCATTGTCAACCTGTTAGATCAAAGGGATTCTGGCGAAAATTAGACAGCCTTTTCAAAGTCCCAACCTCGCCATTTCCGCGGGCGACAAAGTCGTTGGCTGGAGATAAACGTGGTAGGAATCCCACATGGCGGTGAAGATGTAGGTTCCGCCAGGTCGCACGTTTACGGTAATCGAGCTCGACTCACTCATGATGACGTTCGGCACAGCCGAAACGGTCAAAACATGTCGCCCGGCGGCAATGGGGTGGTCATATTTGCGGCCCTGAACAATGTTCGCCACGGTACGGCCATCGATCTTAAGATTGGCGGCAACGTTCCAGCCGAAATTCGCCACTCTAATCACAATGAGACGACCAGTTGGATTAGCGGCATTGGGTACCGAGACTGCAGAGAAGAAGACAGCAATCAGAAAAAATCTGGTGACGTAGCTGGGCGAGGTCCTCATGGATTCGTTGTAGCACGGTCACCGTCGCGTCCGCACGCCTTAAATGCGCCAGAGCGAGCGATGCGTGCCGAACTCGGAGATTTCCCCGGAGGTACGTCTGCTGACATAAATGGTGATGGTAATGACGGTAATAAAAGTGGCCACGAATACCATCGCCACGAACCAGGACGGAATATGCCCGATGCGCAACGCATGATAGAACGATACAACATCCTTGATCGGCGCGGTGGCGTGCAAAAAGATTTTGGTTAGCCATGCGACCAGGATCAGGATGAAAATGAACACGTAATTCCGTTTCATCCGGCGCCCGATGGCTTCCAACTTTGTGATTTTGAAGCTGGGCAAAATTAAATCTTCGCATACGAGCTTTTTCCATTCGCCCTGAAGCAGTTCGCGATTTTCCATGACCATCGGGACAAGAAAATGCGCTTCGAGCATGCGGATACGCGCGCGAAAAGCGTCATAAAAACGGTACCTGCGCGCTTCGATCCAGAGCAGCACAGCGACGATGGCCAGATTGAAAAAGAAGATAATGTGCGGCACTTCGCGAGTGGAAAAAGCGATGGTAATAATGGCGGTGCTGCTGGTGATGGCCCAGTTGGTCGTCACATCCAGTCGTTGCCGCCATACCATGCTTCGCCCCAGCTCGCCCCGATAAAAATGCGACATCGCATTGACATAGCCCGGATCATAAATGCTCCGCTGGAGGGAAACTGTCCGTTCCTCTTTCTTCGCTGCCGCTGTATCTTGAGTTGCCACAGCTTGCTAGTTAACTGGATAACTGGGTTTACTGCATAATCCAATAAATCTCTCCACCCCCTGATGCCTATCGCCCTCGCAGATCTGCTAACTGAACAACAGGTGATCCTCCGGTTGCGCTCGCGGAAATCAGCGAATGCGATTCGTGAAATTGTTGATGTGCTCGCATCCGACATCAGCGGGAGAAAGATCGACAAGCCCGAAGCTTTTCTCGAGCAAGTACTGGCGCGTGAGCAAACGCACCCCAGTATCGTCGAAAATGGCGTCGCATTTCCGCATGCACGCATGGATTTGGTTGATGAAATTGTGATCGGCGTCGGCCGCAGCCGCGCCGGCATTCTATTCGGAGAAAATCAACAGCGCGCGCATCTCATTTTCGTGATCGGCGTTCCAGAACGCCTGCTTAGCGATTATCTGGTTTGCGTCGGCACGCTGGCACGACTGGTAAAAGATGAGACGATCCGATCGAGATTGCTCAACGCCGAGACTCCTCGGGAATTCATCGAAGCCCTAACGACTGAGACTCTGTAGCCGGGATCGGTGACCCCGGACGCCATCAGCGATGCCGGCTACCACATACGCTTATGCTAATTCCCGAATCGCACGCAGCGTCGTCTCGATTTCTTGTGGCGTGTTAACGATATTGCACGCCAGACGCGCATACGACACGCGATACGGAGTCGTAGAAGCGACGATGCGCTGAGCGAGAAGACGCTCTACGACTGCTTCAGGTTTCATCCCTTTGATATCGAAGCAGACCATGCCGGCGGAGAGCTTTTCATCGCGCGGCGTGTAGAGCTGGACATTCGGCATGCCCGCGAGTCCCTCCTTCATTTGAGTATTGAGCTCGTGTGTCCGCGCCGTGATTCGAGCCGGGCCGATGTTTTGGTGAAACCGAATCGCCTGCGGTAATGCCCAGAAATGTTCGAACGCCTGGAAACCGCCCGGGGAAAACCATGCTGCTCGCGCCGCAGGCGCCGGCTCATGTTCCTCTTCCCATGCCGCAAAAAGATCGGGCGAACTAAACGACGGAATCACTGGACGCATGCTCTTCCAAACCTCTGGCTTTGCCCAAACGAAACCGGTACCCCGTGGACCGAACAACCATTTGTGTGTGCCGGCCGCCAAAGCATCACACCCCAGTGCGGTAATCTTTGGATCTTCCACGCCAATCCCATGCACACCGTCGACGATCAGCAGCACCCGATCCTTTTCGTCGCGGCTGCGGTTTACTTCCGCCAGTGCCTGAGCGATTCGAGGGATCGGCAGCTTTAGCCCGCTGCTGGAATGCACCCAGGTGATTCCCACCGCACGCGTATTTGGCCCGATCGCTTTGCGAATACGTTCGGCTATTTCATCTGGCGAAATTGAGTCATAAGAATCAAAGAGCGAAATCTTGCGCCAGGTCGCGCCGCAACGCCCTGTGGCAAGCCGGATTGATTCGTGATGCGAATAATGATCATGCGTCGTGGTAAGGACCTCCTCGCCTTCGCGCAAAGGCAGCCCGTGATAGAGAAGAGCCAAGCCCGTTGTCGTGTTTTGCGTCAGTGCGATGTCCTGCGCATCGCCGCCGATGTAGTTGGCCATGGCCCGGCAGACCTGCAACGGGATGTTCTCGTCAGTCTGCACGAAAACCGCGCCCTCGACGGTAAGCAACGGATTTGCGTCTATCTTCGTCCGGTATTGCTCGATCGCCTGCCGCACAGGTCTCGGGTGAGAAGCCAGAAAAAATAATGCGAGATGAATGTGATCAGGAGCCAAATCAAACTGGCGACGCACTGATTCCCAATCTTTGAAATCGACAGGAGCGTTTTCCCTGGTTTTCGCCTCGACGAGCACCGACGAGAGCGCTCCGGCAGCCAGCGACAAGGAACCACGAACCAGAAAATTGCGGCGAGTTAATGACATGATCTTTTCCTCTGTTTGATGCTTCAGTAAGTAAATCGATTGCACGCAAGGAAAGCGATCCAATTGTAGCCGCGAGCCTGTAGCCGCGTCTCTCCGACACGCGCTACCGAGGCCGTTCAGACGGCAGCCGTTTGGCCTAACGAGACCGAGTCTTTGCAGGCGGCCCCAATACCGGTGCGCGACACGTTGCTTTGGGTCCTTTGACGTCAGACATTTGATCGTAGCGGAGCGTCTTCATCGTCGCGTTCACGCGATCGGTTAGCTGGGTGAAAGACAGGCCCGTCTCACGTGCCGCCTGCGCTTTGCGAAATTCCTTGGCCAGTGC
>JBLMXH010000076.1:0-10065 GCA_050257685.1 Nitrospirota bacterium
GAAACGGGCTATGCAGCTCGCTACGAAGGCGACTCGCGCACTCGAGATTCTGTTTATCACCAGGGCACAGTCTGGCCATGGTTAATCGGGCCGTTTGTTGAGGCTTGGGTGCGCGTGCACGGCGCAAACGCTGCTGCACGAAAAAAGGCGCGTGCACGATTTCTTCCGTCGCTGCACCAGCATTTAAATCACGCCGGATTAGGTCACGTGTCTGAGATCTGTGACGCCGATCCGCCGCACACACCGCGTGGCTGTCCGTTCCAGGCATGGTCGCTCGGTGAATTGCTCCGGCTCGAGCGCAGTGTCTTAGCGTAGATTCTGGGGAGCACACGCGCCTCACGTTTGGCGAATACGTCTCGCATTCGCTGACTTTATGCTTCTTTTTCGTCTCCTGTTCGACGAAACGAAAGGCCATTCGGCGAGGGCGCCGAACAGTGCACCCTAGGCGGGTGCGCTCCCCAGAATATCTGGTTTGTAAGCATTCCGGCATTTCGCCGACAAATCATCGTATGCCGAACAACACCCGTGTGCTCATTCTCGGCGGCGGCTTTGGCGGGCTGTATGCAGCGTTGCAGTTCGAAAAGCGTCGAGACCCGCGTTTTGAAGTGACTGTGGTAAATCGCGAAAACTTCTTTCTGTTCACGCCGATGCTGCACGAGATCGCGGCAAGCGATCTCGACCTGACTAATATCGTCAATCCTGTCCGCAAAATGATACGCCACGTGAATTTCTTCTGTGGCGATGTCGAACAGATCGACCTTGAGAAGAAGCAGGTGGTTGTTTCGCATGGGTTCGATCGTCACTCGCATACGCTCAACTACGATCACCTTGTGCTTGCGCTGGGTTCGGTGACTAATTTCTTCAATCTACCTGGTGTGGGGGAGCGCGTCCTCACAATGAAGTCGCTCGGCGATGCGATTCAATTACGCAACCGGGTAATCGCCCATTTGGAAGAAGCCGACACAGAATGTGCCCGTGCAGAGCGCCCGCCGCTATTGACTTTCGTTGTGGCCGGCGGCGGATTTGCAGGAGTCGAGACGATCGCAAGCATCAACGATTTTCTGCGTGACGCGCTCCCATACTATCCAAATCTGAAAGAGGAAATGCTCCGACTTGTGCTTGTACATCCTGGCGAATACATCCTCCCGGAGCTTGGCGAAAAACTCGGCCGTTATGCGGACAAGAAGCTCCGCGAACGTGGAGTGGAAATCCTGTCAAAGAGCAAAGTAGCTGCAGTCCGACCTAACGAAATTGAGCTGAGTGACGGCGAAAAGATTGTTAGCTCAACCCTGATCTGGACTGCAGGCATTTCGCCGAATCCGATTCTTGACTGTGTTCCGTGCGAGAAAGAGCGCGGGCGAGTCAGAGTCAATGCGAACTTGGAAGTAGAAGGTGGGGATGGCCTTTGGGCGCTGGGTGATTGTGCGTTAGTTCCAGATCCAGCGACAGGCAAGTATTGTCCGCCGACAGCACAACACGCATCGCGCGAAGGCAAGGTTGTCGCGCGCAACATCATAGCGAGCGTTTACGGAAAGCCGAAAAAGCCGTTCAGCTTCAAGACTCTCGGTGCACTTGCTGCGATCGGTCGCCGCACAGGTGTCGCACGCATTCTTGGTATCAACTTTTCGGGATTCCTGGCTTGGTTCCTGTGGCGCGGAATTTACTGGAGCAAATTACCTCGCACGGAAAAGAAACTGCGCGTCGCTATCGATTGGGCTTTGGATGTTCTCTTCACGAAAGATTTTGTCCAATTTCTCGACCAACGCGCGCTTGCCCACACTCAAACGGAGACAGGCGCGGCGCTATGGAATCGCAAGCATTCGCCTGTCGCCGGCAGCGTCTCGTCCGCCGTAGCCTCGGCGAAGGTGGATGACGCCGCCGATCTCGCAGCAGCGACCAAGCAGACTCCAGGGTCACCGGCGCCGGCTACAGCAGCTGTGTAAGGAATTGTCCTTTCTCGCGACCAATTGGCATGTCTTCAACAGTAACTGCGGAACACCAGCGTCTCGAGCATGAAGCGGGGCGGACGAAGAACTGGAAACGCTGGGGACCGTATTTGTCGGAACGTCAATGGGCGACGGTTCGCGAAGATTATTCACCCTACGGAAATTGTTGGGATTACTTCCCGCACGACCACGCGAGAAGCCGCGCCTATCGCTGGGGCGAGGACGGTCTTCTCGGTATCTCGGATCGGCAGTGCCGTCTCTGTTTTGCCTTGGCACTTTGGAATGGAAAAGATCCGATCCTAAAGGAGCGACTTTTCGGTCTCACCGGCTCCGAGGGCAATCATGGCGAGGACGTGAAAGAGCTTTACTACTATCTCGACTCTACGCCGACGCATTCGTACATGAAGGCACTCTACAAGTACCCGCAGGCTGAATATCCGTACGCTCGATTGATCGAGGAGAATCGCCGACGCGGATTGGGCGCACCAGAGCTCGAACTCATCGACACCGGCGCTTTCAATGACGATCGATACTTCGATGTCTTTGCCGAATATGCGAAGGCCTCCGAGAATGACATTCTAATTCGCCTAACGATTGCAAATCGCGGTCCCGAGAAAGCGATATTGCATTTGTTGCCGACCCTTTGGTTTCGCAACACGTGGTCTTGGGGGGCAATACCGGAAGAATCGACGAATAAACCTTCAATCACGCTGGAACATGATGGGCTGGTGCGCGCGCAGCACGATGTGCTTGGGAATTATCAGTTCGCCTTTGAGGGGAACGCGAAGCCGCTTTTTACCGAAAATGAAACGAATGCTGCGCGCATTCACAATTACCCGAACGCCCAGCTATTCGTGAAAGATGCGTTTCACGAATACGTCGTGCATGGGCGAGCCGATGCCGTGAACCCAGAAAACATCGGGACAAAATTCGCCGCTCATTGTGTGTTGGAAATCCCGCCGGGTGAATCGCGCGTCGTTAGGCTGCGGCTTTCGAGCATGGATCCGGGGAACGCACGCGCCTCGCGTGCCGTCTTCGGCGCTCTCGCCGAAGACAATACTGATCAACGCGGAGCACCGGTTACTTCCAGCGAGAATTCATCCTGGTCAGTCGATTCAAAGGTTCGCGGCGAGGGGCCGCGAATCCCGCAGGCGCGGGACGAGGCGCGTGCGCTCTCCAATCGATTTGTGGACTTCGAAGAAGTTTTCGCGATGCGAATGAAAGAAGCGAACGAGTTCTATGACGCGGTGATTCCGTCACAAAGCGATCATCAAGCCAAGAACGTAGCCCGCCAGGGATATGCTGGGCTGCTTTGGAGCAAACAGTTCTACTATTACAGCATTCGCGAATGGCTGTCTGGTGATCCGGCGCAACCAGCGCCTCCAGCTGAGCGACACCTCGGTCGAAATCGAGAATGGAAGCATCTTTTCAACCGGGACGTGATCTCGATGCCTGACAAATGGGAATACCCGTGGTTCGCAGCTTGGGACTTGGCGTTCCACATGATTCCGTTTTCCAAAATCGATCCACATTTTGCGAAGAAACAACTCATGTTGTTCCTGCGTGAATGGTACATGCATCCCAATGGTCAGATTCCCGCTTATGAGTTTGCATTTGGTGATGTCAATCCGCCAGTGCACGCGTGGGCGGCGTGGCGGGTATACAAGATGACAGGGCCGCGCGGCCACCGTGACACTGCGTTTCTAGAAAGCGTATTCCAGAAGTTGATGGTCAACTTCACCTGGTGGGTGAATCGTAAGGATGCGGAAGGCAATAACCTTTTCTCCGGCGGTTTTCTCGGACTCGATAACATCGGCGTGTTCGACCGATCAAAGCCGCTGCCGACCGGAGGATTTCTGCAACAAGCCGACGGCACAGCCTGGATGGGCTTTTATTGTCTCACGATGCTTTCCATGGCGCTTGAACTGGCGCAAACCAATCCTGTTTACGAAGACATGGCGTCGAAGTTCTTTGAACATTTCATCGGCATCACTGATGCCATGAATTCGCTAGGCGGCACCGGCCTGTGGGACGAGGAAGACGGTTTCTACTACGACCAACTGAAGGTTGATGGCCAAATGATCCCGCTGCGGACGCGGTCTTGTGTGGGCCTCCTTCCGCTTATCGCGGTTGAGAACCTCGAAACGGAAAAGATTAACAAACTCCCTGGATTCAAGAAGCGCATGGAATGGTTCCTCAATTACCGCAAAGACCTGGCGTCGCTCGTGACCTATTGCGAAGTGTGCCCCTTCACCGGAAATCGAATGCTGGCGATACCAACTCGAGATCGATTGCGTCGCGCGCTTCGCTATATGCTGGACCAAAACGAATTCTTATCACCGCACGGGATCCGGTCGGTCTCACGCGTCCACGGCGACAAACCCTACATCTTTCACGCCGGGAACGAAGAGTTTCGGGTCGATTACGTTCCGGGTGAAGGGAATAGCTATTTGTTTGGAGGCAACTCGAACTGGCGCGGTCCAATTTGGTTTCCCACTAATTTCCTCCTCGTTGAAGCGCTCGAACGTTACCACCTGTTTTATGGTGAATCGTTCAAAGTCGAATGCCCGACCGGCTCGGGAAATATGATGACGCTTCAGCAAGTCGCACGTGAGCTTGCTCGGCGACTGGGAAGCATCTTTTTACCTAACGAGAAAGGCACGCGCCCATGTCATGGTGACTCCGCGAAGTACGCGAATGACCCACACTGGCGCGATCTCGTGCTGTTTTACGAATATTTCCACGGCGAAACAGGTCGCGGCTGCGGCGCGAGTCATCAAACTGGATGGACAGCGCTTGCCGTGAAGCTCCTGGAGAACACGATTGAACACACTGCTCAAAACATACACATCCCTCACAACGCTGACGCGGTTGCGCCCGCGGTACGAAGTGCGACTGGCACAAAGCGAAGACGAAGTGCGTCGCGCCCAGCAGTTGCGGTTTGAGGTTTTCAATCTCGAACTAGGCGAAGGATTGGCTGAGTCCTACGCGAGCGGACTCGATGTCGATCCCTTCGATGAATTCTGCGATCACTTGATTGTCCAAGAACTCGCCACGAGCGAGATCGTCGGCACATATCGGTTGCAGACCGGGCAACTTGCGGCGGTGAATCTGGGATACTACAGCGAGCGGGAATTCGATTTTTTCCCGTACGAACCATTTCGCTGCGAAACAATCGAGCTCGGTCGCGCCTGTGTGCATGCCGATCACCGTAATTTCAATCTACTGCACCTTCTCTGGCGCGGCATCGCAGGTTACGCGGTGGATCGTGATGCGCGCTTCCTAATCGGCTGTAGCTCGATCAGCTCGCAAGAGCCTATCGACGGGCTCGATGCATACAGGGAATTGAAACATCATCTCGTCGAACCCGAGCTTCGCACGCAGCCGCGGCCGGCCTTCAGAGTTGTGGCCGACAAATACGATCTCAGTTGGTGCAAAACGTGTACTGTTCAAGAACTACCGGCGCCGACTACCACAACTGGCGCTTCATCGCGACTGTTACGTGCTTACCTCGCAATAGGCGCGAAAATCTGCGGTCCCCCGGCCATCGATCGCGAATTCGGCACAATCGATTTTCTGACGCTCCTCGATCTTCACGCGCTGCCTGCAATTGTGCGCGCCCACTTCCTCCGATGAATCCGGTTGTTTGCTGGGCGTCCGCCGCGGCGGACGCCAACCAAACCCCGTCAGCGTCTCACAGAGACGCCCTACAATATTTAGCCACGCTATTTCTTGGAATCTGGCGTGCATTTGCGGTCGTATTTTTTTCACTCTGCGCGCTGGTTCAAAACGTGATCAGTATGCTCTTTGTTCGGCAGAACCGACGGCTCCATGCGCGTGCGGTATGGCTCCATGGGTGGTGCCGGTTTGCGTGTCGCGTACTCGGAATACGCGTAACGAGACAAGGCTCCATGCCGTCCTCCGGCCTTTTAGTCAGCAATCACTTGAGTTATCTCGATATCGTTGTTCTAAGCTCGATTCGGCCATGTGTCTTTGTGGCCAAGCGCGATGTGGCGAGTTGGCCGTTATTCGGTTGGCTTGCACGCGCCGCAGGCGCGATCTTTGTCGATCGGAAGCGCACGGGCTTCAGGGTTAAAACTGTTCATCTCATACGCGAAGCGATTGCTGGCGGCACAACTGTCGTCTTGTTTCCCGAAGGAACGAGTTCGGACGGATCGAACGTGTTGCCGTTTAAATCGGCGTTGCTCGAATCCGTTGTGCAACTTCGCTGCCCGGTTGGGTCGGCATCAGTCGGCTACGATCTCGATAATGGTTCTGTCGCTGATGAAGTCTGCTACTGGCGGGACATGACACTTGTACCGCATCTTTTGAATCTTTTATTCAAGCGCGAGATCCGGGCGAATTACTCGTTTTCGCCGGCAAAAGTTCGGGCTGGCAACCGCAAAGAGATCGCACGCAAACTGCGGGACGAAATCGTCTCGATGCGCTCATGACGGCATATACACAATCCATTCGAGTGATTTATCCCGAGAACGGCGCGCGAATCGCGCTTCGGACCGATGAGAATTGGGACGCTGACGTTGAAGCCGTTAGGCGGAATGGCTGCACGACAGAATTCCAGGTGGAAACAGACCGACCGTACTTTTACTTCAAGCCAGTGCTGCACCACGATGCTACGACCATGTGGTCACGGGGAGAAAACTGTCTGGCGATCGCAACGTCAGGAACGGCGCTCGAAGTGCATCCATTCTTTCGCGAAGACACGCAGTGCAGCGTGTGCGAGTTGATGCCGCCGCTCGCAAGCCCCGCCGGTGTTGAGCATCGCTTCCGGGTCTTTCTGCCGCCGGGCTACCGAGAAAATACGCTTAAATTCTACCCGGTGCTCTACATGCATGATGGGCACAACCTGTTCTTCAAGGAAGAAGCGTTCATCGGAAATACATGGAGAACTGACGAAGTCATTAACATGCTCGACAAAATGAATGCGATCGAGGAGGTCGTCGTTGTCGGAATCCACCCTCGCGATCGCATGAACGAGTACACCATGCCTGGCTACGAGGATTACGGCCGGTTTCTTGTCGAAAGCCTCAAACCGCTGATCGATGGAAAATATCGCACCCTCAAGGGTCCATCGAATACCGCGGCTATGGGATCTTCGTTAGGCGGTGTTGTTTCATTTTATCTTGGTTGGCAATGGCCGGAGGTGTTTGGAAAGATCGCCTGCTTATCGAGCACATTTACATATTGCGACAATCTACTGGAGCGCGTTGCGACAGAACCAAAACGAAAGCTTCGGATCTACCTCGATAGCGGCTGGCCGGGCGACAACTACGAAGCCACACGTAGCATGCGAGATCGGCTGATGTGGAAAGGATACCGCCCCGGCTCGGAGCTTTTCTACCTGGCGTTTCCCGAAGCCAAGCACGACGAGAATGCATGGGCTACGCGCAGTCCGATTCCGTTCCAGTTCCTTTTCGGTAATGTGCCGACATTCGGAGAGCCAACTCCATAAAGTGAGACCTGATCACAGGTGAGACGTGATCGTTGAGCGGCAGTCGAAAATGAAATCAAGCAATCGCAGCCATGTTGCACATGCCTTGGAGAATGGGCTAAGGGCTGCAATCAGCGTTGCCTTCTGCTCAAGCAATCTGAAGACCTGGCTGTGGCGCTAATCATTCGACCAGCGCTCGCTACCGACGCGCAATCAATCGGCAACCTGGCCCGGCAATTTGCTAACTACCTTCGCGAGTTGGGCGATTTGACCGACTTCAAGCTGACCACTGACGCTTATCTGCGCGATGGTTTTGGAACTAAGCGTGCCTTTGCAGGCTTGGTGGCAGAAGACCAGGGCAAGGTAATTGGCTATTTGCTGTATCACTTCGGCTACGATTCGGATCGCGCCGCATCCAATATGCACGTCGTGGACTTGTATGTTGACCGCGCCGCACGCAATCAGGGGGTCGGTAGGGCTCTCATGGTGAGGGCGGCGAGCATTGCGCGCGACACAGGCGCAGGGGAAATGATCTGGTCAGTTTACCAATCAAACACTATTGCCGCCACATTCTACGAAAAGCTCGGGGCGCAGCGGATCACCGATGTTTTCTTTATGAAATTGAACGCCGACAAGATTTAACTACGCGACGCAAGTGTTTGAAAGATCGCAACTCAAATCATGCTGACGCAAGTCCCGCACGTAGCACTGCAGCGATCAGAACCGTGGCGATCGCAGTCTGGCTACGCATTCTGTGCAATTGGCTGCGCGCGCCGTTGAACGCTTGGCTTGTGAGCGCTACCGCCTCACGAGGATCATCGGTCAATCTCGCGGCAAAGCTATAAACGGCAGGGTAATAACGTGCCACTAAACCATCGAATCGTGAGCTATTTGTTTTCATAAAACTACTCCTTCACAAATGAGTCGGTGGGACAGCCCTTTTCCTTACACATTGTCCTTATCAGTTCCAAGCTGCTGGCACGTGTGAAGCCTCCAATGTGCGCTATTTGCAATCGGCAATCGCAAATCTAAAATCGGAAATCCAATTGTTCCCGTAGTTCAACGGATAGAACGGAGGTTTCCTAAACCTTAGATGTGGGTTCGATTCCCGCCGGGAACGGTTCTCTAATCACGTGAGTGTTGGATAACTCGGGTACATGCCTTCGCCTGGATTTCGATTGATTCGCTCGCTCCCGCTCGCTCACCCTTCGGGCTTCGTCCATGTCGCTCGACTCCCGTCGGCTCCATTCCCGCCGGGAACATTTACCTAGATAATTGCGGACAATTGGCCTAACAGTCAGACATAAGTCAGATAATCAATTTCGAGAATGGAGCGAATGCGGTCGCGTGCGCGTGAGGGAGTGCGATTTGTGTATCGAAGCCCCAACAGATTTCAACTCGCATCACGTCGCACTTCCCGCTAAAACGAATTTCCAATGACTCCGCTTTTATCGGAGTGCTCCCTAGCAAGCAAGCGGTAGAGTCCAGAGCCGTCCAGCCGCGAAAAGTCTCGACATCTTTGCCGCGCTTAGAGTAAAAGATGTTTACGCACCGAAGCGTAAGCAAGGTGAACGTGAACATTAGCTCGACAACCAAAACGCATCTCATTCGAGGCGCGTTTTACCTGTTTCTGATCCTGTCTGCCTTTGTGATTCCGCTCGCGCTCGGGCAGCGATACGTCACCGGAAATAGCGGCGGCGAAAGCACGCTGCCGCCGCCTTCCGGTTTTCCCTGCACGACCCTTAGCCAATACGACAACGCAGCAACGGAACCGCCTCTCGGTATCGGCTCGCAACAGTTCGAGCCCGCGATGGCCGGGTTCGACGACCAGGCGGCTGACGACTTCGTCGTGGATCTGCTCCCTCTCCACGTCTTTTACATCACGGAAGTCAATGTGATGGGCGAATATTCCCAAGGAGGCGGTCCCGCGTCGTCGTTCAACGTTTATTTTTACCGGGACGCACCGGGCCACCTACCCGGCGAGCTGATTGGGGCACTGCTTAATCAACCTTACACGGGAACTCCCCCTGACTTTACGATCCACTTGACCGCCGGCCTCTTCGACCCGGGAACCTATTGGATCTCTGTGCAAGCTGTGATGGATTTCAATCCAAATGGCCAGTGGTTCTGGCACAACCGGACCCTTCAATCTAACTCCGGTGCTGCATGGCAGAATCCGGGAAACGGTTATGGCACCGGCTGCGTGACTTGGAACCGAAAGAACGCATGCATGCCGGACCAAGTAGCGCCTGACCAAGTTTTCTCACTCCGCGTCTGTGTTATTGAGTATACACCTACCGTTGCTCCGAGCCCGACCGCAACAGCAACGACGCCACCACCGAGGCTTACACCATCACCGCGGCCTCGTCCGACTCCGCCCCCGCGTCCGTAGTTCGAGCGCATCTAACCGATCGATGAAGCCCCTATGAGGGTTGTCAATCGCAGACCTGGCTTTTTTTGATTTTCTTTCTTTGCGGTTCTTCTTTCGCGATTATTCCAATTTGTTAGGTTGATTCGCAGGGCGCAGCTTCCTGGATCGTGTTGTCCCGCCGCGGCGGGTCACCAGCTCCTATTCGAGCAGTCCGAAGGCATTCGGACGCCCATGATGTCGTGCATGACTTTTGGAAGCCGCCTTGGGCGGAACGCGCCCCATCTAACGGATGATCC
>JBLMXH010000077.1:0-3370 GCA_050257685.1 Nitrospirota bacterium
TCAATCGGCAATCGCAAATCGCGAATCCAAAATTAGTTGACCCACCTGCCGTCGTCTGAAATGAGGATCGGGAGTTCCTCCATCATGAATTGAGTTTTGCCGAGAGCACCAATCATATGGATTCCGGTCGCTGCAAACCATTTTTTGGACATACTCTCGCCGGTGTGGCAGCCCCAGCTCTTCGCGTAAGCGCCACGGGCGAACGCGCGGCGATTAATTTGTTTAAGATCGTTCTCGTGCAGCCAGGATTTACAGGCGCTATCGATGTTGTTGCTGTAATCGAACATGAAACAGGCGCGGTTCGAATGTCCAAAATATTCAAAGTCCACGATCTTTAGCTGGTCTCGCGGCTGTCCGTTATTGATGTAATCGATGACCTCGTGTCCGGGGCCAAACCAAACGAGATTGATGTTAAATTTGTCGCGCACCGTACCAATTAGACTGATCAGATCCTGGTGCTCCTGCTTCGCGCGGTCCTCGTAGCCCTGCCTGTAAATCAGCCAGGTGATCTTCGCATCCGGTCCGGCCTGCTCGCGTATCTGCTCAGTTCGTAGACGGGCCGCCCGCACAAAGTTCGCCCACCAATGATCGTGAGGGACAGCTTTGTATTTTTCCCATTGATACATCGACGGGCCACCAACCAGGAGAATGTATTCACCTCCTGCAGGCGGCGCCGCGCGCAGACCGAGCGCGATCATCGACAAACAGCATATGAGTAAGAGACGTTTCATCGTGTTTTGGCGAGGATGACTATTTATGCGGACTACGAAGTTCCGCAAGTGATGGGACGCGACCGCGACGTAACGGACGCAAACGGCCCGAGGGCGAGCCTTCCCCAAACTATCCCTACCAGTCCGGGTCGACTTCTCCGCTGACGAGGTCTTCCCATGTTTGCCGCTTCCGAATCAGCGCGAACTTATCGCCGCGAACCAGCGCTTCTGCCGGGAGCGGACGCGAATTGTAGTTCGATGCCATCACACACCCGTACGCACCCGTGCTCATTATCGCGAGTAAATCGTCTTCGTTCAGTTCGGGCATTTCCCGGTCGAGTGCAAAGAAATCGCCGGATTCGCATACCGGTCCGACAATGTCGACCTTGCGACTCTTGCTTTTCCCCTCACGTTTCGTGTCAACGACCCGCACGATTTCGTGGTAGCTCTGGTACAGCGCCGGCCGAATGAGATCGTTCATACCAGCATCGACAATAGCGAAGGTCTTACTGCCGCTTTGCTTAATGTAACGAACGCGCGTGAGCAAAACACCGGCGTTGCCCACAAGAAAACGACCAGGCTCAATTAGGATCCGGATACCCAGGTCGCACAACGGTGGCACAACTGCGTCAGAGTAATCGCGCACACTGAAAGCGGACGCTTCGCCGCCATGATCGTGCCACCATTTGCCTGATCCGCTTGCCAGCGCGCGCCGGTAAATGATTCCCATGCCGCCTCCAATGCTCAAAAACCTGATGTCGTACTTCGATTTTAGGTGCCGCAGCAGTGGAACTACTTTTGCGATTGCGCTCGCGAATGGCTTGGCCGCGGTGATTTGAGAACCGATGTGCATCTGTACGCCGACGATATCAATGTGGCTCATTTGCGCCGCGTGTTCGTAAACTGCACCGACTTGGTCCAGTGCGATGCCGAACTTGTTCTCTTGCGAGCCTGTCGAGATGTAGTGATGTGTGTGCGGGTCGACGTCGGGGTTGACCCGCAATGCGACTTGTGCGCGCCTATCGCTTGCGCAGGCGATGCGCTGGATCAATTCCAGTTCAGCTTCACTTTCGATGTTGAAGCTGTAAACGCCTTGCTCCAGTGCGTAGGCGATTTCGTCCCCGGATTTGCCTACGCCCGCGAATGTGCACTTCGCCGGATCGCCGCCTGCCGCGAGCACGCGAAACAACTCCCCACCGGAAACGATATCGAAACCGGCGCCCGCACGTGCGAGTAACTTCAGAATGGCACGATTCGAGTTCGCTTTTACTGCATAACAAATGAGGTGGTCCAGCGGCGCGAGCACTGCATCGAGCCGCGTGTAGTGATCAAGAATTGTTTCCGCGCTGTAAACGTAAGTCGGCGTGCCGAATCGTTCGGCCACGCGCGTCAGATCGACCTCTTCGCAAAAGAGATGATTATCGCGATAATGAAATGAGTGCATGTCGTAGCGCGCGGCCGCCGCGGCGACCGCCGGGGCTTAAAATATCAGGCGCTTGGCACAAGCGCCTCTACAACTTGAGGAAGTTTAACGACCTAATCGTAACCCAATATTGAGAACAGCGATCAGCACGACTCCCAGGGCGAAGCTTGTCAGGACCAGCTTTTTTTCGTGCCTTAACATCTCGCCAAGCACAGCATGCACGGCGAGGTAAACGAATCCGCCTCCGACGTATGCCATGATTAAGCCGAGCCAAGCAGTCGAAATTTCCGTGAGAAATGCATAACCAATCACACCACCGACGAGTGTTGTTGCTTCGACGGCGGCGATCCATGCGAGCGCGGATACGCGGCTGAATCCTGCGCCGATCAAAAGACTGCCAAGCGCCAGACCTTCGGGAACCTTGTGGATGCACAGAGCAGAAAAAAGCGACCACTTCGTGGCACCGGCCGCAGGCGCTTCACCTTGAATGCCCAAAGCCAAGCCGTCAGTCGTACTATGAATTGCCAAAGCAACGATCAGGGCGGTAGCAATTTCGCTGAAATGGCGGGTAGCATCAGCGTCGAAATGACTGGCCGCGCAAGCCGGGCAAACATGATGGACATGTTTGCTGATGAAAAAGAAAAGGGCATAGCCGGTAATCAGCGCCAGCAACACTGCCCACCATGGGCACGCGCCAAACGTCTCGGGGAAGATCGCAAACAATGTTACCCCGAGAAGTGTTCCTGCGGCGAAACTGATCAGCGCGCAAAGAGGCCTATGCTCGAGGCGCAGTGACGCACTGATCGATCCGCCGACAACAGCCAAAAGGTAAGCGGCAGTAACCTGCCAAAAAGTATTGGCCATTTAGATGAAAAATCGGCAGTAAGGCGGCATGGCTGAGTAATTCAGAAAAGTTTTACGTTTGGGATCCGAAAATCGGAATGAAATCGTGTGCTTTACGGAAGGGGGAATGATCAATCCGATGCATATCGATTTAGTTTAAAGCCATCACCGAAAACGGCCAATGCACTGTTCTTATAGGTTGCAGCTTCTGTACACTTAAAAAGCCATGCGAGGGCGCATCGCACTCCCAAACCTTTCGTGAAATAGATTCAGCGTTTCGGATGCAATTCCCACGCAGTGTCTTGTGAGTGCGTACGCGTCCTCGCGTTGCTTTTATGGTCCGGCTCCGGACTTGCTGGCGGGTGCGACTCTGGTTTGCAACGCAACACCATGA
>JBLMXH010000078.1:0-14023 GCA_050257685.1 Nitrospirota bacterium
TCTCTTTAGCGCGAGAGCCTGCCCCGCTTTCACTGTTTCCCAAAGTTTCCGCTGCGCTTCGGTCGCGCGACCGCGCAACACGGTGCGGGTCATATCGCCAAAGTATCCGGTCTTCGCGTCACGCGGAAAAACGTCCAGGATGATTAGCGAATCGGCGTAGAGCGGACCGTGGCCACGCTCGTGAGGGTCGCAGGCCTGATCGCCTCCAGCCACGATCGTACCATTCGGGACGCCGCCGGCGCGTAAAACGGCGGAATCAATTTCAGCGCGCAGGATTTCGGAGCTCAGCGTTTTACCGTTCCATCGCAATCTTTTTCCAGAGGCTGGTCTTGATGCTTTCAACACCTCAATTGCGCGCTTCAGTCCAGCTTCTGTGATCCGTAAAGCGCGCCCCATCAATTCAATTTCCTTGTCGGATTTTGCTTCACGTTCCGGCCAGAAAAATTCATCAGCTGCGCGAACGCGGATCTTATTTGCTGCGAGTTCCTCCGCGTAACTGAGTGGAAAATTGGCGGGCACAGTGGCCGATCTCACGCCTCGTTTTTTCAAAAAATGGGCCAGCACTTTCTCGTACGGTGGCGTCTTTTTCGATTTTCCCTGCAAGTCCCGCTCGACCTCGCTGAACATTACGAATTCATCCGCGTCAGCTTGCTTTCGGCCACGATCGATTTCCAAGTCGCTCAACACCAGTGTCCGTTTGCCGTTACGCTGAAGGAAAATGAATGGATCGGGAGCCCAGAACTTCGTCGCGTAAAGCATATCGGGATCCTGCTCGCTTGCAGCGACGATAAGGCGTGCGGGTTTAGTTTTTGTTTTGCTCATAAATTGATTTCAGAGATTCCTCGACTTCGCTCGGAATGACAAAGGAAGTAATACATGTCGGGATCCTGCTCGCTTGCAGCGACGATAAGGCGATTTCGGATTTCGGATTTCGGATTTCGGGTTTTCTTTTTCATCAGGTTCTGCGTACTTCCAGTTGTTTTCGCAAAATCCAATGCAGCACGACCAGCAATACGAGGATGGATACGAACAGCACCGCCGTGTCGAAGGTGAAGACACCAAACGTAATTCCGAAATACCTTTTCTCGAGACCGAAGAAGACGTTCGGTTTACTGCCGCGCCGGTAATCGGTCTGCTCCATCTCGGCTCTTGAGATCAGGTCCGACACTTTTTGGTTCACGTAGATTTGATCAGCTGTGACGGGGCCCTTCGCGTCTTTGAATAACGAGCGATCGAATCTTTGCTTCCCCGCAATAACAGGATCGAGCCGCTTCAGATAACGGTCGACATCGCGCGCCGACGGGCCTTCCAATCCAGAGAGTAATGCCAATGCGTCTTTCAAATCGTTGAGATGCGCTCGTTGCTGAGGGGTGTCCGCTTTAGGCGCAAGCTTTTGAATTTCATCATGCACGCGGTCCTGACGTTTCGTAAGCGGATTGAGCTTGGCTTGGGCAACAATCATTTCTTCGTACGACCAGCGCATGGCGATGAACTGGCAGACAAGTGGCACTTGCAGCTTGCTCTCCGTTTTTCTCGTTTTTTCCGAGTTCGGATGTTCCGAAAACCAGTGCGAAAAGGAATAAAGCAGACCGAGATTCCGGTTCATGTCCTCGTATTTGATGAGCGCGCCACCCATGATGATCTGCGGAATCAAAACCAGCGGGACGATATTGGCCGCGGTTTTCGGATCGGCCACGAGAGATGAGATCACTAGACCCAATGCCACGCCGCTCATTGCAGTCAGGAACATTATGGCCAGGTCGAGCCAGAACATGCCCCGGATTTGGAGGACGAAATTGCCGATCAGCACAAAAAGAACGCATTGAATGAGGGCGAAAAATCCGAGGGTGATCGTCTTCGAAATCACGTAATAGGACAGACGCACCTTGATGTTGCGCTCGCGTTGCAGCACCGGCCGATCCCGGATGATATCATCGGCGCTGTTTGTCAGTCCGAGAAACATCGCCACGATCAGGCCGAGAAATAAAAACGTCGGGATATGATAAGCCGAAGCAAAATCGTACGTGCCGGTTTCTGAGTAACGCAGGATGGTCCCGATCAGCAGCGCCAGTATCGGCGAAACGCCGATGGTGATTACGAGATTCGCCCGGTTGCGCAGTTTACTCGTGAACGCACGCCGCAGCAGCGTCCGAAATTGCGTCCACTCATCGTGCCACCGCAATGGTAACCGTTTTCTTTGCGTCGGTGCCACCGGCAATGGATCGGCCTCCTCCTGTTGCAAGGAGACTTGCTTCACGTCCTGGATCAGTCTGAACGCTTCATATTTGTCGCGCCAAAAATCCGGCGCGTAACGGCGCGCCGGGACGAGCTGTCCACGGCTGTTTTCCTCGTAAATAACGTCCCCGCTCAAATCACGCAGCGGCGTCTCGAGCACATCAAAGATGAATTCCGGCCGGGTCGTTCCACACGATGGGCAAGCGCCCAGTTCCGCGCCGAATTGATGTTGATGTTCCGCTTCGGCGAAATACCGCAAGGCGTCGGAAGGCGCACCGAAAAACACGAGCCGGCCACCTTTGTCGAGCAAGATCACCTTTTGGAACATCTGGAAAATCTTCGAGCTCGGCTGGTGAATCGTGACAATGACGATTTTGTTGTGCGCCATGCTCCGAATGATTTCGATCACGTGCTCGGAATCCTTCGACGAGAGACCGGAAGTGGGTTCGTCAAAGAGATAGACGTCCGACATCCCAATCATATCGAGGCCGATGTTGAGCCGTTTTCGCTCGCCACCGCTTAAAGTCTTCTTCTCGGGACTGCCCACAACGGCGTCGCGACGTTCGCTTAGACCGAGCTCGATGAGCTTCGCGTCCAGCCGTCGGATGCGATCACGCTTCGATAGATGCGGCGCCCGGATCGCTGCCGCGAACTGCAAATTTTCACCGATGGTGAGGTGCTCGTCGAACGCATCCTGTTGCGGCATATAGCTGACGTACTGCTTCAGGACGTCGAGGTTTCCATAAAGAGATTGGCCGTTGAGCAAGACTTCGCCGCTCGTCGGCTGCAGCTGGCCGGCCAGGACTCTCATCAGCGTGCTTTTGCCGGCCCCGCTTGCGCCCATCACGCAAACAAGCTCTCCACGTGTGATGCTGAAGGAGATCCCATCGAGGCCAACCTCGCCTTTGCCAAACCGGTGTGTGACTTCATTCAGTTCGAGGCTGCGAATGATATTTCGCTCCTCCTCGATGATGCGCTCCAAAAAATTGCATCGTAAAACCTGTCCGACGTCGATTCGAATGATGTCGCCGTCCTTAAGTTCCGCGGTGGTGCGGACCGGACTATCGCCCACCATGATTCGACGATCCGCTTCGATGACTTCAAGCGTGCCTACCCGCCGATCGTAATCGCAAAATATTTTCAGCAGCACATCTCCTGCTGTGCCTGGAGAAAGCAGGATATCATCGGCTTGCAGGCGGCTCGGATCATTCGACACCAGATATTCCGATTTGGAAGCTTTGAGTTGGAATCGTCCGCCGAGCGCGCGTGCGCGTCGACGCAGGTCGTTTAAGTCCAGCTCAGTGTCGTTGTGGAAAATGATTTTGTCTTCCAGCGTCGTGTCGACCTGAGTGCCGGCTTTGAGGCGAACTCCCTTGAGCTCCGCATCGATGTCGCGCAACGCCTTGACCCGGACTTTGAGTCCGAAGGTGACTCGCAGCGCGCTTTCACGCGTTCTCGAGCGCTCCAACTGTACTTGCTCCGCGTCTTTGGTTACCCGGATAAAGATTTCGGGTAGAGAAACGTTCTTCTTCGCGTTGAAATATTGCGCGAGCTCCTGATAACTGAGTACCTGGTCTCCGATTAAGATTCGTTGACCGGGGTAAATTCGACAGAACCCCCCGCGCACCAAAGGTCTCCCGCGCACGGAGACATTTTGGCCGCTGTAATTTTTCAAAAGAATCAGGTCGTGATATCGGAAGGCCATCAGCCGATCCGTCTCAGCGAGGTTCTTGAATATGATGTCGGACTTGCTATCCGCCCCGAACGACAGCGATTCCAGCGGCGACGCCCCATGCTGGTAGATGGACGGATCAGATTCTTCTGACGCATTGAGTTGATAAACGATATCGATCGCCTGCGCAGCCATGCCCATTTGTGACATGAACGAATAGAACGCGACGACCTGTTCCTGCTTTAAACCCGCTTGCGAAATGAGGTCATACAGTTGGACCCCAAGCATGATCTTGCGTTCGGTGCTTAGCTGCGCGCCGAGTTTTTGCGCCATCGCTGCGAGATCCTGTTGCTCGTAAAGTGCCTGACGAAACAACTGTCGCAGTTCGGAGTAAACGGCTTCCGGATAATCGTAGCGAAGAAAGCCGAGGCTCGAGTCGATCTCTTCCTCCATGATAATGCCGTCGGCTTTGGTGAAACTCGCCAGTACCTGAATCAGCAACGGCAGAAGGTTCGGACCTTCCGAAACACTGCGCGGTTTACGCAACGCGCGACGCACCAGACGCCGGCCAGTTCGGCGCACCCGGTACGCCAGCGGAATTACCCGCTGCATCGTGCGGTCGATCTTATCGGCCATTGATGAAACCAGTTCTGTCATGGTGATTTTCGGATGCGAATGTTACGCGAAAGCGCGAAACGACGCAATGTAACGCGCAGCAGCGCGAAGTGGAAACGTTGAATGGTTAAACGGTTAAATAGGAGCTCCAATCGACGTCTCCCGAAATCTCGCCGCGTCATCAATGGACACTAAGCGGTACCAGAACCTGGTAGGGCTCGCACTCCAGTGCGAGCCGTGTACTGGCCTGAGGCGGCGTGCAGAGGACTGCCCGCCCTACCAAGAACGCAGCCCGCGTGCAGTTACAAGATCTGGTCCCACTTGTTCTTATCTTTGAGCATGATTTCCCGGAGGAGACGAATGGGCGGCATACCGTGGCTGAGCAATTCGTTATGGAATTTTTGCAATGAGAATTCGTCGCCTTGTTGCGCCTTATAGTCGTCGCGCAATTTCAGGATCTGCAATTTGCCAAGTGTGTAATTCAGGTAACCGGGATCAAATGTGGCGCGCATCGCTTCCTGGCGTGCGGGCTTGGGTTGGTAGTAGCAGTTGTTCTGAAAAAATTTTGTCGCTTCATCAATCGACATG
The DNA here is from genome assembly GCA_050257685.1 of Nitrospirota bacterium. Taxonomy (GTDB): domain Bacteria; phylum Verrucomicrobiota; class Verrucomicrobiia; order Chthoniobacterales; family UBA10450; genus Udaeobacter. The sequence continues at coordinate 5,111 of JBLMXH010000078.1, forward strand.
TTTTGTGTGTGCATCTTGATGGACACACACAAACGGCAAAGGCGCAGCAGCGCTTCGTCAGCCTGCGCCATGCGATATTTTGCCGCTCGCTTCAGATCCTCCTCGCTTGGACTTGAGTTGGAGGGTCCGCCGAATCCTTCGTCGATCATCATCTTTTCGCAGTAGTGCGCCCATCCTTCGGTAAAGGCGTAGCTACCAAAGATCTTTTCTACTTTGCTGGCAGACGACGCATTCAGATGAAGATCCTGCACATAATGCCCGGGATAGACTTCATGAATTGAGACCACATCGGAGGTGTAATAGTTAAACGCGGTGAGCCATTCTTCCTTTTCCTGGGCCGGCCAGTTTTCTTCCGTCGGAGTGACGTAATAGTAAGCCTCAGTGGCGCGCTTCTCGAATGGGCCAGGATCATCCATCGAGGCAAAAGAGGTGGCACGCAGATATTGCGGAGTCTCTTTTACTTTCGCCCGAACCTCCGACGGAATTCCGACCAGCTTACGGTTCACAACGTACTTACGAAGCTTGTCCAGTTCCTTGGCAATGTCGGGGATCAATTTATCCGAAGCCGGATGCTCGCTCTGGATTTGTTTGAAAACCTCGATCGCAGGTTTGTTTGGGTCGATCTTTTTTGCCGCCTCGGCAAAGGCTTCCTGTTCGGCTTTTAATTGGGTCATGCCAATCTCAAGAATTTTTTGTGGCGGAAGATCAACCAGCTCAGTCTGGGCCAGGAACCGTCCGAATTTTTCTTCGCCAAGTGCGAAATCGAGTGTGGCTTTGGGAAGTTTCTCCCGTTCCAGCCACGTTGCGTAATCGCTGAGCGCGTTTGCAGCTCTGCGGTTGGCTGCCTGGAATGCGACGCGGAGTTGCTCGTCTTTCAGCCCGCTCACAGCTGCGACGAGATCTTTTTTGAGAAAATCGGCCGAACCTCTGGCGATCTGAATCGCAAGCTCGACGAACGGCTTCGGAAGTTTCTCATCAAGGTTTGTTCGCGCCGCGATCATGATGTTTGGGATTTGTGATTCGACGGCGACCAGGCTGCGAAGGCGGTCCTCAAGCGGCGCAAAATTCCTTTTGATATAGACGTTCACGTCGCCCGCGCGCGCATAAACCATCGGGTTTCGTTCAAATACTGACATGTCCTGCATTTGAAACAGCTCGCGCTTCACTGCCGCTTGCAGAATGCGCAGGTCGATCGATTGCCGCGGACTCAGTTTGGCTGGATCAAACTTCGCCAGCCGGTCATCGAAACGCCGGAGACGGGAGAGTTCCGCGTCAAGCGCGAGTCGGCTGTAATCGCTAATTTTGCCATCGTACTCGTGAAACCCGAGAGCGGTTCCCTGAAGCGGGTGAGCGGCCAGATAGGTTTTTACATATTCTTCCGCTACCGCTTCGTATTCCGCGTCTTGCGGTTGCGCGGCGAAAGCCGCGTTAGAAAAACACAGCGTCAGCAGGATAAGAAGTCGCAAAAGGCCATGCCTGAATGCCACAGAGTTGTAGCCGGGGTCGGTGACCCCGGCCGCCAGCAGCCTTGAATGGACAACGCCGCCGCGGTCATCGCCCGCGGCTACAGCGATACCCGGCTGAAGCGGTCTATTAATGAGATTACAAGCAGCGTTCCTCATCCTGCGAATCTCACTACAGACAACGCCGCTTGTTGGGCGTTGCCAAAATTTCCTCATGAGCGATTGTCACATCATTCGCTGGGCAAAACATGAGGCGGGTCCTGATCATTCCGTTGCTGGCTTGTGTCCTGTTCGGCGCTATCCCAGGCGCTTTTGCGCAGGAAGTGCAGCCGCCGAAGACCGAAGACGATAACGGCTACTCGCAGATTGCCATTTTCGCAAAAGCCCTCGAGCTGATTCGGCAGGATTACGTCGACGAGAACAAGACGAGCTATCACGATCTCGTCAACGCGGCGATGAAGGGGATGCTGTCGTCACTGGATCCCCACAGCCAGTTCATGGATCCCAATGATTTTCGAGACATGCAGGACGACACGCGCAGCCGCTTCAACGGCCTCGGCATTGAAGTCTCCATGAAAAACGGGCTGCCTACGGTGGTTACTGCCATGGAAGACACGCCAGCCGCCAAGGCGGGAATTCTTTCCGGCGACCAAATCTTGCGGATCAACGGAATGTCGACCGACAGAATGGATCTCCAGGACGCGATCAATGTTCTGCGAGGGCCCGCAGGCGCAAAAGTCAGTATGACGCTGTTGCGGCCGTCCACCAAGGAAATCAAGGAGTACACGCTGCAACGCGCAGAAATAAAAATCCAAAGCGTTAAAGGAGAAAAATTGTTGCCTTCGGAGTTGACCGGCCCATTTAGGATCGGTTACGTCCGGCTGATCCAATTCAACGAACCGACAGCCGACGAATTATCGAAGGCAATCGATAATTTGCAGAAGCAAGGCATGCAGGCGCTGATACTCGATCTTCGAAATAATCCCGGCGGGCTATTAAACAGCGCGGTAGACGTATGCGGACAATTTTTGCCGCCCAACACGAAGGTCGTTTCGACACAAGGCCGGGTTCCTTCCCAACAGCATGATTATTCGACCTCCGCCGTAAGTAAGCCCCGTCCGAATTTTCCGATGGTGCTGCTGATTAACGAAGGCAGCGCCAGCGGCGCTGAGATCGTTGCAGGTGCGCTCAAGGATTTGCGTCGGGCGGTGCTGGTTGGTGAAACCACTTTTGGAAAAGGCTCCGTGCAAAACGTGCTGCAATTGCCCGACGGATCCGCGGTGCGTTTTACCACGGCCAAGTACTACACGCCCAGCAGACAAGTCATTCAAGGGAACGGCGTCACGCCAAATATTCGCGTCGGCATGACTGCCGAACAGGAGCGCGCTCTGTATGTGCTGCGCAACACAGGAAATACCAAGCCACAGGACGAGATCAACATCATCAAAACAAAAGATCCACAGATGTTGCGGGCCATTGACGCACTCAAAGGCGTGATGATTTACGCACAGCAAAGCGCGCCGAAAGCGGAAGCGGTAAAGAAATAATTTCTTCTGTCATTCCGAGCGGAGTCGACGAACCCCGCGGAATTGCCTCTCGTTCACGCTACAGGTATCTCGACGTTGCTCGACATGACAGTGTTGGCCCTGGAAACTTCCTGCGACGAGACGGCCGTAGCGATTTTGCGCGAAGATCGTTCCGGCCGCGAGTTGCTTGCCAGCGAAGTCGCATCGCAAGTGGCCGCTCATAAGAAATACGGCGGGATCGTGCCTGAGATCGCATCGCGCAATCATCTGATCTACGCGCCGCGCCTGCTTAATCGCGCCGCGACCGCGGCCAAAACCCGCATGTCAGACATCGATGCGTTCACCGCGACTACCGGTCCCGGCCTGGCGAGTTCGCTCATGATCGGTGCGTCAATTGCAAAAGGATTGGCCATTGGCTTCGGCAAACCCTACCTGGGTATAAATCACCTCGAAGGGCATTTGCTTTCGCCATTTTTTCAAGGCGGTTCGCACAGCGAAGCGGCTACAACTGTAGCCGCCGCCCTGTGGGCGTCGCAGATTCCAAGGCACGTTTCGCTCATCGTTAGCGGCGGACATACAATGCTGGTCCTTGTTGCTGGCCTAACGAATTACCAACTCATCGGCCGCACCGTTGACGACGCGGCGGGCGAAGCATTCGACAAAGTAGCCAAAATGCTCGGACTCGGTTACCCCGGTGGCCCGGAAATTGAAAAGCATGCGCGCGGCGGCGATCCGAAACGTTTTGATCTCCCGCGCAGCATGCCCGGTTCGGAAAATTTCAGCTTTAGCGGATTGAAGACTGCGGTGCGGTACTTATTGCCAAAGCTGCATGTCATTCCGAGCGGACTCGAGGTATCCCGCAGCGTTCCCCAAAACGAATTTCAACGGGGTCCCTCGAGTTCGCTTCGCTCCGCTCGGGATGACAAAGTATTGGGGGATGTTTGCGCATCATTTCAGCAGGCCATCATTGATGTGCTCGTGACAAAGACAATTGCGGCCGCGCAAAAACATCGTGTGGATCTCGTGACCATAAGCGGCGGCGTCAGTTGCAATCAGGAATTACGCCGTCAAATGCAGGACGCAAGCAGCCGCGCAGGAATTGAATTCAAAAGCGCCGAGCCGTGGCTGTGCACTGATAATGCCGCCATGATTGCATTTGCCGCATTGTTGCGTTTGCGCGCTGGATTTGAATCGCGCGTAACGGAGGAGATCGACCCGAATTTGGCGCTCGTGTGATCCGTATGGGAGCGCACGCATCCTTGCGTGCAGTGTTCGCCATCCCGGCGAACATAGAAGAGCAGCGTTCGGCAGGATGCCAAACGCGACACGCTGGAAGCGTGCGCTACCTAGTACTCGCGCTCGAGCAGGTAGTTTGCTAGCGCATGTAGCGCCTCAGCGTCCTCATTACTGAACATCGACAAGGCATCATGCGCTTCGCGCGTGAGCCGTCTGGCTTCTGCTCGCGATTTCTCCAACCCAACGACCGCAGGAAACGTTGCTTTCTTTGCCGCTACATCTTTGCCGGCGCTCTTGCCCAAAATTTCGGAGGTCTGCGTTACGTCAAGAATGTCATCGATAACTTGGAAAGCGAGCCCCAGCCGTTGCCCAAACGTCGTAATCGCGGAAAGCTTTCTAGCATCCGCGTTGGCGCTCATGGCGCCCAAACGGACTGAGGTTTTTAAAATCGCAGCGGTCTTGTTCTGGTGAATGAACTGCAGCTCGCGACGTTGGACGTTCTTGCCTTCGGCTTCGAGATCGGCGACCTGACCGGCGATCAGTTTTTGGCTACCCGCCGCGACGGAGATCTCGCGCAACAACGTCGACAAATCGTACCGGCGGCTTGTCTTCGCGTGTGAAACAATCTCGAACGCGACTGTTAAAAGAGCATCACCCGCGAGCACGGCAATTCCTTCGCCGAAAGCCTTGTGGCAGGTGGGTCGACCGCGTCGGAAATCATCGTTATCCATGCTTGGAAGATCATCGTGTACGAGCGAGTACGTGTGGATGCATTCAAGCGCGCACGCGAGTGGCAGCGCATTATCAATTTTGCCGCGACAAGCTTCGGCGGCAGCAAGACACAAAATCGGGCGCAAACGTTTTCCGCCGGCGAACAAACTGTAGCGCATGGCCCGGTGAAGCGTCGCAGGCTTCGTATTCGCCTTTGGCAAATAGCGATCCAGTGCGCGGTCGATCAGCTTCTGGCGAGTGATGAGATAGTTTTTGAGATTCACGTAAACAAGCGGCGGCTGAATTGGTGGATCTTGATACTCGATAATCCAATCGAGCGCTGAGTGTCCAGCGTCTCGCAGATTTAAATATTTTCAGCTGTTTCTGCTGTGGCGATCGGTTTGGTGCGCATGGCCAGGAAAGCGCCAATAAGCAGAATGCCGGCGCTCCAAAGCTGCGCATGCGTGAGTCGCTCCCCATAAATCCAGGCAGACAACGCCATGGCGATGGCTGGGCAAAGGAGTTGGAGACTTTGCGACAGTGCCACTCCGATTTCCCGGATTGCCACGTAATACAAAACATGGGCCAGCGTAATACAGGTTATTGCCGAGATGATCAAAACCAGGTTCGCATTCAGACCGGCCTGAAGGGGAGTCCCGATTTTGCCAAAAGCGAGCGTGAGCGGAAACAGCAGTGCCGAAGTAATGAAACTGACCACGCCAAAGCTACGGATTGATCCGAGCTCAGCCGAGGGCCGCTTAATCAGAACTCCGTAGAGCGCCCAGCAGAACGTGGCCGTGAAGGCAATGAACAGTCCCGGCAATGCGACGTGTTGATCGTGTCCGCCGCCGGCCGGACTGGATGCGGCGAGCGGATTCGCATTCGCCTGAAACCAGATCACCCCGAATGCGCCGATTAATCCGAGCAACGTGCCAAGCTGGAATTGCCATTGCCGGATAACGACGCGTTCCTCTGGAAAGAATGCCAGAGCCAGAAGGGCTGTGAAAATGACTGAAGCCCGAGTGAAAATCGTATAGACGCCGGGCCCGATATAGAAAAGCGCCATTACCTGGGTGACTTGATGGACCACGTTTGGCAGACATGGCAGCAGGCAAAGCCTGACCGCGTGCATGTCGATGCGTGGGCTGCCGCGGCGAATTTGATAAAACAAAAACGGCGCAATGGCGATACATGCGACCGAGTAGCGATAGAAATTTTGCGCCCATGGATCGTAATAGCGATTCAGGTAAAACATGAAAAGCGACGGCATGGACCAGATGAACACCGTGGCAAAAACCGCGGAGTACCCTTTGGAGAGATGGGAACTTCGGCGCGACGGGCCGTCGCGATGCGGGGGAGACATCTTGTAGTTCATATCAGCCCTGGTCCGATCACGGTCAACGGATGCACGGCGCGCTCTCCTCCGCGGATCTGATCCGCGTGCTGCGTGCAACGCGGTGGTCCGTCGAGATAGCGGACACTACAGCATCTCCGATCCGCGCATCTAAACTTTGGGACGGCCTTTTGCATAAATTTTCTGGCCTGTAAGCGGTAAATCGCGCAAAAAGTAGGCTACGAGGAGAAATACATATGTTGAACAAACAACTATTCACTGTCGCCATCGTATCGGTTTTTGGTTGTGCGGCTCTTCAGGTCGATGGAGCGAAACCGACCAAGGGCGGCGGCGGAAACCATATGCAACGCGGCATCCAGCTTGCCCAGGAAAAACATTATGATGCTGCTGCTGACGAATTCGGAAAGGCGATCAAAGACAATCCGAAAGATCCGCGCGGATATGCAAATCGTGGCACCGCCTATCGCCAGGGAGCACGAACTGCTATGGCAGCGGGAGACTCTGAGGGCGCCTCGACCAGATACCAATCCGCATTGGCTGATTTTGCAAAATACATCGAGCTGGCACCGAAGGATGCCTCCGCTTACACGGAACACGGTCAGACCTTATCTGAACTCAAACAGTACGATGCCGCTCTTGCTGATTTCAACAAGGCGTTGGAAATAAAGCCGGACGATCTCAATACAATTAAATTTCGTGGCTTCGCTGAGATCGGCCTCAACCAATGGGATAAGGCGGTCGCCGATTTTTCCGCCGTAATCCAAAAGAAACCGGACGATCTGCAGAGTTATGATCGGCGCGCCCTGGCGTATCGAAACATGAAGAACTACGACGCCGCGATCGCTGATTACACATTTTTGATCACAAAAAATCCGAACGACATGGAAGCGACCACTAAGCGCGGGTACACCTACAGCCTGGCGCAGCAGTACGAAAACGCCATCGCGGATTATCAGGCGGTATTAAAGGCCAATCCGCAGGACAACGACACGTTCCAGCGTCTGCAGTATGCGCAGTCGATGCTGGCAGCAAAGAACGCGTCTCCATCGCCCACACCGCCAATCGCCAGCCCTACGCCCGAAGAAAAACGGCTGATGGATAAAATCAGTCCGCTGTATATCGGAATCGGCGTTGTCGCGCTGCTCATAATTGCTGTGCTGGTACGTCTGCTTACGCGCGGGAAAGCAGAGCCCACCAGTCATCGAATTCGCTAGCGTAAACGGTCCAAAATTTCTTTGACACTACGGTGCGCACGGTTAGTTTGCGGACGCTTTTTGCCGGATCAGTCGATCCCATGGTCGTTCAAATGCAGATTTGACGCGACTCTGGGATTTTTGACTCTCTGGTGGAAGGCACGGCCGGTTCGCCGCCCGGGTTTCCAAGGGAGGCGCTGGGTTGGCGACGAGCAGCCGCCCATGTAGCTCAGTTGGCAGAGCACGTCCTTGGTAAGGACGAGGTCACCGGTTCAATCCCGGTCATGGGCTCGGGGAGCTTGGGAACCGGTAACAGAAATAAAAATATAGAGGTAAACAAAAAACGATATGGCTAAGGAAGCTTTCAAACGCGACAAGCCGCACGTAAACGTCGGCACGATCGGTCACGTTGACCACGGGAAAACGACGCTCACGGCAGCAATCACGAAGGTCCTCAACAAAAAGGGCATGGCCGAAGTGCGCGAATACGACTCGATCGATAATGCGCCAGAGGAAAAAGAGCGTGGAATCACTATCAACACGGCGCACGTGGAGTATTCCAGCGACAAGCGTCACTATGCCCACGTCGATTGCCCGGGTCATGCTGACTACGTGAAGAACATGATCACTGGCGCGGCTCAGATGGACGGCGCCATTCTCGTTGTCTCTGCTGCTGACGGCCCGATGCCGCAGACGCGCGAGCACATCCTGCTGGCTCGCCAGGTTGGCGTTCCTTCCATCGTTGTTTTCCTCAATAAGGTCGACATGGTGGACGACGCCGAGCTTCTCGATCTTGTCGAGATGGAGGTGCGCGATCTGCTGACGCAGTACGAATTTCCGGGTGACAAAATCCCGATCGTCAGAGGCAGCGCGCTCAAGGCGCTCAACGGCGATGCGGACGCCGAGAATCAGGTCCTGGCGCTCGTGTCGGCGGTCGATGATTACGTTCCTGTTCCCGAGCGCCCAGTGGATCAGCCCTTCCTGATGCCGATCGAAGACGTGTTCAACATTGAAGGCCGCGGCACCGTTGCGACCGGTCGTGTTGAGCGAGGCATTCTCAAAAAGATGGGGGAAGTCGAGCTCGTTGGCATTCGTCCAACAGCGAAGACAGTGGCTACGGATATCGAGATGTTCCGCAAGCTCCTCGACGAAGCCCGTGCGGGCGACAATGTCGGCGTGCTTTTACGTGGTCTCAAGAAGGAGGAGGTCGAGCGCGGACAGGTTATCGCCAAGCCCGGTTCCATCACACCGCACAAGAAATTTAAAGCGGAAGTTTATGTGCTGAGCAAGGAAGAAGGCGGACGGCACACTCCATTCTTCACCAATTACCGGCCACAGTTTTATTTCCGAACGACAGATGTAACTGGCACCGTCAAACTCCCCGAGGGCGTGGAAATGGTCATGCCCGGCGACAACATCTCGATCGAGGT